>NZ_JBQEQF010000001.1:0-303112 GCF_052046035.1 Paenarthrobacter sp. 22069 | reverse complement strand
GTTCCGGGTCAAGGCCCGGACGTGGCGGGAACGCCACCACGCTGAGAGTATCGAGGAACGGCACGCCAAGGGGGTGGCGGAGCGGCGGGTGGAGTTCCGGCCGGACCGGGACGGAATGGCCTGGTTGTCTGCGTACCTTCCGGCGGACCAGGCCCAGGCGGGGTGGAACCGGCTCACAGCCGTCGCCCGGTCCTTGCAGGGGCCGGACGAGTCCCGGACCCTGACCCAACTCCGCGCCGACACCTTTGCCGCCGCAATCCTTGGCAGCGGCACTCCTGCCAGCACGGACGCCAGCGGGACTCCCGCCGGAACTGTTGAAGGAGTAGATTTCCCGTCACCGATCAGGGCGCAGGTGCTGGTCACAGTCCCGGTGTGTGCACTGCTGGGCGTGAGTGATGAGCCGGCGGTGCTGGACGGGTACGGGCCGGTCCCGGCGTCGATGGCCCGGCGGCTCGTCGCGGACGGTGCCGGTTCGTTCTACCGGGTGTTGGTGGACCCGCGGGACGGGGCGCCACTGGAGATCGGCCGGACCAGCTACCGGGTCACGAAAGCGATGCGGGCGTGGCTGCGGATGCGCGACGGGAAGTGTGCGTTCCCCGGGTGCAGCAACAACTCCCTGGACACCGAGGCCGACCACATCCTCGCCTGGGCCAACGGCGGCACCACCGGAATCAGCAACCTGGGACAACCCTGCCCCAAACACCACAAACTCCGCCACCGTACAGGCTGGAAACCCACCCCCGCCACGAAAAAAGAACCACCCGGCTGGACCTCACCCACCGGCCGCCACTACCAAAGCGAACACCAGGACTGGGAACCACCCCACTGGCCTCCCGGGTTCCTGCCTCGCGCACGCAGCAAACTCAAGGACAAGGAATGGATCCTCTTCAAGGAAGCGGGCCCACTCCAAGAACGGAGTCTCCTGGAAGAAGCCCTCGTTCAACAGCTGGCCCTGTCCTGAGGCAAGCGTGCTGGCCCGCATATCCGCCCGGACTGGAAGCGGTGCTGGTCGGTCCGCCACGCTTGGGAGCGGTACTGGCCGGTCCGGCGTGGCTGGAAGCGGTGCAGGCCGGGCCGGTCCCGGACCAAAACCGGCGCTGGCCGGTCCGCCGCAACTGGGGGCCGTGCTGGCCCGAACGCCATCACTGGAAGCGGCGCTGCCAGGACGTCCGCCGATACAAGGCGAGCGCGTTCCCGGAGCGGCCCGATACCTAGTACCCGGTGGGGTTGGCCGACTGGCAGGTCTGGTCGCTGCCGGTCTGGGCCACCACACCACCCGAGGAGTCCGGGGTCGCCGGCGGCGCGGTGGGCTTGGTGCCTGTGGCGAAGTCGGTGCCCGCATAGAGCTGCACGCCCTGGATGTTGGCCACCTGCTGCACACTGCCGGCGGGCAGTCCGAACAGAGCGGCCACATCGGCGGCTACGTCCTCAAACCCGGCCGAGTAGTACACCTTGGTCTTATCCTGCGCCTGGGCCTGGAGCTTGGTCAGATTCGTAAAGCCGGCATCCGAGAGCAGCCCGGCGATCGCGTTGCTCCGGCCCGCCACGCCGGTGCCGTTCGCGATGGAGATTGGCTGCAGCGACTTATCGTAGGCCGGTGCCGCAGGCGTTGCGGGCGCCTGTGTCGGCGCGGCAGGGGCGGCCTGGCTCAGGTCCGGGCTGTTGCGCAACGCACTGAAAAAGTTCGACGCCGCCGGCTCATCAAGGGTGAGCCGGTTGGGATCCTGCGGCGCAGGCATGGTTGGCGTCGTGATGAAGTTGATGTTGGCGGGGTCGATACTCTTCAGCCGGTTGGCGATGGTCAGCAGTGAGGGGACGGAGGACAGGCCAGAGTCCACCGTCAGGTTCTTGGTGATGGTATCGGCAATGGTGAGGGTCTTCTGCGGGTTGCCCAGGGTGCCCTCGGACTTGAGCTTGCGGCTGAGCGAGGCCAGGAATCCCTGCTGGGCCTGGATGCGCCCCAAATCCCCGCCATTGGCGAATGCATGCCGCGTGCGAAGGAACGCGAGAGCCTGTTCGCCCTGCACCTGGGAAGTGCCGGCAGGCAGGTTCAGGCCGCTGTCCGGATCATGCACGGCGTCACTGACGCAGACTTCCACGCCACCCACGGCGTTGGACAGTTCCTTCACCGCGTTGAAATCAGCCATCATGAAGTGGTCCACTTCGAGGCCTGTCAGCTTGTTCACGGTGTCCACCGCACATCCGATTCCCGCCTGCGCCATGGCGCTGTTGATCATGACGTCCTGCCGGCCTGGATAGGCCCGCTTGGTTTTGGGGTCAGTGCAGGCCGGGACATCGACCAGCAGGTCGCGGGGGAAGCTGACCACGTTCACGTGCTTGTTGTCCGCGGAAATGTCCAGCAGCATCATCACGTCGGACTGCCCGTAGCCCGAGGAGTCCTCGGCGCTGCCGTACTGGCTGTTGCTTCCGTCCCTGGTGTCCGATCCCAGAACCAGGATCTGCAGCCGGTCGGTGCTGTCATTAACGGCACCTTCGGTCCGTTCCCCGCCCGCCGTCAACTCGGACGTGCTGATGTTGGACTGCAGGCGCCAGGCCCAGTAGCCGCCGAAGGCCACCGCACCCAGGAGCAGCACCGACACCACGGCGGTTACCGCCTTGAGCCAGCGCGGTACCCGCCGGGCAGGCCGACGGTGGCGGGAACTGGCGGCATAGAGCTCACCTTGGCCGGGATAGGCGCTCGGGCTGGAGCCAACCTGATCCGGGCCGGGGGACTTTCTGGAACCGAACACGGCAAAATGACCTTCGGGAGGGGATGGGTTCCGGATACCCTACAGGCCTTAGCTGGCAATTCCCTCAGAACGCTGAAGCGCACGGCCCTGCTGCCGCCGTCCCCGGCCTGCGGGGGCGTACTCTATTCTCTCGGCGGTACCGCCCCGGAGCTGGGCCCGGCCATGGGGGAAGTCCTGGTGTGCAGGCTGAGGAACGGACAGATGAATACAGGACAAAAGCAGGGCGCTACGGGCCGTCCTGCCCGGCGCGGGTTGGGCAAAGTGGCGGTGTGGCTGGAAGATGACTCCCCGGGACGCCTCCGGCCCCTCATCCTGGCGGTGGTCCTCACGCTTTCCGCGATCGGACTGGTGGAAGTGGCGTCCGCGTCGTCAGTCGAATCAGTGGCGCAGGGCAACAATCCGTACGATCTTCCCCTGAAGCAGGCCATCTGGACGGTGGCGGGCGTCGTGATCATGCTGGTACTGGCCCGGTTGCCCGTGCGGCGCATCCGGCGGCTGGGCTGGCCGCTGCTGATCGGCTCCCTGATCGCCCTGGTCCTGGTATTCACCCCGCTCGGCATGTCCGTGAACGGCAACCGGAACTGGCTGAGCGTGGGCGGGTTCACCGCGCAGCCGTCGGAATTCGCGAAGCTCTCGCTGATCGTATGGGCCGCAGCCATCCTGGACCGGAAGCAGGCGCTGCTGGCCAACTGGAAACATGCCGTGGTTCCGCTCGGTCCCGCCGGCGGTCTGATCATGCTGGTCGTGGCGCTGGGCCACGACCTGGGCACCACCATGATCATCATGATGATCATGGCCGCCACCATGTTCTACGGCGGCGTGCGGATGAAAGTGTTCTCGGTGGCGGGCATGATCTGCGTAGTGGCGGCCTTGCTGCTTGCAGCAACCAGCGGCAACAGGATGGGGCGTATCTCATCGTGGCTGGGCATGGGGTCCGAGGAAGACGCGGAGGGCATGGGTTACCAGGCCCAACACGGCGCCTACGCCCTTGCCTCCGGTGGCTGGTTCGGGGTGGGCCTGGGCCAAAGCCGGCAGAAGTGGAACTGGATCCCGGAAGCCCACAACGACTTCATCTTCTCCATCCTGGGCGAAGAGCTCGGCCTTGCAGGAACGCTGCTGGTCCTGGGCCTTTTCGCCATCCTGGCCATCGCGGTCTTCAAGACCATCGCGCGCACCGCGGACACGTTCTCCCGCATCGTCGCCTGCAGCGTGATCACCTGGATCCTGGGGCAGGCGGTAATCAACATCGCCATGGTCAGCGGGCTGCTGCCGGTAATCGGCGTGCCGCTTCCGTTCATCTCCTACGGAGGGTCGGCCATGGTCTCCTCCCTTGCGGGAATCGGGGTAATCCTGGCGGTGACCCGACCCGATCATGCCCCGGCCAGCGGCGCCGTGCACACCGGTGCTGCCCCGCGAGGCCGGGAGGGCCGCAGGCACGCCGTAAAGCAGGTCAGGGAGCATGAGTACCAGCGGTAGCGCCCGAGGGGCAGGTCCTGCAGTGCCCATGACTGCCATCCGCTTCATCCTGGTTTTCGGGATTGTCAGTGCGCTGATGGACATGGTGTACGAGGGCGCGCGGAGCGTTACCGGGCCATACCTCGGGACACTGGGCGCCTCGGCGCTCCTGGTCAGTGTGGTCACCGGTGCCGGCGAGGCAGTGGCCCTGATCTTCCGGCTGGTCTTCGGACGGCTTGCAGACCGGCCCGCCCTGCGGTGGACCCTGGCCATCAGCGGCTACGGTCTGACCGCTTTGTCCGTCCCCCTCCTGGGCATCACCAATGCGCTGTGGATCGCCTGCCTCCTTGTCCTGGCCGAACGGTTCGGCAAGGCCGTCCGGAGTCCGGCGAAGGACACCATGCTCGCCGAGGCCGGATCGTCCCTGGGCCAGGGAAAGGCCTTCGCGCTGCACGAAGCCCTCGATCAGGTGGGCGCGCTCGTTGGCCCGCTGGTGGTGGGCGCGGCCCTGGCGCTCTCCGGCAACTACGGTCCGGGTTTCCTGCTGCTGGCCGTTCCCGGGCTTGCGGCGATGCTGGTCTTATTAAGGCTGAAGCGTCGGGTTCCTGATCCCGGTGCGTACGAAACCCGATTGCCCGTTGTTGGCGCCATTCCCCCGGAGGGCGTGCCGCTTGCCCCGCCTTCGGCCACACCGATGCCCCGCCAGTACTGGCTCTACGCAGCCTTTAGCAGCCTGACGATGTTCGGCTATGCCACGTTCGGGCTGCTCTCGTTCCACGCGGTGGCCACGGGACTCCTTGAGCCGGCCCTGGTTCCGGTACTGTACGCATCGGCCATGGGCGTCGATGCCGTGGCCGCGCTGCTTTCCGGCTGGCTCTTTGACCGGGTGGGTTTGAAGGTGCTCCTGGTCCTTCCGGTTCTTGCCGCCGCGGTCCCATGGCTGGGCTTCAGCAACAACGCGGCGCTTGCGGTGGCAGGGGCGCTGGTGTGGGGAGCGGCAATGGGAGTCCAGGAAAGCACCATGCGGGCCGGCGTTGCAGGGCTCGCGCCGGCAGCCCGGCGGGGGAGTGCTTATGGAATGTTTACGGCCTGCTACGGCCTTGCCTGGCTGGCGGGAAGCTTCCTCATCGGCTTGCTCTACGAGCAGTCGGTACCGGCGCTGGCCGTTACCATCACGGTTGTCCAAGCGGTTGCGCTGGCCGTCTTCGCGATCCTCAGGCCACATACAACCGGTATCGGCAGCGGCACATCGCAGTCTTCGGGGAACAACAACACCTAGGCGACGGCTCCTGCAGTTTCGGGGCATTCAACGCAGCGGACGTCAGCAACCAGGGAACCGGCGTCGTCCTTATGGAAATGGGTGACGTGATTGGTGGTCCTGCCGCAGGTCGGGCAGAAGCTCTGGCTTTGTTTTGTCCACATGCATGAATAATACGGAACGGCCCGGCAAAGAGAAGTTCGCGGGCGAAAGTATGTGGATCACCGCAGCCCTTCTTAACCGGATCTTGACCAAAACCCGGCGCGATCCTTCGGGCAATGCTGAGATTCGCGGCGTAGTTTGGCCTCATCAAGGCAGTAGGGAAGGAGCGCAGGACAATGACCATTACAGATTACTTCGTGGCTCTTGGCGGCATGCTGGCTTCACTCGGATGCGCAGGGCTGGTGGCAGCAGGCCTGATCCGGGCACGGGCCCGGCACTAGTTCCAGGCTGCGGCACGGCATTTCCGGGCGGCAGCTTCTGTGAAGTGCCTGCCCTAGGCGAATGCCGGCGGCTCGAACCGCGTTGCGGGCAGGCCGCTCGGCATCGCCTTCAGGATGCTGTCCGCCACGCTGCGTACCTTGAGATTGCGGTGCCGCGAGGTGCCGGCAAGCTTGCTGAATGCCTCCGCGTAGGAGCAGCGGTTCTGCGCCATGAGCACCCCGCAGGCCACGTCGATGCTGGTCCTGCTCTCCAGTACCTGCTTCAGGTTGTCGCCGGCGCGGATGATGCCATGTACGTCCAGCGCGAGCTTAAGGCTGTGCGAGGCAACCGCCCCAAGCCAGGCAGCTTCGCTGATGATTTTGGCTGTGAAACCGTAGCCTGGTGGGCCCAGGAAGATGAGGGCAGCGGTCGAGCCCGGCTGCAGTTCGAGAGGGACCGCCAGGGCGGAACCGAAGCCGTTGTCCAGAAGCCGCTTTCGGTACGCCTGCCAGCGGGAGCCGGCATGGTTGATGACCGCCGGGGCTGCCAGGGCCGAACCCAGCGCTGCGGGTCCATCTCCATGCTCATCCTCGGAGGCCGCAAGCCCCGCAGCGGCCGGTGTGCTCCCGGCGGTGGCATAGCAGGCCCCCTGCCGGTGCAGCACGGCTGCGCACTCGACTGTTGTGCCCGCCGTCGTGCTGATCCAGTGCGCGGCAGTATCGGTGAGTCTTTGCAGGGACTCCGCGTCGCCGTCGGCCCCTGTCACCAGGTCCAGGAGGAATCCCTGCCGCTCTGGCTCCCTGTTGTTCACCGGGCCACCTGCCACCCTGCACCCCCATCCCGTCATCTCCCTTGGCCATGGCGCCGAGGGTTTCATTGCAATGTATTAGCCGGGTGCGCCGGCGGCACGAGTAGCCGGTACTCTACTTTTTCCCGCCACCTGCGCAGCTACTTGGAATTGCTTTTCAACGTTGTGGAGGTGGCCGGCTGCCAAGTGGGCTAGCATGGGTTTGTTAGACAGCCAAGCAAGTAGGATATCGAAGGAATTCGCATGAACCCGCATGGTGCAAGCGAAGGCTACAGGTACCCGCCCATTGAAGGCACCCAACCCGGAGCCGTTGACATCATCAACGCGCTCCGCGAGTTCCGCACGTCAGAGAGCGCCATGAGAAGGCGCACCCGGTCGTCTGCTGCGATGGGGGAGACGGACCTCCTAGCCCTGCGCTACCTTATCGACGCGGACGCCGCCGGCACCGGAATCCGGCCCACCGAACTCGCTGCCCGCCTGGGAATCACCTCCGCCTCCATGACCAGCCTCGTGGAACGCCTCGTAGCCAGCGGTTACGTCACCCGGCAACCACACCCCTCGGACCGCCGCGCACTCCTACTCCGGCCCACACCTGGCGCCGACGAGGAGGTTCGGCACAACCTCAACCAGATGCACACGCGCATGCTCGAGGCTGCGGAATCGCTGTCCCAGGAGGAAATCAGGGCCGTGATGCACTTCCTGATGCGGATGCGCGAAGCGGTAGACGCGGTGAATTCCGCATCTCCCGCTACTGTCCGGTAGACAAAAGGGTAATCCTAGTTAGACTAGCTACATTGTTAGTTAACTACCGGACGGCGGATTCGCATGACTGCAGTACTCGAACCTCAGGCGCCGGGACGGTCAACTCCCTTGGAGACCTGCGAAGACCTCCCGCACCAGCCGGCAGCCGCAGCGGTCCTTACCTCACCGGGCACGCCTTTCCACTGCGGCGTGGCAATGACGGAGTCGGCCATTCCCATCGCCTCACTGGGATGGGCGCCGCTGGAGCTCGGTTCATCCGAGTGGTCCTGCACCTGCGGCTACCGGATGGACAGTGGCCCCGCCGGCGATCCCCTCGAAGCCGTCCGCCTGGCGTCGGCCAGGGTCGAGAGCATCCAGTGGGAACTGGACGCGGCTCAGGAGGGGTTTATGACTGCACTTAGCAACGCGTCACGGCTGGGTGCCGGCCAGGAGGCACTCAGCGAGGCCGCAGGCCTCAGCGCAGTGGAACTCCAGGAATTCCTGGCCCGCGGCCCGAAAATCATGTAAGCGCGGGGCCGGCCGCGGGCAGGCCCTGATGGTGAATGCTCCGCAAAGCCTGAAGTGCAGCCATCCGTCTCTTCAGATGCAGCTGCACTTCGGGTTTTGGAGTTCAAGTTCGAAAATTGTCGGCCGGCTCTGGCCCGAATCCTGGGCGCGGCGAGTGGCCGGAAAGTATTTATGCGGCCAGGCGGGTTGCTGCTGGACGGGGATGTCGCCGGCCGGCCAGCACGCTGATGGTGCAGGGCTGCTGGTCCGGATCGATCATGGCTGGCAGCTGCCTGGACTCGGAAGCGGAGCGGAGCATATCCAGCGCTTCCTCATCCACCCAGGCTCCGGAAATATCGAGTTCCAGGTCCAGGCCCCCCTTGAGGGAGTTGGCGCGTTTTGCCACCACATACAGTGCGTTGATGCTATGGACGGTGATGTGCCCCTTTGCAATCACCTTGGCCTTGCTGTGATCCAGATCCACCCGTACTACGATGTTCAGCTTAGAGTTCAAGTTGTAAAGCCTTCCCCGGCATTGGCTGCGACGCTGCAGCTTCTTGCATGGCCCGTTTGCATGAGCCTCCATAAGATTAGGCAACAAATGTGATGCACGCAACATGGTGATGTTTGTTACACGCTGTAGAGCCGTTATCAGTGTCAGGAGCGCCGCATGACCATCCCGCCCGCCCGTAAGCCGTCCGTCCTCTTTGTCTGCGTCCACAACGCCGGCAGGTCGCAGATGGCCGCGGCATTCCTGACCTCCCTGTCCAGGGGAGCAGTGGAAGTCCGCTCGGCCGGATCCCGGCCCGCGGAGCAGGTGAACCCGGCCGCCGTCGAAGCCATGGCCGAGGTGGGCATCGACATGTCCGCAGAGGTGCCGAAGGTACTGACCACGGAGGCAGTGAAAGAATCGGACGTGGTGATCACCATGGGATGCGGTGACGAGTGCCCGTTTTTCCCTGGCAAGCGTTACGAGGACTGGGTGCTGGAGGATGCGGCCGGCAAGGGCGTTGGCTCCGTCCGTCCGATCCGTGATGAGATCAAGGCACGCGTTGAACAACTGATCACCGAACTCCTGCCCGCGCAGCACGCGGACGCCCAGTAGTACCGCCACCGAAGGACACTCCATGAGCAAAGAACAGCTGATCATCATCGGCTCCGGCCCCTCCGGCTACACCGCCGCAATCTACGCCGCCCGTGCCGGCCTGAACCCCTTGGTCCTGGCGGGGTCCGTCACCGCCGGCGGTGCGCTGATGAACACCACGGAGGTGGAAAACTTCCCGGGTTTCCCCGGCGGCATCCAGGGCCCCGAGCTGATGGACGGGCTGCAGCAGCAGGCGGAAAAGTTCGGCGCGCGCATTGAGTACGACGACGCCACCTCGGTTGAGCTCAAGGGTCCCGTCAAGCGCGTGGTCACCGGCGGCGGGGAGACCTACGAGGCGCCGGCGGTCATCCTGGCCACCGGCTCCGCCTACAAGGAACTCGGGCTGCCGGAGGAGAAGAAGTTCAGCGGCCACGGCGTCTCCTGGTGTGCCACCTGCGACGGGTTCTTCTTCCGGGACCAGGACATCATTGTGGTGGGCGGCGGTGACTCCGCCATGGAGGAGGCAACCTTCCTGACCCGCTTTGGAAAGTCCGTGACCGTGGTGGTCCGCAAGGGCGAACTGCGCGCCTCCCGCATCATGGCACAGCGCGCCAAGGACAACCCCAAAATCTCCTTCGCCTGGAATTCTGCGGTGACGGCCATCCACGGCGACGGCAAGGTCACCGGCGTCACCCTGACCGATACCCGCACCGGTGAAACCAGGCACCAGGGTGCCACCGGCATCTTCGTGGCCATCGGGCACCTGCCGCGCACCGAACTGGTGGCCGGCCAGGTGGATTTGGACGACGAAGGCTACATCAAGGTGGATGCCCCCACTACGTGCACCAACCTGCCCGGCGTTTTTGCCTGCGGCGACGCCGTGGACCACCGCTACCGGCAGGCCATCACCGCCGCGGGTACCGGCTGTGCAGCTGCCCTCGACGCCGAGCGGTTCCTGGCGGCGCTGGAAGATGCCGCCAGCATCGCTACCGCACTGGTGGAGGAGCCGACCCACAGCTAAAAAGGCTGCCCGGGCACGCGGTTGCCCGGGCATTCCCGCCGTCTTCCCGTTTTCCTGCGCCGATCCGGCGTCAGACGACTTCGGGAAGCCGTCCCGTTAATACTGAAACTGGAGCAGCTGACCAGCGCTCCCGCTCCGGCTCGTACGAGACCACCATGGATGTTTCGCTTCCGTGCGCCTCGTCAATGGCCAGCAGCAGGGCGTCCTCCACATGCCTGGCATACTCCAGCCGCTCAGGCAGGGAACCCTGCAGCCCGCCGTCGTCGATCACCACGTGGCCCTTGCCGTCCACGATGACCTTGAGTGAAAACCCCTGGTCCTCATGAAGGGACCCGCGGGTGGATGATATTTCGGTGATACGGTCTGCGCGGACCAGCCCGTTGCCCAGCGTGCGGATCCATACTTCACCCATGAATTGACCTCCCCTTGGATTGGGACGCGCTTCAGTGTGCCCCATAAGGCGACGCTACTCCTCGCGGCGCCTTTTGTGACCCCCGATTTTGCGGGCCCCAGGGTCTTTCGACTGCTTCACGCGGACGATATTTGGGCTATTGTGATGCCGACAGCCGACTGGGGGGAGCTAAACCGATTTTGGAGAAAGATATGTGGTCGAACCTGGGTACCTACCTTTTTCCACTTCGCGCTGGAACCGAGTGCCCCTCAGGCACCTTTGAACTGGATATCGCCACCGGGAAGATGAAATGGTCCGACGGGATGTTCCGCATCCACGGGCTGCGCCCGGGGGAAGTGGTTCCCACGTTCGGGCTGCTGATGTCCCACAAACACCCGCAGGACGGTGAAGCGGTCCGTGCCCTGTGGAAGGACCTGCTGCAGGCCGGAGGCCAGGCAGCAATGCTGCACCGCATCATCGACGTGCACGGGAGGGAACGGCGCGTGTTCTCGGCTCTCCAGGCCGTGCCCGCGGCATCCGGGCGAGTGGAACAGGCGCGCGGGTTCATGGTGGACGTCACCCAAAGCCTCCGCATCGAATCCCAGCAGGCCGCCACCGAGGCAATTGAGGGGGCCTACGCGCACAAGGCCGTGATTGAGCAGGCCAAGGGAATCATCATGGCATTGCAGGGGGTTGAACCGCCCGCAGCGTTCGAGATGCTGGCCACCCGCAGCCAGCATGCCAACGTCAAGCTGCACATTGTGGCCGAGGAACTGGTCAACGCGGCTGTCAACGGCAAAGCCAGGGAAGTCCTGACGGGTTACTGAGGAAGCCTGGCGGCCGGTCCGGCGCCCGCCGGTTCCGCTCGCGCCGCTTCCACGTGCGACATTTCCACGCGTGCGCCGCTGGGACCTTCGGCACTTCCGGCCCGGCTCCACACCGGGCGACCCTGTTGGCATGGCGGACAGGACCTCGGCGAACTGGACGCGCAGCGGCAGCGTTGGCTCCGCCGTGGTCAACGCGCTGTTGCTCTACGGGATCAACATTTGGCCCGGTTGGCGGATCGTGCCCTTCCTGACCGCGGACATGGACCGTGCCCTGGACCTCGTCAACACGACCCTGATCGCAGGGATCGTGGTCAACCTGGTATGCGCGGTAATCCGCTTCAGGGCCCTCCTGGCTCTGGGCAACCTCGTGGCGATCGGTATAGGCCTGGCGGCACTGCTCCGGCTTTGGGCGGTCTTCCCCTTCGATTTCGACGGGGGCTGGTCCGGCTGGCCGGTGCTGGTCCGGGTGTTCCTGGTGCTCGGCTTCGTGGGCTCGATCATCGGTGCAATCGTCGAACTGGTGAACCTGTTCCGTGTCCTGGCGGGGTTCGAGCCCAAGCCGCGCTGAGCCTGGCCCTGCCGGCCCGGGGCCGTGGCCTCGTCCGGCATGCCGCACCCGATCCTGCGGCGAACGGGGCGGCCCTAGGATAAATCTGATGACTTCCCCGGATGATCCCCAGCCCTTCAGCCTGCGCAGTATTGCCGTGGCCGCTTTCGGCCCCACGCTGCTCTTCGGAATCGGGCAGGGTGCCATCCTTCCGGTGGTGGCATTGTCCGCCCGTCAGCTGGGTGCCTCCGTGGCCGTGGCAGCACTGGTCGTTACCCTCATTGGCCTGGGATCCTGGTTCTTCAACCTGCCGGCCTCCCTGGTGACCCTCCGTTTCGGTGAGCGGTGGTCCATCGTGGGTGCTGCGGTCGCTGCCGGGCTGGCCCTCGCGGCAGCCGCCACTGCAGCCCTGGCCCCGAACGGACTCTGGCTCCTCGCCGTGGCAATGACCGTCGTCGGAATGTCCGGTGCCGTTTTCGGCCTGGCCCGGCAGAAGTACCTGACGGAGGCCGTGCCCGTGCAGTTTCGCGCCCGGGCGTTGTCAACGCTTGGCGGCGTCAACCGCATCGGCGTATTCATCGGCCCGTTCGCGGGGGCCGCTGTGATGCAGTTCTTCGGGCTGGCGGGTGCCTACTGGGTGGGCGTAGTAGCCATGGCGGCGGCCGCCTTGCTGTCCCTCACCATCCCGGACCTTGCGGCGCCGGACGGCCAGCCGGGCAGGGATACCGGCCCCCAGCCCACGCTTCGCAGCGTGGCGGTCTCGCATGCCGGGGTGTTCCTTTCGCTGGGCGTAGGCATCCTGCTGCTGAGCGCCCTCCGCTCCTCCCGCCAGGTGGTGATCCCGCTCTGGTCCGACCACCTTGGAATGGACGCCACCTCCGCTTCCCTCATCTACGGGCTGTCCGGTGCCATCGACATGCTGGTTTTCTATCCCGCCGGGAAGCTGATGGACCGCAAGGGACGGCAGTGGGTGGCGGTTCCGTCCACGCTGCTCATGGGCACTGCGCTGCTGCTGATCCCGCTCACCGGTTCCTTCGTGGGGCTCCTGCTGGCGGCGCTGCTGATCGGGTTCGGCAACGGCATCAGCTCCGGACTGGTGATGACACTCGGCGCCGACTTCTCGCCGGACCGCGGCCGCGGGCAGTTCCTGGGCCTGTGGCGCTTCATGGCGGATGCCGGCTCCACCGGGGGACCGGTCCTGCTGTCCGGGGTGACGGCGCTCGCCTCGCTTGGCCCGGGGATCTCAGCCACGGGCCTGCTGGGGTTTGCGGCGGCGGCCGTGTTCGCCGTCGTAATCCCCCGCCTGAAGCACCGCCGCAACTACTGACGCCCGCCTGTCACTGCATGTGGGCGAGGCCGGCGCAGGCGTCCCACAGACGCTTGCGGGCCTGGGGGTCCGATCCCATGCCCGGCGTAGCAAGCTCCCCGCGTTTCGCCCAGAGCTTCCCGGAAACTCCCGCTGTTTCGCTTGATGTAGCCAGCCAGAGGGCGGTGTCTGCCGCCTCTTCTGCCGGTGCACCGAATGTGTTGGTGAGCAGACGGAACGGGCCGCCAACGTCTTTGAGGAGCGACGTGTTTTTGGCCAGCCCCGGATGGACGGCGTTGGCCACCACACCTGAGCCCCGCAGGCGTTCGGCAAACTCCTGCGTGAGGAGAACGCGTGCGAGCATGGTGGGGGGTGTGGAACGAAGGTAGCTGTACCGGCCCTTGGCGGTCTGGAGGTCGTCGAAGTTGAGCCTGATGTTGCCGTACTTGGACGCGATGTTCACGATCCGGGCCGTGCCCCCCGTCGCGGCCGCGTTCCTGAGCGCGTCAAGCATCAGGTTGGTGAGCAGGAAGTATGCCATGACGTTGGTGGCGAACGTCAGTTCCAGCCCGTCCGGCGTTACCTGGCGCTCCTTGCGGAACACTCCGGCCGAGTTCACCAGGACATCGAGCCTGCCGTGGCGCGAGAGGAAGTCAGACGCCGCGGCGTGGATCGAGGACTGGACCGACAGGTCGCAGGCCAGTGGTTCCAGGAGGGCGGAAGGGAGGACGCGCCGAATGGCACTCGCTGCTTCTTCCGCGCGGGCGGGGGAGCGCCCCACCACGACGACCAGGGCGCCTTCGCGTGCGAGACCGGTTGCCACAGCCTGTCCCAGGCCGCTCGCCGCGCCTGTCACCATCGCCACGGTGCCATTCATGGATGCCATGCTAGTCCCCTTGGCGAACCAGGTCAGCGCATGATCTTGAAGTTGAACGCGGGGGACACCGCGGGCGCCACTTACCGCGGGTGCCCGATGCTGAATACGAACACAGAGTTCCCGGAGGGCAACCATCCGGCCCACCTGGTGGCCGCGGCGCACAAGCAGCAAGTTCGGGACTGGTTCCAGTCCCTTGCGGGCGACGCCGGAGTGCATGATCCGGATGAGCTGGCCGAAGAGTTGCTCATCGTCCTCAACGGGGCCTACGCCACGGGCGCGGTTCTCGACGGCGTCCTCTACGGCAAACGCGCCCTGAAACTTGCCCAGCGCCTCGTTGACGACGCCTGCGCCCGGCTGTAACTGACGGAAAGTCCACAGGGTCTGGCTGCGGCTTTATGTGCCGCGAGTGGTGTTTGCAGGAAGTGTCGCAGGGGCGCGTTATCCTCAACACATGAGTGACCCTGGCGCCGAGACCCGCATCAGTCCACTGCGGAAAGCCGTGTGGTGGGCCCAGGACTATGTGTACGCCGCGGCCTGGCAGGTGCGCGGATTCCTGTCGCGCGTGCAGCCGGGGTCGTTCCGCAACGGAACCCGCGCCCCCGTGGTGATCATTCCCGGCGTCTACGAAAACTGGCAGTTCATGATGCCGCTCATCCAGGTGGTCCACGACGCCGGGCACCCGGTGCACGTGGTCACCGTCCTGCAGCGCAACAAGCTCAGGGTGCCCGACGCCGCGCGGCTGGTGGCCCAGCACCTGGAGGAAGCCGGGCTGCGCGATGCCATCCTCGTGGCGCACAGCAAGGGCGGGCTGATCGGCAAATACGCCATGCTGCAGCTCGATCCCGGGCACCGCATCGACCGGATGATCGCCGTGTGCGCGCCGTTTTCCGGTTCCCGCTACGCCCGGTACATGCTGCTGCCCAGCCTGCGGATCTTCTCGCCGCGGAACGCCCTGACCCTCGAGATGTCCCGCGAACTGACCATCAACAGCCGCATCACGTCGATTTATGGGCCGTTCGATCCGCACATTCCGGAGGGGAGCGTTCTGCCCGGGGCCACCAACATCGAGCTGCCGGTGGCGGGGCACTTCAAGATCCTGGGTGATCCCGAAACGGCGCGGATAATTGTGGAGCAGTTGAACCTTCCGGCCTGACCGTGCTGCGTGGTCCGGCTGTCGCTCGGACATGCCGCCCATCGCGCTGACCGGCAGCCGGAGTGTGGGTACGAACGTTTAAAACGCCAAGCTCCCCCGAAAGCGGGGCTTTCGGGGGAGCGGGGCCGATCTTTCCTGGGCGTCCTAGCCGTCGGCGCCGGCCGGAGTGGTGGTGGCTGTGTAGCCCTCAAGCTTGAGTGCCGCCTGCGCGTACTTCTGGTCGAAGGTGTCCGCGATGTTGACCTTGGAGGTGTCAACCCCGATGGTCTTCTCCTCGTCGAAGACTGTCTTGGGTCCGCCTGCCGGCATGAGTCCGTCCGGGAGGAACTGGCCCTTGTCCTGGTCCAGGGCCTTGACGTAGTCGTCCTTGCTGATGGTGCTGTTCTGGACGAAGGCCGGGGGCAGCTTGTCCGCGATCTCCTGCGCTGAATGGGTGTTGATCCAGTGCATGGTATCCACGAGCGCGTCCACCACTTTCTGTACCTCATCCTGGTGGCTGTTGACCCAGTCCGTCTGGGCGAGCAGGCCCGCCGACGGCAGGGAGCTGCCGAGGGCCGCCTTGGCACCATCCGCCGACGCAAGGTCAATGGCGGGAACCGCGAGGTTCTTGGACTCGAGGGCGCCGACCGTAGGCTGGGTGGTCATCACGCAGTCCGCGGAACCGCGCTGGATCGCGGCAATGGCGGTGGCACCGGACCCTACGGCGATGGTGTGGTAGTCGTTCTTGGACAGCCCGGCCTTGGAAGCAATGAACTGGGTGAGTTCGTCTGTACCTGAGCCGAGATCCGTGACGCCGACGGTCTTGCCCTTGAGGTCGGCACCGGAGTGGACGTTGGCGTTGGGGCTGCACATGATGCGCTCGCCGGGGGCGCCGGACAGCTGGATCAGGTTTGTGACCTTCTTGCCCTTGGCCTGGAAGTCCACGGTGTGGATGTACCACGCTCCGGCCATGTCCACCTGTCCTGACGCCATCGCTTCCTCGGCACCCACGCCGCCCTGCTGCTCGGTGGAGAGTTCCATCTTGACGCCGTACTTTTCGTAATAGCCCAGCTGTTGTGCCAGCTGGTAGGGGAGATAGATCTGCTTGTCGATGCCGCCCACCATCAGTTTCACTGTGGGCATCGAACTGCTGCCGGCGGACGCACTGCCGCCCGCCGAACTTCCGCTGGCTGCGGGCGTGGAGCTGTTGCCGCATGCTGCGAGGCTGAGGGCAACGGCTCCGGCAGCTGCGGCGGCAAGAATGGGGCGCTTCATCATTGTTTTACGCATCCTTATGTACGTCCCGAATGGGACATGGCTGGTTGTTAAGGGTGTTGCTGGTTTGGCAGGTCGGTTGCCTGGCTCAGATGGCCTGGGCTTCTGAACGGTTCGGTGGCCGCCATTTGAGCAGCCTGTGCTCAAGGAGGTTGATCAGGGATTCGGCAAAAAGCGTGACGACGGCGATGATCACCATGCAGGCGAAAACCGTGTTCGGATCGAAGGTGCCCTGCGCCTGGCTGATAATCAGGCCAATTCCCTTTTGGGCGCCCAGAACCTCTGCAACGAGGGCGCCGATGATGGCAAAGCCGAACGCGGTGTGGAGGCTGGCGATGATCCACGTCATGGCGGACGGGATGGTCACATGCATCGCCACCTGGTAGGGCGAGGCGCCGAGCACCCGGACGTTGGCCACCAGGTTCTGGTCCACCTCACGCACGCCCTGGAACGCGTTGAAGAACACTACGAAGAAGACCAGCACGGCCGCGAGCAGGATTTTGGGGAACACCCCCAGGCCGAACGCCACGATGAAGATCGAGCCGAGCACGATGCGGGGGATCGAGTTCACGATCCGGATATAGGGCCCGACGACGGCGGACAGGTACTTGTTGGAGCCCAGGAGGATGCCGAGCACCACGCCCACGGCTGTTCCCAGCAGGAATCCGAGGAACGCTTCCTGCGCGGTGACGCCCAGGTTCTCCCAGATGGTCCCGAACGCCGTGCCTTCGGTGAACAGCTTGACCAGGCTGTCCCAGATTTCGGAGGGCTGGCCGAAGAAGAACTTATCCACCCACCCCTCCGTGGTGAACCATTGCCAGCCACCGACGACCGCCACAGCAAGGAGCACGCGGCCGACCCAGATAGCTGTTGATCGGCGCCGGGCCTTGATCCGGCCTGCGTTCCTGGCTGCTGTCTCTGTTTCCACTGGTTGACCGCTTTTGTGGGTTTCGGGGTGGGTAAGGGCTGTCATGATGTACCTGCCGTCATTGCATAGGCGCGGGTGACCTCGTCCTTCAGGGATTCCCAGATGCGGCCCTGAAGTTCCAGGAACCGTTCTTCATGCCGGATCTCCTGGACGTTGCCGCGCGGCCGGGGAAGGTCTATGTCGAAGACGTCCTTGACCGAACCAGGGCTGCTGGTCATGATGACCACCCGATCGGACAAGGCCACTGCCTCGTCAAGGTCGTGGGTGATGAACAGGACCGAGGGCCGCAGTTCTTCCCAGAGCTTGAGGAGCTCGTTCTGCATGATGGCCTTTGTCTGCACGTCCAGGGCTCCGAACGGCTCATCCATGAGCAGGATGCGTGGATTGTTGATCAAGGCCGCGGCCATGGCCACGCGCTTGCGCATGCCGCCGGACAGCTGGTGCGGGTAACGGTCCTCGAATCCGGCAAGGCCAACCCGGCGGAGCCAATCCCGGGCCAGGTCGGTGGCCTGGCGCTTGGGCATCCCGAGCAGGATGGGGCCCATCATCACGTTGCTGAGCACGCTCTTCCAGGGAAACAGGGCGTCCGCCTGGAACATGTAGCTCACACCATTGGTGATGCCTTCCACGAGGTTTCCGCCGACCTTCACCGAGCCCGCGCTAGGGTGCTCGAGACCCGAGACCTGGGCCAGGGTGGTGGATTTGCCACAGCCCGTTGGTCCGACGATGGAGCAGAACTGGCCGGGTTCGACCGTCAGGCTTACGTCCCTGATGGCGGTGAACGTCTCACCCTTCGGGGTCAGGTAACGCTTGGTCAGGCCCGTGACCTCAATGCGGGCGCCTTCGCCGGCATGGTGTGGTGGCGGCCCCGGCGGCCGGGCTGTGTGGGTTGTCTTCATCGCAAGACCTCGCTGTCTTCTGTTCATGTAGTCCAGGTTCGTGATGTGCATCACTGGAACTGTGTGAAGCTTAGGAAGTGATCAGTCCGGCCAGAAAGACTTCCGTAAGATGTGTGCTTTAGTCGCAAAAGTGCACGTTTTGTGCATTTTCTGCTCCCGCGTGAAAATCGTGTTTCCGGTGCCGCTATGAGCAGGACATCCGCTCTCCAGCGGCTCCGCGCAGGCCGCCGTTTTTCTACCTTGACCGGGCAAATCCTGCTTGCCTCGCTATCGCTGTTGCTGTTCACCGTTGCCCTGGGCGGTTTCCTATTTTCGATGATCAGCAACCAGACCCTGGACCAGCAGTACCAGCTGCGCGCACTGGGCATTGCAGCAACCACCGCGCAGATGCCGGAAATCCAGACCGCCCTGGCCGCCGGCGATCCCGGCCACACCATCAACGGAATCGCCCAGCAAGTGATGGCTGCCGCGCAGCCCGATTACGTCGTTGTCAGCGACAGGGAGGGGATCCGGTTCTCGCACCCGGATCCGGCGTTGATCGGCCGCCGGCTGGAGGAGCCAGTGGCTGTCCTTGATGGCAACACCCACGTGGGGTTCGACCCCGGCAGCCTGGGCCGGTCCGCGAATGCCAAGGCCCCCATCTTCGGTAGCGGCGGCGAAGTCATCGGCCAGGTGTCCGTGGGGATCGAAGACACCCAGGTCTTCACTAACCAGCTGCAAAACATCTGGCTGATCACCGGATTTTCCGCCCTGGTGCTGGCATTGGGCGTGGCCGGTTCACTGCTGCTTTCCCGGCGGATCAAACGCGTCACGTTCGACTTGGAGCCGGCCGAAATTGCCTCCCTCCTGCAGGAACGGGAGGCGCTGCTGCACGGAATCCGGGAGGCCGTCGTCGGGCTTGATGACGAAGGAAAGGTGACGGTGATCAACGAGGAGGCCCGGCGGCTGCTTCACCTGGAAGGAGACGCGCTGGGTAAGCCCATTTCCGGGCTCCTTCCGCCTGGCAGGCTGCGGGACCTGCTGGCCGGCCGCCTCCCCGGCGCCGACCAGGTGGCCCTGACCGAGGATGCCCTGCTGGTCGTCAACCGGATGCCCGTCTCTACCGCCGGCCGCAGTATCGGTTCCGTGGTCACGCTCCGGGACCGGACCGAAATCGAGGGCCTGGTTCGCGACCTCCACTCCATCCAGGGCCTGATGGAGGCCATGCGGGCCCTGGAACACGAATACGCCAACCGGCTCCACATTGTTGACGGCCTGTTGGAGATGGGAGACCTGGACCAGGCCAAGAAGTTTGTCTCGCAGGTATCGAACATGTCAAAGTCCCTCGGCGAACGGCTGCGCGCCACCATTGCGCCGCCGGAGCTTGCGGCGTTGCTCCTTGCCAAAGTGGCCGTTGCTGCCGAACAGGACGTGCAGATGGAGGTGACCGCAGACTCCCGGCTGGAACATCCGGAGGTGGATCACACCGAGCTGGTGACCATCGTGGGCAACCTGCTCGATAACGCCGTGGACGCGCTGGCGCATACGCCCCGGCCGCGCGTGGTGACGGTACAGTTCGACGATGCCGACGGCGTCTTCATCGCCGTCAGGGACAACGGGCCCGGCGTTCCGGCGGACAAGGTCAGCCAGGTCATGGTGGACGGCTACTCAACCAAGGACCCGCGGCCGGGGATGCGGCGTGGCATTGGGCTGGCCCTGGTGAGCAGGATTGTTCGCAGGGCGGGGGGAACGTTGGATGTGTTCCCAGGGCCCGGCGGTAACTTTGAAGTGTGGCTGCCGGCAAAGACGCAGGCAGCGGTTGAAGACAGGAGCGCAGGCGTTGATTAAGACGCTCGTAGTGGACGATGATTTCCGGGTTGCAGGCATCCATGCGTCCCGGGTGGCGCGCGTGGACGGGTTCGAGTGCGTGGGCCAGGTGTACACCGCGGCCGCCGCCCGCGAAGCAATTGCGCGCCTAAACCCGGACCTGCTCCTGCTCGATATCCATTTGCCGGACGAAGACGGACTTTCCCTCCTGCGGTCTTTGCAGGCGGCCGGAACCCAGGTGGACAGCATCGTGATCACCGCCGCCCAGGATTTGGCCACGGTCAAGTCGGCAATGACCAGCGGAGCTATCTACTACCTGGTCAAGCCCTTCGGGTTCGACCGGCTCCGGACGCAGCTGGAGGCGTACAAGAAATGGCGGGAGGAACTCGAGTCCGTATCAACGGCAAGCCAGGCCACCATTGACAACCTCTACAAAGCCCGCTTGGCAGGAATCAAGGCAGCCCCGCCGGCCACGCGCCTCCAACCCACCATGCAGAAAGTCTTCGACGCCGTCCGGGCCGCCGGCGGCCCCGTCAACGCCGCGGAAATTGCCGAGCAACTCGGCGTCAGCCGTCCGACCGCCCAGCGCTATTTGAGCACGCTGGAACGCAGGGGCCTCCTGGTCCTGGATCTCACCTACGGCAGCACGGGGCGGCCGTTGAATTCCTACACGGTCTCCTGAGCGCGCCCCCGCAGGACGACGAGTGATGCGCATCACCAGCTCGCCTTTATATAACCGCAGGTCAGACCCTAGTTGAAATTTCAAATACCTTGAGCTTTTGTTGACTCTTTACCCCCTCACTTCCTGAGCTTCGCCATGCAATGTTGTCCCCAGCTAGACCACACCACACCAACAAAGTCTGAGGGGACACATCATGAAGAACAGCACCCTGGTCAAGGGGACCGCAGCCATCGCCGTAGGTGCCGCACTGCTGCTGGGCGGCGGCGGAACGCTGGCCAACTGGAACGCCGAGGCCACCGCAGCTCCCGGCATCATCGTTTCCGGCGACCTGAACGTCGCGAAGACCGCTGCCGGCGTCTGGAAGGACCGCGCCGGCGCCACCATCGACATCAACACCTACAAGGTTGTCCCGGGTGACAAGCTCACCTTCACCCAGGACCTGACCGTGACCCTCGCCGGAGACAAGATGGCCGCCAACGTGGCCACCACCGGCATCACCGCCACCAACGGCTTCACTTCCGCCAACGTGTCGGTGAGTGCTCCTGCTCTCACCGTGGGCGGCACGGCGGTCGCCAACCCGCTGAAGCCCACGGGCTCCGCCCAGACGGTAACCGCGACCATCACCTTCGAATTCCTGTCCAGCACCACCGGCCGCGCGGACACCACGGCGAGCTACAACTTCAACAACGTGGCGTTCCAGCTGACCCAGGTAACCCAGGCCGGCCTTTCCTGATCAACCGGGGCGGGTGGCTGATTAAAGAGCCACCCGCCAAAGGCAACCGAAACGAGGACCAGGACCAGGAGGAGACCATGCGCATCAAGCGCAGACTGCAGGCGGCCGCGCTGGCTGCCGCGGCCGTCGTCCTGGGCCTCTTAGCAGTGCAGGGAACCTACGCGTTATGGAGTGCGTCGGCAGTCGCTTCGCCCGGGACTGTGTCGTCGGCGTCGTTCGATACGGCGCTCACAGCGGTCAACACGGGCCAAACAACCACCATGACACTCCCGGACGGGACGGCGGCAACGCTCACCCTGTCTCCCGCCGGGACCCTGGGTCCTGGTACAGCCGTCTACGGCGGCCTGGTGGTCACCAACACCACGACCGCCGGCGGCCAGTTCAACACGGCCATCACGGCCAGCCAGCCCAGCATCGCAAACGTTAATGGCGGGACCCTCGCCGGCTATGTCACCGTCAACGCCAAGAGCGCAACGTCCTCGGCGGAATGCAGCACCGCCACCGGTTTTGCCCCGGTGGGTACCGGTGGCCTCGCCTCGCCCACGGTGGCCAAGGGCGGGACCACCGTTTTCTGCTTCCAGGTCAGCCTCAGCTCCAGCGCCCCATCCACAGTGAAAGGACAGGCAGTGAACATCTCCCTGCAACTCACCGCACGTCAACTTTGTGGGGTGCCCAGTGGCTGCTGACCTGACCGAACGCCTGCTGGGCGGCAGTACCCATCCCGGGAACCACGAGGAGGAAGCGCGGGCAACCACTCCGCAGCCGGGACGTAGACGCCGTGCTGTGCGGACCGCCGTCGGACGTCTCGCCAGCATGGCCGCACTGCTGGCGGCACTGTTCGCCGCCCTGGTGCTCATCGTGGTGCCGGTGGCGACAGGCTCGCAGACCTATACGGTTCTGACCAACTCCATGGCCCAGAAATTTCCGCCGGGCACCTTCATGGTGATGAAGCCTGCGCCGTTCGAGGACCTCAAATACGGCGACGTCATCACCTTCCAGCTGTACTCCGGGCGTCCCGAGGTGGAAACGCACAGGATCGTCGGCTTCGGTTCCACCCAGGCGGGCGAGAAAACGCTGATCACCAAGGGTGACAACAATGGCGCCAATGACCCCAATCCGGTGGTTGCCGTCCAGGTCAAGGGCAAGCTGTTCTACGCGGTCCCGTATGTGGGCTTCGCAGCGAATTTCCTGGGCAATTCGGACCGCGGAATGTGGACCGTCATCACGGCCGTGGCGCTGATCGGGTACGGAGCCATCACCGTCTACACGTCGGTGCGCAAAGTCCGCAAACGGGACGAGGCCTCAGGCGCTGGGGGTGGGCCAGATGGACAGGATGCGTGACCTTCCCGGCGCACGCCTGTCCGTCGGGGCGTTCGTACTCACGGTGCTGCTGGGAGTCGGCGGGGCATCGGCGTCGGCTTTGTGGCAGCAGAGCGCGACGGCGGCCATGACCGTCACGGCCTCCGGCACCTGGCCCGCGGCCGGGTTCTCGAGCTTCACCTGCACCAACGACAGCCCGCAGAAAGTGGCAACGCTGACAGCGGCCGGATCAAAGGTGCCCACCACGCTGACATACTCTGCGCTCCAGGCCAACGGAACCTACGGGCCGTCCTACACGGAATCCGTCACCCTGGGATCAACAAGCACCATCAACCTGACGATTACCTCGCAGATCGTGCTGGCCAACCGGACAACGACGCCGCTGACCATCCGCGTCACCGCAACCTATGCGGATCAGAGCCAAAGCACGGCCACGGCCAAAGTGTCGCTGGAGCAAGGTAACAACAGCGACAAGGTCACGTGCTTGTCCACCGCCTTCTAACCGGCCATGGAGCGCCAGCTCAGTGGAAGAAGGCGCCGCTGCAACTCCCCCCACGCAGCGGCGCCGCCTCCCACCAAGCTGGCGCAGTGGCGCGGACGGTCCGGGGAAGGACGTGCCGGGGTTGTACCCAACGTCCCGTGTCCGGCCCGTCCCGTGTCCGGCGCAGGCCCACCCGTGGGCCGTCCGTACACTGTCACCATGTCATGCCGAATCAGTGAACTTGTCCTGAACTGTAACGACCCCGAACTGCTTGCCCGGTTCTGGAGTGGCGTGTTGGGTTACGTGGAGCTCGACCGTGAGGACGGGGCGATCGAGATCGGGCCGCCGGACGCGGGATTCGGGGGACTGCAGCCCACGATCTTCCTGAGCCCCAGCAGCAATCCGCGCGTGGGGAGGCTTCCGCTGCACATCGACGTCAACCCGGTGGACCGGGACCAGGATGCCGAACTGGAACGCCTGCTGGCTTTGGGGGCCCGGCCCGCGGATGTGGGGCAGACCGGCGACGAGCAATGGCACGTGCTGCAGGACCCCGAAGGGAACGAGTTCTGCCTGCTGCGCAAGCGGTTGGAACCCCTGAAGTAGGGCCGGCGCCCGGCCTGGTGCCGGGGACTGCCGGAGGGAGTACCCGGCGGCGCCTGCTTCAAGACGCCGCCCGGGCACCTGCAACTATTCCTGGCACGCCTCAAGCCAGGGGGCTCCATTTCCTCAAGGTCTGCTCAAGATTCCCCGTCCTGGAGGATCTCCGTGCCGGGCCCTCTGCAGGAGGTGACCGGTCAGCGGCCCTGTACGTCCCGCCGTCGGGCGGCAAATGCGAACAGGGAGGTGGTGGCAACGGTGGCCAGGTACCCCGCGATCACAATCAGGGAGATGCCGGCCCAGAAGTAGTTGGTGGTGCTGCTTTCCTGCCACGGGCTGGGCGCGATCCGGATCAGCGAATACACAGCGACGCCGGCGGAGGCCAGGCCGATCAGCACCGGCAGCGTGAGCCAGATCCGGGCCGAGCCGATGTGCTCGCCGAACCCGTCCCACTCGTTCCAGGAACCGCGGCGCAGGATCAGCCACCCGGCCGGGATCATGAACGCGCCCACCAGCAGGAACGCGGCCACCACGTCGGCAGGCCGGTGCCATTGGTTGATCAGCGTGGACACCCCGGAGGCGATGGCGAAGGTGCCGCCTATGAAACCTGCCATCGGACGCCAGCGCGGTGACGCCATGAGGAACACGGCAGCGGCCGCGGAGGCCGCGAGGGTGGTGTGGCCGGAGGGCAGGGAGTTCAGTTCCAGCGTCAGCACGCCCTTGTCCGGGCGTGCCGGCAGCAGGTCCTTCAGTACCTGCGTGGCAACGTTCGCGCCGACGCACGCGGACACTGCGATTGCGGCTTCGGCCCAGTGCCGCCGGATCACGGTGACAAACAGGACCACGACGGCGGCCATCACCAGTGAGATGGTGGGCAGCCAATCGAGGAACTGGGTGGCGGCCTTGCCGGCGGGCCCATGGATCTCCACAGCCTCCACCAGCGCGGACTCGTCAATGAACTGTCCGGTGGTGGTCTGGACGAAGAAGTAGTAGGTGGCAACAAGTCCGGCAATGCAGGCCAGCGTGGACAGCACGAACAGGAAAGCCGAGCCCGGGGCGGGCCGGGCAGGAGTCCTGGTGGATAGTTGCCGTGAAGAAGTCATCGGGGTTAAGGGTGACACAGAAAGCTGGAAGGCCGCTCAGCTGGTGGGTTTGACCGGGTCGAGCCGGGGGATGGCTGCCGCCGCCACCAACAGGGCCAGCGCGCCGAGGCCGAAAGGCAAGGCGGTGGCCGTTGCGATGCCGCCTACCAGCAGCGGGCCGCCGGCGTCGCCCAGCTCGCGTCCCAGCTCGGCCGATCCCATGGTCCGGCCCATCCGCTCGGGCGGCGTGGTGTCGGCCAGGTGCGCGAAGCCCAGGGGGGTGACAGCACCGATTCCGGTGCCGACCAGTGCCGCGGCAACGAAAATGGTGACCACTCCCGGAGCAGCCGCCACCAGGCCCACGCCCGCGGCAATCAGCAGCAGGCCCGCCGTCGTGCCCTTGTTGTCCGTGACTGCATGCCGGTCCCGCAGCCTCCCGATCCACGGCTGGGTCAGCACCGACCCCAGCGCCACCACGCTCACCGCCGCCGTGCCGGCAAGGGCGTCCAGGCCATGGCGGGTGGCCAGCGCCGGAAGGAAGCCGACGGCGGCACCCAGTGCACCGGTGGAGGCGGCCAGGACCAGCGTGGGCACCAGGAAGCGGCGCTCGCCCACCTGCCGCGCCAGGTCCATCACCGTGTACCGCTTCCGTGGCAGCGGCGCCAGGTGCGGCACGGACACCAGCACCCACACCGCGGTCACCGCAGCGAGCACGGACAGGGCGCCGAACAGCAGGGGAAAGCCGCCAGCCAGGATCAGGCCCGCACCCAGTGGCGGCCCGATGATGTAGCCCAGGCTCTTCCAGGACCCGTACCGGCCAAAGTAGGTGCCGGCCTTGCCGCCGCGGGCCATCCTTGCCACCATGGCGGACGACGCCGGCGAAAAGGCCGAGGCCGCCGCGCCCTGTCCCAACCGGGCGAGGGCAAGGATCAAGGGGTCGCCCGCACCAAGGCCGATCAGTGACAGGGCGGCAAAGGCTGCCAGGCCGCCGACCACCACGGGTTTGGCGCCAATACGGTCGCTGAGCGCGCCGAAGACGGGCTTCAGGAACACCTCGGCGACGTCGTAGAGGGCCAGCAGGATTCCGAGGTTCAGCAGGCTCAGGCCGATATTGCCGCTCTGCGCGCCCAGGCCGGCAGCGATGCTGTGGGCGCCGAAGGCGGTGACGAACCCTGCGGCGTAAAGGGGTGCCGATGACCCGCGGGTTGCTTGATCGCTGGGCACGGGTTTGGCGGGGGTCATACGGGGGACTTTAGTACCTTCACAAACTTGTGAAAACTCCGAAGACTTGAAGCATGAACAGCGTTGTCCACACGGCGAACCTGCACAAGCACTTTGGAAAGGTCAGGGCCCTGGACGGACTCGACCTCGACGTCCTGCGGGGTGAAATCCACGGCTTCCTGGGCCCCAACGGCGCCGGAAAGTCCACCACGCTCCGCATCCTGCTCGGCCTGGCCAGGGCGACCTCCGGCTCCGCAACCGTCCTGGGCCTCGAGCCCTGGACCCAGGCCGTGGAACTGCACCGGCGCCTGGCCTATGTTCCCGGTGACGTCCGGTTGTGGCCGAACCTGTCCGGCGGTGAGACCATCGACCTGCTGTCGCGGCTGCGCGGCGGGACGGCCGACGGCGAAGGGTACCGCCGCCGGAAGGACCGCTTGTGCCAGGTATTCGACTTCGACCCTGCCAAGAAGGGGCGTGCCTACTCGAAGGGCAACCGGCAGAAGGTGGCGTTGATTGCGGCACTTGCCACCGAAGCCGAGCTCTACCTCCTGGACGAGCCCACCAGCGGACTGGACCCGCTCATGGAGGAGGTCTTCCGCCGCGAGCTGCTCGCCGCCGTCGAACGCGGCGCCACCGTGCTCCTCTCCAGCCACATCCTTTCCGAGGTGGAAGTGCTCTGCCACCGCGTCAGCATCATCCGCGCCGGCAGGATCGTCGACGGCGGCACGCTGGACTCGCTGCGGCACCTCACCCGGTCGGAGGTGTCCTTCGCGGCGGACGGGCTGGACCCTGACGCCCTGGCCCGCCTTGGCGTGGTGCACGACCTGACGGTCGACGCCGGCCGGGTAAGGTTCAGTGCCGACTCGGACCGGATCGCCGAGGTGCTTCCCGCCCTGGGCGCCTTGGCCGTGCAGGGCCTGACCATCGTCCCGCCGTCGCTGGAAGAGCTCTTCCTCCGGCACTACGGGGACGCCTCCGCAATGCCCGGGGCCGGCGCGCCCGCTGACGCCGCCGGCCATGCCTCCCGCCGCCACCTGCTCGGCGCGAGGGGGCGCAGCTGACATGGCAGTCCTCCTGGTCCTCTGGGGTCAGCGGCTGCGCCGGGACCGCTGGCAGCTCCTGAGCTGGGTGGTGGCCATCGGCGCGTTTGCCTTGTTCGCGGCGGCTGCCGTCTCCCAGACCTACGGCAATGTGGCCAGCCGGACCCAAATCCTGCAGGTGGCCATCGCTACCCCGGCCATCCTGCTGCTGCGCGGCCTTCCCCGAGGGGCGGACCAAGGCGCCTTCACGTTCTTCCTGATCTACGCATTCCTCGCCCTTCTGGCGGGCCTGATGAGCACGTTCCTGGCCGTCCGCCATTCCCGCGCCGACGAGGAAAGCGGCGGCGCGGAACTGGTGGCCGCCACCCCCGCCGGCCGCCTGCTGCCGTCCATTGCCACCCTGCTGCATGGGACCACGGCCAACCTCCTCGTGGCCCTCGCCGTGTTCGGCGGGTTCGCTGCACAGGGCCTGGAACCCCAAGGGTCCCTGATAGCCGGAGCCGCAACGGGCGCCGTCGGCTTCGCTTTCCTTGGCGTTGGACTGCTGGTGGCCCAGTTCATGGGGACCTCACGCGGCGCGAACGGTGTGTCTGCTGCCTTGGTGGTCCTTGCCTACCTCCTGCGCGGAATCGGGGATGCCACCGGGACGCCGGGCCCGGACGGGACCACCATGACGGAGGGGGCCGCCAGTTGGTTCTCGCCCATCGGCTGGGGCCAGCAAACCTATGCCTACACCGGAAACCGCGGCTGGCCGCTGCTGTTGCCGGTGGCACTCGGTGCCGGCTGCCTCACCGCGGCCTGGCTCATCCTCCGCACCCGTGACAGCGGTACCAGCATCTGGGGCGCCCGGCCGGGACGCGCTGCCGCCCGCCGCGGACTTGAAAGTCCGGTGGCCCTTGCCCTGCGGCTGCAGGCCGGATCGATCATCGGCTGGGGCGCCGGCGGGCTGGCCCTCGGGCTGCTTGCCGGCTCGCTCGGAAAGGCGATTGCCGCCGTCGACACCCCGGACACCAACATCACTGCCGTTATGCGCGCCATGCTGCAGTCGCAGGGGACCTCGCTGACCCAGCTCATGGTCTCGGTGATCTTCTCCATGGCCGGCGTCCTGGCGGCAGCCTGCGCCCTTCAGGCGGTGATCAGGATGCGGCAGGAGGAAGCGGCCGGGACCGCCGAACTCCTGCTCTCGGCGCCGGTGGGCCGGGTCCGGTGGCTTGCCGGCTACCTGCTGCTGGGCGCGGCGGCCGTGGTGCTGGTGGTGGGCCTCACGGGGGTGGGTGCCTGGGCCACGCTTAACGGTTCCGGCGACCAGTCCATGCCGGCGGACGCGCTGTGGCAGACCGCCCTGGCCCAGCTGCCGGCGGCGCTGGTCTACCTTGCCGTTCCCGCACTCGTGTTCGTCCTGTGGCCAACGGCGACCATCGGGACCAGCTGGGCACTGCTGGCTTTGGGCGTGCTGCTGGGCATCTTCGGCGGCATGCTGGGCATTGACCAAAGCCTGCGCGACCTGTCACCGTTCACCCACACGCCCGTGCCGCACGGGGATGCCACGGACTGGAGCGGGGCGTGGTGGATGCTGGCCATCGCCGTCCTGGCAGGGGCGCTGGCGATTGGGGCAATGCGCCGGCGGGAGGTGGGCTCCGCATGAGCACCGATGCCCACGTGGAGTCCGGCGCTGCTCCAACAACGGACGGTTATCCGGCTGCGGCTGCGGCTGATGCCGCCGCCGCGGCAGCCGAACGGACGGCAGCCGCCTTCGCCGCGGCCGGGTTTCCGAAGATGCCCGCCCGGGCGCTGCTGGCCCTGGTGTCCTCGGAGCAGGGGAGCCTGACAGCTGCCGAATTGTCGGAGCGGCTGGGGGCCAGTGCCGCCGCGGTATCGGGGGCCGTCCGCTACCTGCAGACCGTAGGTTTCGTCCACCGGGTATCGCAGCCCGGAAGCCGCCGGGACCTGTACGCCCTGCACGAGGACGAGTGGTACGTGGTGTCCATGCGGAACAGCCCTGTGTACGAAAAGCTCGCGGCCCTGACCGACGCCACCGCCGAAACCCTGCCCGAGGGCTCGGCTGCCCGGGCCCGGATGGCAGAGATGGCAAGGTTCTACCGGTTCCTCAAGTCCCGCATGCCGGCCCTGCTGGACGACTGGGAGCGGGAGCGCACGAGGGAGGGCGGGCAGTGACCATCATCGACAACGCGGTCTACGTGAACGGGGTCCGCACCGAGGACCCCGAAGACCTCGACGAGACGTACTTCCTGCTCCGCCAGCGCGAGGGGATGGCGTGGATCGGGCTCTACCGGCCGGACGCCGCGGAACTCCAGTCCGTAGGCGAGGAATTCGACCTGAATGCCTTGGCCGTCGAGGACGCCCTCGCCGGCCATCAACGGGCCAAGCTGGAGCACTACGGCGAGTGCCTATTCCTGGTGCTGAGGCCGGCACGGTACCGGGACGACGAGGAAAAAGTGGATTTCGGCGAGATCCACGTCTTCGTCGGCGATGAGTACGTGGTGACCGTGCGGCACGCCGAGTCCCCGGACCTCGCCAAGGTCCGGCGGAGGATGGAGTCCATGCCGGAGTTCCTGGCCCTCGGGCCCGACGCCGTGCTCTACGGAATCCTCGACCAGGTGGTGGACGAATACGAGCCGGTGGTGGCGGGCCTCGAAAACGACATCGACGAGATTGAGGACGACCTCTTTGGCGCGGACCCGGACGTCTCCCGCCGCATCTACGAACTGTCCCGGCAGGTCATCACCTTCCAGCGGGCAACGAGCCCGCTCGCCGGAATCCTGCAGGCCCTGATGGCCGGAGCTCCCGACCGCGGCGAAGCCAGCGAGCTTCGGGACCACTACCGGGACGTCCTGGACCACGTCATCCGGCTCAACGAGCGCGTGGCCTCCTTCCGGGCCCTGCTCCAGAACGCGCTCGCCGTCAACGCCGCCCTGGTGGCCCAGCGGCAGAACGACGAGATGCAGCGGATGACCGAGTCCAGCTTCGAACAGAACGAGCAGGTCAAACGCATTTCCTCCTGGGCGGCCATCCTGTTCGCTCCCACCCTGGTGGCATCCATATACGGCATGAACTTCGCCAACATGCCCGAGCTGTCCTGGACCTACGGCTACCCCTACGCCCTGGGGCTGATGGTGGCCATGGGCCTTGTCCTCTACCTGGCGTTCAAGCACAACAAGTGGATCTGAGCGTCCCCGCATCAGGTGGCCTTCCAGATTCATGCCTTACCATGGGCTCTTATTCATAAGCTTGCTTAGCAGTTGGCGGGCTTACAGCCGATGGTAAGTGGAGAAATTGGATGAGTACGGCCGAAACAACCGGACGCGCGCCAGACGGCGACACGTCGCTCCGAGCAGCGCCGAAGTCCCGCCTGCGCCGCTTCGGGTCGCTGCTGGGGCCCGGGCTGGTGACCGGAGCCGCGGATGACGATCCCTCAGGCATTGCAACGTACGCAAAAGCTGGTGCTACGTTCTCCAACGGCATGCTGTGGACCGCGCCGGTCACGCTGCCGATGATGATGGCCGTCCAGGAGATCTGCGACCGGACGGCGCTGGCCACCGGCGAAAGCCTGGGCAGGCTGGCCCGGCGCAAGTTCTCCCGCCGCCCGCGGGTGGTGATTGCCGTGCTGATCGTCGCCCTCCTGGTGGGCAACATCCTTAACGCCGCCGCGGACCTGATGGCGATCGGGCAGGGGATGCAGATGCTCGGTGCCGGGCCTGACCATCTGTGGAGCGCCGTTGCCGGGGTTGGCATCGCCGTGGCGCTCATGAGCGGATCATTCGCAGTGATCGCCAAAGTGTTCAAATGGCTGTGCGTCACGCTGTTGGCATATGTGGCCGTCCTGTTCGTCGCCAACGTCAACTGGCCGGACGTCCTGGAAGGCCTGCTGGGACTGAAGTTCAGCTTCGCTCCGCAGTACCTCGGCCTGATCGTCGCTGTCCTGGGCACTACCATCTCGCCGTACCTGTTCTTCTGGCAAAGCGCCCACCGGGTCCAGGAACTGCGCGCGGAGGAACATGGCGGTGAAGAGGCCGTGGGCCTGAAAGACCGCCCGGACGCCGCTGCCTCTGCCCACACCCTGCGGAAGGCGCGGGCGGACGTCTTCATCGGAATGGTCTTTTCCGTCCTGGTGATGTTCTCGATCATGGCGGCTACGGCGGCAACCCTGGGGAGGAACGGGACGGAGGTGAACACTGCAGCCGACGTGGCCCAAGCGCTGCAACCGGTGGTGGGGCCGGCTGCCACATTCCTGTTCGCGGCCGGGTTCATCGGCACGGGCATCCTGGGGGTCCCCGTGCTCGCAGCCTCCGGTGCAGCCGGACTGGCCGGCCTGCTCGGCAAGGACTGGGGCCTGGACCTCAGCCCGCGGCGTGCCCCCTTGTTCTACACCCTGCTGGGCGTGGGAATGGTGGCCGGGGTCTTGATCAGCTTCTTTTCCGCCGACCCCATTGGCCTCCTGGTCTTCAGCGCCACCGTCAACGGCATCGCCGCGGCCCCGTTCCTGGTAGTCACCATGCTGATCTCCCGGGACAAGGCCATCATGGGCGATTACAGGAACGGCCGGCTGGCTGCCACCCTGGGGTGGTTCACGGCCGCCGTCATGGTGGTGGCGGGAGGCGTCGGTGTCTGGACGACCCTTACCGGAGCCTAGGCCAACCGCCCGGCGATACTGCCGCCGTCGACCGCCTTCCCAAACAGCCCTCAACGAAACTTCCTGACCGACCTACCGAAAGTGAGACACCATGGACCACAACGAAGCGCCGTTGCTGGACGCGCTGGACAGCTATCACACGTTGGACCGCTACGGCTTCACGCCGCCGGGCCACCGGCAGGGCCGCGGCGCCGATCCGCGCGTGCGGGACATCCTGGGGGCGGATACCTTCCGCGCCGACGTCCTTGCCTCGGCGGGCCTGGACGACAGGTCATCTTCCGGCGGATACCTGAAAAAGGCAGAGGAGCTGATGGCGGACGCCGTGGGTGCAGAGCAGGCCTTCTTCTCCACGTGCGGCAGTTCGTTGTCAGTGAAGGCAGCCGTCATCGCCGTGGCTGCCGGCAAAGGTGATTTGCTTGTCAGCCGCGATGCGCATAAATCCATCACTGCCGGACTGGTGTTTTCCGGCATCCAGCCGCGCTGGATCCGCCCCCGCTGGGACCCCAACCTGCATATCGCCCACCCACCGTCGCCCGCGGATGTGGAGGAGATGTGGGAGCGCTACCCGGATGCGGCCGGCGCCCTGATTGTCAGCCCCACGCCCTATGGCACCTGCGCCGACATCGCCGGCATCGCCAAGATATGCCATGACCGCGGGAAGCCCCTGATCGTTGATGAGGCCTGGGGTGCGCACCTGCCGTTCCATGATGGCCTTCCCACCTGGGCGATGAGCGCGGGCGCGGACGTCTGTGTGGTCTCGGTGCACAAAATGGGCGCGGGATTCGAGCAGGGTTCCGTCTACCACCTCCAAGGCGACCTGGTGGACGCCGCGCACCTGTCACAGTGCGCGGACCTGTTGATGACCACCAGCCCCAATGCCATCCTCTACTCGGCCATCGACGGGTGGCGCCGCCAGATGGTCCAGCACGGGACCGAACTCCTTGGCAACGCCCTGGACCTGGCCAGGAGGCTGCGCAGCGACATCGACGCTCTACCCGGGATCCACGTCCTCGAGGACGAGCTCCTGGCCGAAGAGTCCTCGCATGACCTGGACCGGCTGCAGATCCTCATGGACCTTTCGGGGCTGGGGATCAGCGGCTACCAGGCGGCGGACTGGCTGCGGGAAAACTGCCGCGTCGACATGGGGCTCAGCGACCACCGCCGGATCATGGCAACCATGTCCATGGCCGACGACGACGCCTCTGCGGAGCGGCTTCTGGCGGCACTGCGGGCCCTTATCGACGCAGCCCCGTCACTTCCGGCCCCGCCCGAGGTTTCCCTGCCCTCGCCGTCGGACCTGGAACTTGAGACGGTTGCCCTTCCCCGTGACGCCTTCTTCGGTCCCCGCGAGGATGTGCCCGCCCGGGAAGCCGTGGGACGGGTCGCTGCTGAGCAGATCACGCCCTATCCGCCCGGCATCCCGGTGGTTGTTCCCGGCGAAAGGATCAACGAAGCGGTCCTTGAGTACCTGGAGTCCGGGTTGAAGGCCGGGATGGTCCTGCCCGATCCGGCCGACCCGTCGCTGGGCACCATCCGGGTGGTGCGGGAGTAACCCGTGTGCTCCTGACCTGCGGCGTACAGTAAACGGCATGCCCAACCCCGGTCGCCCTCCCGCTCCTGCCAACACGCCCCAACCAGTTCCCCCGCTGGCGGAACTGCTGGCGGGAGCCCGCGTGGTCAGCCTGCCCATGCGCGTGAAGTTCCGCGGGATCATGCAGCGGGAGTCCCTCCTGCTCCAGGGTCCCGCGGGCTGGGGCGAGTTCTGCCCATTCCCGGAGTACGGCGACGCCGAAGCGTCCCGGTGGCTGGTTGCCGCCATCGAGGCGGGGTGGCACGGATTTCCGGCCCCGCTGCGTTCCGTGGTGCCGGTCAACGCCACGGTCCCGGCCGTTCCCGCAGACAGGGTGGCAGACGTGCTGGCACGGTTCGGCCGGGTGGACGCCGTCAAGGTCAAGGTGGCGGAGCAGGGGCAGTCACTGGACGACGACGTTGCGCGGCTTCACGCCGTCCGCGCCGCATTGCCGGAGGCTGCCGTCCGCGTGGATGCCAATGGCGGGTGGGACGTACCGGGGGCGGTGGAGGCGCTGACGAGGCTTGCGCCGGTGGGGCTCGAGTACGCAGAGCAGCCGGTGCCGTCCATCGAGGGCCTGGCCGAGGTCCGGACCCGGCTCCGTGACGCCGGAACTCCCGTGTTGATCGCCGCGGACGAGAGTGTCCGCAAGGAGACCGACCCCCTCCGCGTGGCGCGGGCCGGCGCGGCGGACCTGATCGTGGTCAAGGTGGCACCGCTTGGGGGAGTGCGGCGCGCCTTGGACATCGTGGCACAGGCCGGACTTCCCGCCGTCGTCAGTTCAGCTTTGGACACGTCCGTGGGCATCCGCGCCGGGCTGGCGCTGGCCGCCGCCCTGCCGGACCTGCCGTACGCGTGCGGCCTGGGGACGGTGTCGCTGTTCGAATCGGACATCACCCTGGACCCGCTGGTGGCCGACGACGGCGCCATCCGCCTCCGCGACGTCGCCGCCGACGCCGGGCTGCTGGAGCGGTTTGCCGCGCCGCAGGAACGCCGGGACTGGTGGCTGGACCGGCTCCGCCGGGTCCACGCCCTCCTCACCCCATCGATTGCTCCGTAACTGCCGTTTACAGGCCCGAAAACGGCAATTACGGAGCAGTCGATGAGGCGGTAGGGTGGCGGCGTGCGCGGGGAGAAGCTGACAATGCGGGTGGGCTGGCTCTGCCTTGCTGCCGTCAGCCTGGGCATCCTGGTGTTCGGTGTGGTGGTTGCCCTGTTTCCGCCGGCCGGGGATGCCGGCCTCTACCGCGCGGATGGGCTGGCCTCTGCAGGACTTGGCTTTTTCGGGTTGCTGATCGTGCTGGTGCCGTACCGGCGGCGCGAACGCTGGGCCTGGTACGCACTCTGGTTCTATCCGTTGTTTTGGGCGGCGCATCTCATAGGGAATCTCCCTCCGGGTAACGACCACGTCCACCAGGTGGTCTTCATCGCCCTTTCGCTCGCCGGGCTCCTGCTGCCGGTCCGCGCCTTCTTCCCGCCACGGAGCAGCCGATGAGGGATTGGGCAACGTTCCTGCAGGTCACGGGCGGTTAACCCTAACTTCATCAACTGGATGGGTTCCTGTAGGAAGCGGCTGGAAGGGGGGGGTCGGGCACCCCAGTGAGATTCCTTGGAAGGTTCCCCATGTCTGAAACCGCCCGCAAGTTCACCCTGCTGCCCATGCTCGGCCATACCAAGGGCAAGCGCAGCCCCGTCACGTGTGCGCTCAAGTGCGACAACGCCTGCGCCGGCGACGTCTGCAACACCAGCTCCAACAGCTACTTCCGCGACATCGCCTCCGCCACCATGTCCCGCCGCGCCGCCCTGGGCCTTGGCGCCGCCGGTGCGCTCGCCGTCGCCCTCGGTTCAGCCGTGAGCTCCGCCGAACCTGCCTCCGCCGCCGGGCTGTCCAAGGCCGCCAAGGAAGGCTTCGGCAACTCCAAGCTGCAGTTCACCGCCATCAAGCCGGTGGACAAGGCCGTCGACGCCTTCACCGTGCCGGAGGGCTTCACTTGGCAGCCGGTCATCCGCTGGGGCGACCCGCTGTTCAGCGATTCCCCCGAGTTCGACCTGAACAACCAGACCGCCGCAGCCCAGGCCCGCCAGTTCGGCTACAACAACGACTACACGGACATTGTGGAAATCCCCGGCAGCAAGGGCCGCCGCGCCGTGCTGTTCACCAACCACGAGTACACCAACGAAAACATCATGGTGCCGGCTGGCTACGACCTCGTGGAAACCCGTGCCATCGGCCGCGCCGCCCACGGCCTGGCCGTAGTGGAACTGGAACGCAAGAACACCACCAAGCCGTGGAGCTATGTGAAGGGCGCGCCGCTGAACCGCCGCTACCTCTCTGACACCACCTACGAACTGACCGGCCCGGTTGTCGGCTCGGCGCTGGTGAAGACCGTGGCAGACCCGTCCGGCCGCGCCATCAAGGGCACGTTTGGCAACTGCTCCGGCGGCACCACCCCCTGGGGCACCATCCTCTCCGGCGAGGAGAACTTCAACGGCTACTTCGTCGCCGGCGGCACCTCCGCCTCCGACAAGCGCTACGGGCTCACCGCCAAGCCCACCGCACGCAAGTGGGAACTCGATGACCCCCGCTTCGACACCCGCAACCCCGGCTATGAGAACGAGGCCAACCGCTTCGGCTGGATTGTCGAAGTTGACCCGTTCGACCCCACCTCCACCCCCAAGAAGCGCTCCGCCATGGGCCGCTTCAAGCACGAGGGCGCCAACGTGATCGTGGCCGAATCCGGCCACGTGGTGGCCTACATGGGCGACGACGAGAAGTTCGACTACCTCTACAAGTTCGTCTCCAAGGGCAAGTACGTGGAAGGGGACCGCAGGAACAACATGAACCTGCTGTCCGAGGGCGACCTCTACGTCGCCAAGTTCACCGGAAACTCGCCCGCAGCCGAAATCACCGGAACCGGAGCGCTTCCGTCCGACGGCGCGTTCGACGGCACCGGCGAATGGCTGCCGCTCGTGGTGGGCGGCAAATCCGCCGTCCCCGGCATGTCCGTCGAGGAGGTCCTGGTGTACACCCGCCTGGCCGCGGACAAAGTAGGCCCCACCAAGATGGACCGCTGCGAGGACGTCCAGCCCAGCCTGCACACCGGCAAGGTCTACGTGGTCTGCACCAACAACTCGGACCGCGGCACCGGCACCAAGGAAGCCGCCACCGAGGTGAACCCGCGCACCCAGAACCGCGACGGGCACATCGTGGAAATCACCGAATCCGGCGACCAGACCTCCACCAGGTTCAACTGGACCCTCCTGATGGTCTGCGGCGATCCCGCGCAGGGCGACGTCACCTACTTCTCCGGCTACCCGGCGGACAAGGTCTCGCCCATCTCCTGCCCGGACAACGTAGCCTTCGACTCCGTGGGCAACCTCTGGATCTCCACCGACGGCGCCCCCTCCGGCATCGGCTACAACGACGGCCTCTTCAAAGTGACCCTGGACGGCGCCGAGCGCGGTAAGGTGGAGCAGTTCCTCTCCGTCCCGCGCGACGCCGAGACCTGCGGACCGGTCATCCACGACGACGAGCGCATGGTGTTCGTCTCCGTGCAGCACCCAGGCGAGGAAGGCACCTTCGAGGCCCCGCACTCCTTCTTCCCGGACTACGTCCCGGCAGGTACGACGCCGGCTCCCGGCCAGGTGCGCGCGCCCCGTCCCGCCGTGGTTCAGGTGTTCCGCGGCTGACCCCGCCACCAACCGGCGACGCCCCGTCACCTTTGGTGTGTTTTTTGGCGACGCCCCATCACCTCTTGTCCACCTCGACGGGAAGTGATGGGGCGTCGGGGGTGGCAGACTGGATTGGTGACTTCGCCCAACGAATCCGTTCCGGACATTCCCGCCGCCGACACCCCGGAAACCGTGCCCGAGGTGGGTGCCGGCGAGTTGAGCGCGCTGGCTGCCGCACGGGCCGCCGTCGACGTGCTGCTTGACGGCGGGGTCCGGCACGTGGTGGTGTCACCAGGTTCGCGGTCTGCCCCCATGGCGTACGCCCTGGCCGAGGCCTCGGCGGCGGGCCGGGTGGACCTGCTGGTCCGGATCGACGAGCGGTCCGCCGGCTTCACGGCGCTTGGCCTCGCCCTGTCCACGGGGTCGCCGGCGGCCGTGCTCACCACGTCCGGGACCGCCGTCGGTAACCTGATGCCGGCGGTGATGGAGGCCAACCACGCCGCCGTCCCGCTGATCGTCCTGTCCGCGGACCGGCCCGATGAGCTTCGGGGCACCGGCGCCAACCAGACCACCGTGCAGCCGGACCTCTTCGGCGAGCAGGTCCGGTTCGCCGCCGATGTTCCCGCCGGGACGAGCCCCGAGCGAGCCGTTCAAACGGCCATCTCGGCAGCCACCGGCGCGTTTCCGGATCTGCCGCCGGGCCCGGTGCAGCTGAACCTCGCGTTCCGCGACCCGCTGGTTCCCTCCGCCGGCGAGGGGCTGCCGGATGTGGTGGAGCGGCAGCGCTACCGGGTAGGCACCGAGCCGCTGGTCATGAACCTGCCGCCGGCCCCCGAATCACTGCCCGGGCGGCGGGCGGTGGTGCTGGCAGGGCACGACGCCGGGCCGGTCGCCGAGGCGTTCGCCCGCGCCCACAACCTGCCGCTGCTGGCCGAACCGTCCTCCAACGCACGCTTCGGACCGAACGCACTGGGCCCGTACCGGTTGCTGCTGGAGCATTTCGGGCCCGGTTCCGCACAGCCGATCGAGCGGGTGGTGCTGTTCGGCAGGCCCACCCTGTCCCGCCCGGTGGCCGCCCTCCTGGCCCGGGCCGATGTTGAATCAGCCCTGTACCAGCCGGTACCCGTCGCCTGGTACGAACCGGGCCGCCGTACAGAGCTGCCGCTGGAAAACCTCGCTGACCTGGCCGATTTCGCCGGCCGCGGGACTTCCGACTGGCTGGACACGTGGCTCCTGGCAGGTTCGGCGGCGCAGCACGCGCTGGACCAGGTGGTGTCCGCCGGTGCAGCCGCCACCGGTCCGTCGGTTGCTTCCCTGGTCTGGAAGCATGCGCGCGGCCAGCTGCTGCTCGGATCCTCCAACGGCATCCGGGACGTGGACCTCGCCGGACTGCCTGCCCCCGATCCCGCCGCCACCGTCTACGCCAACCGCGGCCTGGCGGGCATCGACGGCACCATTTCCACCGCTACCGGGATCGCCGTTGGCGGCCGGCAGGAGACCACCGTCCTGCTGGGCGACGTGACCTTCCTGCACGACGCCGGCGGACTCCTCCTCGGCGCCGGGGAAGAACAGCCGGACCTGCGCATCGTGGTCCTCAACGATTCCGGCGGGGCCATCTTCGGGCTGCTCGAGCACGGGGGAGTGGAGGAAAGCGGCCGCTACGGGGACGCCGTCGAGCGCCTCTTCGGCACCCCGCACTCCGTGGACATCGCGGCACTCGCCGCAGCGTACGGCGTCGGACATTCCCTGGTCAGTACGACGGCGGGACTCGCCGAAGCACTGTCCCGCCCTGTGCAGGGGCGCAGCATCGTGGAAGTCCACACGGACCGAACGCAGCTCCGGCAGCTGCACGCCGGCATTAAGGATGCCGTGTCCGCTGCCGTCGAGGGCGTGCTGGCCGGGCAGTAAAAAAGAACGACGGCCGCTGCGCGGAATCCACGCAGCGGCCGTCGTCCTTTAAGCCAGGCGTCAGAGCACGCGGCCCAGGAACTCCTTGGTGCGCGCATGCTGCGGGTTGGCGATGATTTCGCGGGGATCGCCCGATTCCACCACCACGCCGCCGTCCATGAAGGTCAGGGTGTCGCCCACTTCGCGGGCGAAGCCGATCTCGTGGGTCACCACGATCATGGTCATGCCGGACTTGGCCAGGTCCTTCATCACGTTGAGCACGTCACCCACCAGTTCGGGGTCAAGCGCCGACGTGGGCTCGTCGAAGAGCATCAGTTCGGGCTCCATGGCCAGCGCCCTGGCGATGGCCACACGTTGCTGCTGTCCGCCGGAGAGCTGGGACGGGTAGTGGCCGGAGCGGTCCCCCAGCCCCACCCGGTCCAGAAGCTCAAGGGCACGCTTCTGCGCGTCGGCCTTCGACTGTCCCTTTACATGAATTGGTGCTTCCATCACGTTCTGGAGCGCCGTCTTGTGCGGGAACAGGTTGAACCGCTGGAACACCATGCCGATCTCGCGGCGCTGGGCTGCGATCTCCTTGGTCTTGAGGTCGTGGAGCCTGCCGTTGACCTCGCGGTAGCCGATCAGCTGGCCGCCTACGGAGATCCGCCCTGCGCTGATGGTCTCCAGGAGGTTGACGCAGCGAAGCATGGTGGACTTGCCGGACCCGGAAGGACCGATCACCACCGACACCTCGCCCTGCTTGACCGTCATGTCGATACCCCGGAGCACATGGTGGTGCCCATAGTACTTATGGAGGCCCTCAATCTTGACCAGCGGCATTTCTGCTGTGACCGTCATCGTGCACTCTCCTCGGGGAAGTCCATCTTGATCGAGTGCTGGGCGTCAGCACCGGCACCGGCTGCCTTGGCGGCAGCAGGATTCACCGCGGCCGGAGCGAGGTTGTCCATGCCCTTGCCGTAGTAGGCCTCAAGGTAGTGCTGGCCCACCATGAGGATGCTGGTCACCAGCAGGTACCAGAATGCCGCAACGATCAACAAAGGGATGGGAAGGTAGATACGGTTTGCCAGCGCGTTGGTGGCAAACGTCAGGTCCAGGGTGAACGGAACCGCGAGGACAAGGGAAGTGGTCTTCAGCATGCCGATGGTCTCGTTGCCCGTGGGCGGAACGATGATCCGCATGGCCTGGGGCAGAATGATCCGCCACATGATCTTGCCCTTGGACATCCCAAGCGCCTCGGCGGCTTCCTGCTGGCCCCTATCAACCGATTTCAGCCCGGCCCGGAAAATCTCCGCCAGGTAAGCAGACTCGTTCAGGCCAAGACCAAGGATGGCGGGAATCAAACCCTTGGTGGGATCCGAGAGCGCGTAGCTGAACAGTTCCGGTCCGAACGGGATACCCAGCGTGATCGCAGGGTAGAGAACCGTCACCAGTCCCCAGAACACCAGCTGCGTGTAAACAGGAGTACCGCGGAAGAACCACACCCATACCCAGCTGGTCCAACGGAATACCGGATTGTCGGACTGCCGCATCACCGCAAGGAGAATGGCCAGGACGATGGCCAGAACCATGGACGCAACAGTCAGCAGCAGAGTCCAGCCCACACCTTGGACAACCTTGACGTCCAGGATGTAGGTGCCCACGATGTCCCAACGGAAGTTGGGGTTGGTGAACATGCTCTGCAGGAAACCTGCAACCAAGAGGAGAATGATGGCGGCGCTGACCCAGCGGCCGGGGTGGCGCACCGGTACCGGGTTGTTCAGTACCGGCGCCTCGTCCTTATGCTGCCCGTGCATGTGCACACCTGACTTTTCGTCGGTAACCCGAAAACTCAAGACTTGACCGCCGGGTTAACTTCGGACTTGGAGATGGCGCCTTCGGAGTTGCCCCAGCCTTCAAGGATCTTCTTGTAGGAGCCGTCCTGCATCAGTTTGGTGACAGCTTTCTGGATGACGTCGGCCCAGGCGGTGTCTGCCTTGGCCACGGCGATGCCCTGCGGAGCGGCATCGTAGACGTCGCCGAGCTTCTCCAGCTGGCCGTTGGTCTGCGTCAGGGCGTAGCCGATGATGGGGGAGTCCGCTGCCATGGCGTCGATGCTGCCGTTGACCAGGCGCGTGGTGACGTCCGTCTGGTTCTTCAAAGTGACGATGTCGATGGGCTTCTTGCCATCGGCGGCGCACTTCTTGTTGCGGTCGGCGAGGTCCGGGTCTTCCTGGACGGTGCCGGTCTGCACGCCGATGGACTTGCCGCAGACATCATCCAGGGAGAACTTGTTGGGGTTGCCCTTCTTCACAGCCCAGGCGGTGCCTGCGTTGAAGTAGCTGACCATGTTCACCGCGCCAAGGCGCTCCGGGTTGATGGTGAATGACGAGATGCCCAGGTCGTACTTGGGGCCGAGGGCCGGGAGGATGCCCGTGAACTCTGCGGTCTGCACCTGCACCTTGAGGCCCAGGGTGGCTCCGATGGCCTTGGCAATGTCAACGTCGTAGCCGACAGGTGTCTGGCCGTCCGGACCGAGGAATTCGGCCGGGGCGTAGCTGGTGTCTGAGCCCACCGTGATGGTGCCCTTGGACTTGATGGCGTCAGGCACCATTGCCGCCAGGCTGTCGTCCTTCTTGACGGTGGTGGGGTCAAAGCTTGCGGCGGCGCTGCCGGAGGAGGTGGCCGCGCTGGAGGGGCCCGTTTCCGAGGCGTTCGTGCATGCTGAGAGGGCCAGGGCGCTGATGGCGATCATGGTGGCGGCAGTCAGCTTGGAAGTGCCCAGGAGGGTACGGGGAGTCTGCATTTCTTACCTTTTGTTGCAGGGGCTATGAGGTACTAACGCGGCTTATAGTGTAACGCTCAACAAGAGAGGTACGTCACACGCAACTAAGTTTCACTATTGGATAACTGTATCGGGGGCAAAATCAAGCCTTCAGGGAAGAGAACAGTCTGCAATCCCGGACTGGGGGGCCCTGATGGGGAAAGATTCAGCTGCTGATGCCCAGGGATTCAAGCATCGGCCGGAACTTGGCCCACGTCTCCGCGAGTTCGGCCTCCGGCTGCGAACCGTCCACAATTCCGCAGCCTGCATACAGCCGGACGGTTTCGGGGGATTCAATCACGGCGCCCCGAAGTGCGATGCCCCATTCCCCGTTGCCTGCCGCATCCAGCCACCCCACCGGTCCGGCGTAGGGGCCGCGGTCCAGGTGCTCCAGCCTGCGGATCAGTTCGCCCGCCACCAGCGTGGGGGTTCCGCAGACAGCCGCCGTGGGGTGCAGGGCGTTGATCAGGGCCAGGCAGGTGGGCACGTGGCCCTCAACCTCGGTGAGCTCGGCTTTGACGTCCGAGGCCAGGTGCCAGACGTTGGGCAGTTCCAGGATGAAGGGTTCGTCGTGGGCGTTCATCGCCTCGGAGAACGGCGCCAGCTGCCTGGTGAGGGACTGGATGGCGATCTCATGCTCATGCCGCTGCTTCTCGGAGCCTGCCAGGACCCGTGTTGCGTAATCCATCGGCGCGCCGTCCTCGCCGTGTGCGTCGCGCCGGTCCAGGGTGCCGGCCAGGACGCGGGCCTGGGCGGTGCGCCCCTCCACCTGGATCAGCATTTCCGGTGTTGCACCCACGAGCCCGTCCACGCCGTAGGTCCAGCATTCGCGGTACCGGGCGGCGAGCTCCCGCAGGACGTCGGCGGCATGTACGCCGGCAGGAATGGTTGCCACCACGTCCCGTGCCAGCACCAGCTTTTCCAGCGCACCGGTGCGGATCTCGGCCACCCCGGCAGCAACAGCGTCCATCCAGGCTTCCTCGCTGAGCGAGCCCGTGTGCAGCGTCGCCCCGGCTGCCAGGCGGAGCGGGCGGACGACGGCGCCCCCCGCCGTGCCGGGACCGCTCTCCCCGGTGCCGTCCCCGGCGGAGTCCGCTGCCGCCGTCGTGCCTGTACCGGCAGGAGCGCCGGTGGTACCACCGCTGAGCCACTTGTCCAGCGCCGCGAGGGCCGTCTCTTCGGTGAGGGGGCAGTCGTCGAACGTCAGCTGGGTGAGCCAGGCCCGGTTGTCGCGAACGCCCACCACGATCTCCGGCACGATCAGCCGGGACTCATGGGCGGACGTTTTGGAAAAAGCGAAGGAGCCGAACGCCACTGGACCGGTCCCGGGCAGCTCCACGGAGTCGGTGACGTCTGCTTCCAGGACCAGGTGCCGCCACCAGATGTCGGCCTCCAGGAACCGGTCGGGGCCGGTGGCGGTGAAACGCGCGGTCTCCCCGAAGCCTGCCAGTCCGGCTTCGCGGCGGGTCCAGCAGAGAACGTCGTCCCGGACCACAAACGAAGGCAGTCCGCCGGAGTATTGGTGTCCGTTGAGGGGAAATGTCAAGGTGCGGAGCGTGCTCGTCATGATTGCTCCAACTTACTGTGTTCTGCTGCGTTTTACCGTGTGGCCTGGGTAGAACCCAGTAGCGATCCTTTCCTGGCGGGGCTGGTCAGGACCTTCGGGAACATTTGAGACAATGTCATGGTGAACCGAGCATCCTTGGATAAGCGTCCGGACGAAGTAGCCACGATGTTTGACGACGTCGCACCGAAATACGACGTCGTCAACGATGTCCTCTCCATGGGGCAAACCCGCCGCTGGCGGAAGATCGTGGTGGACGCGATGGAAGTCTCCAAGGGCCAGCGCGTCCTGGACCTCGCCGCCGGAACCGGTACCTCCAGCGAACCATATGCCGACGCCGGCATAGATGTGGTGGCCTGCGACTTCTCGCTGGGAATGCTGAAGGTGGGCAAGCGCCGCCGGCCGGACATCAACTTCGTCGCGGGCGACGCCACCAACCTGCCGTTCGCGGACAACACGTTCGATGCCACTACCATTTCCTTTGGCCTGCGCAACGTCAACGAGCCCAAAAAGGCACTGCGGGAGATGCTGCGCGTCACCAAGCCCGGCGGCCGCCTGGTCATCGCCGACTTCTCGCAGCCCGTGGTTCCGCTGTGGCGCACCATGTACACCGAATACCTGATGCGCGCGCTGCCTGCCATTGCCGTCAAGGTGGCCTCCAACCCGGACGCCTACGTTTACCTTGCCGAGTCCATCCGCGCGTGGCCGGACCAGGATCACCTGGCCGCGTGGCTGCAGGAGAGCGGCTGGGAGAACGTCACCTACCGCAACCTCACGGGCGGCATCGTCGCGGTCCACCGCGCCTCCAAGCCCGCAGATTCATCCAATGGTTCCGCTGCCGCCATCGCCGCGCACAAGGGCCCGGTGGCCAAGCTGCGCCGCAACATCGTCCGCTGACCTGTGAAGGTACTGATTGTCGGCGCGGGTCCCGCCGGATCCACCGCCGCGTACTACTTGGCCAAGGCCGGCATTGACGTCACGGTCCTGGAGAAGACGTCGTTTCCACGGGAGAAGGTGTGCGGCGACGGCCTGACGCCCCGCGCCGTCCGCGAGATCCAGAAGCTCGGCCTGCCCCACCCCGAGAACGACGGCTGGCGCCGGAACAAGGGCCTGCGCCTCATCGCCGGCGGCCGGACCATCGAACTGCCCTGGCCCGAGGTGTCCGATTTCCCGCAATACGGGCTGATCCGCACCCGACTGGGCTTTGACGAGGAACTGGCCCGGCACGCCCAGGCCGCCGGGGCCACCATCCTCGAACGGCACAGCGTCACCGATGCCCTCCGCAACGACGACGGCCGCGTCACCGGGGTCCGCGCAGCGCTCCTTGACGAGTCCGGACGCAAGACACGGGAGACGCGTGAGTTTCCCGCGGACGTCGTCCTCGCCGCCGACGGAAACTCCACCCGCACCGCCGTATCCCTTGGCATCCAAAAACGTGACGACCGGCCGCTGGGCGTCGCCGTCCGCACCTACTTCACGTCCCCCCGCACCGACGACGACTGGATGGAGGGCTGGCTGGAGCTCCCGGGCCGGGACGGCAAGCTGCTGCCCGGCTACGGCTGGGTCTTCGGCGTGGGCGACGGCACCTCCAACGTAGGCCTGGGCATCCTGAACTCCTCCAAGGAATTCGGCAAGCTCGACTACAAGCAGGTCCTGCGCGAATGGACCGCCGGCATGCCCGCCGACTGGGGCTTCACACCCGACAACCAGGTGGGCGAGATCCGCGGCGCGGCCCTGCCCATGGGCTTCAACCGCACCCCGCACTACTCACCCGGGCTCCTCCTGCTGGGCGACGCCGGCGGCATGGTCTCCCCGTTCAACGGCGAAGGCATCTCCTACGCCATGGAGTCGGCGCGCTTCGCCGCCGAGTTCATCATCGACGCTTCCTCACGCTCGGCTTCTTCCGGCGGAACGTACGACGCCGACGCGCACCTTTCGCGGTACGCGGACTATGTGCGGGACCAGTGGGGTTCGCACTTCACCCTGGGCCGGGCATTCGCCGCGCTGATCGGGAAACCCACCGTCATGAAACTGGCCCTGCGGACCGGAATGCCCATCCCCGTGCTGATGCGGTTCGTGGTGCGGCTCCTGGCGAACCTCACGGACAGCTCCGCGAAAGGCCTCGAGGACCGGGTGATCCGCGTCCTCGAATCGCTGGTGCCGGCCACTAGCAATACGTCCACTGTCCCGCCAGCTACGAACCAGCGGTATCCGCAACAAAAAGTTAGGGTTAACCCGTGACCAAATCCGCAGACCACAGCTGGACGCACGCCGGGCACGGCCTGCCGGACTCCGAACCCAGCCTCAACACCACGGCCATCGCCACGGGACTCCAGCTGCCGGCGGGCTTCGCGGCCATTGCGGCGGACGCTGAACTGGGCCCTGCCATCACCAACAACCTGGCCAAAGTGGAGAAGAAACTCCGCGAAGCCATCGCCAACTCGGATCCCCTGGCTGACGCAACGTCGCGCCACCTGGTGGAAGCCGGCGGCAAGCGCATCCGGCCGCTGCTGACGCTGCTCTGCGCCCACCTCGGTGACGCGTCCCTGCCCGCGGTGGTGCAGGCCGCCGTCGTGGTTGAACTGACGCACCTGGCAACCCTGTACCACGACGACGTCATGGACTCCGCCCCGTTCCGCCGCGGCGCGCCTACTGCCCACGAGGTGTGGGGCAACTCCGTGGCCGTCCTCACCGGGGACCTGATCTTTGCCCGTGCCTCCATTCTGGTGTCCGAACTTGGCGGCCGTGCACTCGGAATCCAGGCCCGCACCTTTGAGCGGCTGTGCCTGGGCCAGCTGCACGAAACCGTGGGCCCCCGGCCGGACGAGGACCCGGTGGAGCACTACCTCTCAGTCATTGCGGACAAGACCGGTTCGCTGGTGGCGGCCTCCGGCCAGTTCGGTGCCATTTTCTCGGGCGCCGACGAGGCCTTCGAGGACATCCTGGTGGAGTACGGCGAGAAGGTGGGCGTTGCTTTCCAACTCGCGGATGACGTCATCGACGTCACCGGCGTCAAGGTGAAGTCCGGCAAGTCCCCGGGAACCGACCTGCGCGAAGGCGTCCCCACCCTACCGGTGCTGCTGCTGCGCAAGGCCGCCGCGGATGGTGACCAGTCCGCCGTCGACCTTCTAACGCTGATTGATGGCGACCTGTCCTCGGACGAGGCCCTGGCCGCCGCCGTTGCCGGACTCCGCGAGCACTCCGTCACGGCCGAGTCGTGGGTGGTGGCACGCCGGTGGGCCGACGAGGCGATCGCCGCCCTGGCTCCGCTGCCCGAAGGCGTGGTCAAGGAGTCCCTGTCCAACTTCGCGCTGGCCGTGGTGGACCGCGCCAGCTGATCGAGCCTGACAGGAGCCCGGTTCCGCTGGTTGTCCAGCCGGGAGCCGGGCTTCTTCTTTGACTGCTGTTGCGCCGGCTGTTTAACGGGACAGCCCCGGTCCGCGGCAACCGAAGCTGCTGTGAACCGGGGCTATCTCTCCGTTCGCATCAGACCCGCCGGAGGCGTTTAGCGGATCCGTGAATAGCTTATGACAGATTTGTCACAATGCGCAAGTTCTGTGTAACTCCCTATGTCAAAGAGCTTTCCAATGCCGGTTACGCACATGGCCCGCTTCACGCCTTCTGGCCGAAGCGGCCATCCGCTGTGCTGGTTCTATGGATCTTTGCCGCTTTTTGGACAACGCCGGTTCTGTGGCCCGCACGCAAACGATCCTGAGAGCTGGATTTTCGGATCGGGACATCCGCAATGCGGCCGCCTCCGGTGAAGTTTGCCGTCTCAGGCACGGAGTGCTGGCCCTGCCCGGAGCCCCGTCGGATCTGGTTGATGCGGTCCTAGGCAATGGGCTGGTGACCTGCGCGTCGGGCGCTGCCCACCGCGGGCTGTGGTTGCTGCACCAGCCGAATAAAGTCCACCTGTTATGCCGGCATGGCGGACCACGAAATGCAGTGGTGCACCGTACGTCACTGGTTCCACGCGGAACTGCGGAGCCGGTCGCAAGCATGACTGACATACTCATTCACGGGTTGCGCTGCCTGGCTGAGATCGAAGCGGCGGTAATGGTGGAGAGCGCCATACGGCAGGGCGTGACTACGTTGCCGTACCTGCACCAACGGCTGCCGGGAAACCGTAATGGAGCTGCCCGGAAAGTGCTTGACCTGGTTGACGGCACGGCTGATTCCGCCATTGAGGTGGTGGCCCGCCTGCTCTTCCGTGCGGAAGGGATTTACACCGAGACCCAGGTCGACTTGCCCGGGATCGGCTTCGTGGATTTCCTGCTCGAGGGATTCCTGATCGTGGAAATCGACGGCCGCAGCCACCTAGAGCCGCGACAGGTCAAGAAGGACCGCTCGCGGAACAACGCCAGTACCCTCAGCGGCTATGCCGTCCTGCGCTACGGATACGCCGACGTCGTCTACAACCCCGAAAAAGTGGTTGCCGAGGTGTGGCAGGTGCTGCGCGGCCGGGTTGTCCGCTGAAATACCCCGGGTTTGAATCGGGGACGTCCAGACACGCCGTAGAAGCGGGGGACACCCCGTCGGAAGCCCGCAAAGGTGGGGAAGTTCAGCAGGCTGAGGTTACCCGCGAAGGCAGCGGACCAGGAAGGAGAGAGCCCTTTACTCTTCCTCTTCGTCCTCAAACGCCCACTCGAACATGTCGAAGACGAACTCGGAGAAGGTGCCTTCCTCGGACTTCCACTGGCCGCGGGCGTTGTTGCGGCGGTACACGATGGGATCGGGGACGCCGAGGTCGCCTACGCGGAAGCCCCACGTGAACTGTTCCTCTTCGTCCTCAAGGAACATCAGGAAGCCCTCGTCATCGACCTCGAGTTCCTCGGGGTCCCAGAAGTAGTGGTAGGCCTCCATCAAGTCCTCGCAGCCACCCAGGGCGAGGTAGAACTCACGCAGGACCAGCGGGATCTGGAATTGATGGTCGGCGAGGGCCTTGTCCAGCTCCTCGAGGGTCAGGCCGTCCTCTTCCTGCCATTCATCCTCGAGATACTTCGGAACAAGCGCTTTGAACTTCTCGAGGAACATGTCAGTCATGCTCATATCCTAGCCAATCCGGACCACCCCAAAATGCCATCGGGCGAACCCTCAGAGGCCCGGATCAGCCGTCCGCCGCTGCCACCCGCGGACCGCAAGGGGCGCCTGCCATGACCGCCGCCAGGCAAGGACCCGGAAGGTGAAAACCACGGCAGCGATGACTGCGGCCGTCAGGACGTTGAACACACCGAAGACCCACAGGATTGCCGTCAGCGTGGAACCCAGAAACGCGGGCAGGGCATAGATGTCCTTGGGGTTGAACAGTTCCGGAACCTCGTTGGCGGTGATGTCCCGCAGCAGGCCGCCGCCCACCGCCGTCGTTACTCCCAGCAGTACGGAGGCCACCGGATTCAGCCCGGTGGCCAGCGCCTTGAGCGTGCCGGTCATGCAGAACAGCGCCAGTCCGGCGGCGTCGAACAGGATCAGCAGCGATGTGTAGCGCTGGACGCTGGAGAACAGGAAGAACACCAGCACGGTCGCCAGCAGCGGCGGGGCCAAATACGCCGGGTTGGTGAAGGCCGCCGGAACTGTGCCAAGGATGATGTCGCGGATGACGCCGCCGCCAAGCCCCACCATGGAGGCCAGCAGCAGGGATCCCACAATGTCGATCTGCTTCCGCGCGGCCAGCAGCGAGCCCGAGACGGCAAAGAAGAATACGCCCAGCAGATCCAGCCACACCGGGGAGTTGTCAAAGGCGAATGTCATGGAGCGTCCCGGCAATTCAAAGAGGGCGGACAGGGCGGCTCCAACGTTACGCTAACCCCTATGAACAGCCCCATCATGATCGCCTGCGCCCATGGGACGTCCAACACACAGGGAGCCGCGGAGGTCAACGCCCTGCGCGCGGCCATCGCCGAACTGCGCCCCGGACTGGATGTCCGGGAGGCCTATGTGGACGTCCAGCAGCCCGACCTGGTGGACGTGGTGGCGGGCCTGCCGGCCGGGGAGCCCGCCGTCGTGGTTCCTTTGTTGCTGAGCGTTGGTTACCACGTGAAGGTGGACATCGCCCGCGCCGTGAAGAGCCGCCCGGGCAGCGCAGCCGCCGCGCCCCTGGGCCCCGACCCGCGGCTCGCCCGGCTGCTGGACCAGCGGCTGCGTGAGGCCGGCACCACGGACAATGACGTGATCGTGCTGGCCGCCGCCGGCTCTTCCAACCCCAAGGCCGCCGTCAGCGTGGAGGAGTTGCTGGGCCAGTTGCGGGAGCTGCGGTCAAACCGCATCGTGGCCGCCTACGGTGCGTCCGCCAAGCCTTCCGTGCCCGACGCCGTCGCCATGCTTCGCGAGGAGCTCGCCGGGGGTGCCGGGGCGGGGGAGTCCGCGGGAGCGGTCGACGTCGGCGGGCGGGTGGTGGTTGCCTCCTACCTCCTGGCGCCGGGCTTCTTCCACGACCAGCTGGCCAAGGCGGGAGCCGACCTCGTGACCGAGCCCCTGCTGCCCTCCCGCGTGCTCGCGGAAATCGCGCTGGACAGGTACGACGCCGCCGTCGCCCGGATGAATTCAGCACCCGCCGCAGCGCCCGAAGAAGCCGCACCCGGGGCCCCCGCGGCAGCCCAAAAAGAAGCGGCCGCCGATGCACAGCAGGGAGGCTTCTTCAAGGCTGTCCGGCGTTTCGTGACGAAATATTTCCCTAGGTGACTTAGCGTTTCCGGGCCTTTGTGACGCCCTTCGGCGCGGCCCTACAGTCGATGCATGACTGATACAGCTCTAGCCGGAGCGTCGGCGGATTCCGCTGCCGCCAAGCGCCCCGCACGCCCGTCCCGCCCCGCTGCAAAACCGCACGGGCAGTGGAAAGTGGACGGCAAGACGCCGCTGAACGCCAACGAAACCTGGAAACAGGAAGACGACGGCCTGAACGTCCGCGAGCGTATCGAGACCATCTACGCCAAGGAAGGCTTCGACGCCATCCCCGGCCAGGACCTGCACGGCCGCTTCCGCTGGTGGGGCCTGTACACCCAGCGCAAGCCCGGGATCGACGGCGGCAAGACCGCAACCCTTGAGCCGCACGAGCTCGAAGACAAGTACTTCATGCTGCGCGTGCGGATCGACGGCGGCGCCCTCACCACCGAGCAGCTGCGCGTCATCGGCCAGATCTCCGTGGACTTCGCCCGGGACTCGGCCGACCTCACCGACCGCCAGAACATCCAGCTGCACTGGATCCGCGTCGAAGACATTCCGGAAATCTGGAACCGCCTGGAAGGTGTTGGCCTGTCCACCACCGAAGCCTGCGGCGACGTGCCCCGGGTCATCCTGGGTTCGCCCGTGGCCGGCATCGCCAAGGACGAGATCATTGATCCCACTCCGCTCATCGCCGAGCTGGGGGAGCGGTTCATCGGCAACCCGCTGCTGTCCAACCTGCCGCGCAAGTACAAGACCGCGATCACCGGGCACCCCAGCCAGGACGTGGTCCACGAAATCAATGACTGCGCGTTCGTGGGTGTCCGCCACCCCGAACTCGGGGCCGGCTACGACCTTTGGGTAGGCGGCGCGCTGTCCACCAACCCGATGCTCGGCAAGCGCCTGGGCGCCTTCGTCCAGCCGGACCAGGCCGCCGACGTGTGGCTGGGTGTCACCAGCATCTTCCGTGACTATGGCTACCGCCGGATGCGCACCAAGGCCCGCCTGAAGTTCCTGTTGGCCGACTGGGGCCCGGAGAAGTTCCGCCAGATTTTGCAGGACGAATACCTGGGCTACAAGCTGGCCGACGGTCCCGCCGCACCCAAGCCCGCCACCCCCGGTGACCACGTGGGCGTGCACGAGCAGAAGGACGGCAAGTTCTTCATCGGCGCCACCCCGATCGCCGGCCGCCTCTCCGGCGCCGCCCTGGTCAAGCTCGCCGACACCCTTGAGGTCCACGGCTCCTACCGGCTGCGCACCACGCCGCACCAGAAGATTGTGGTGCTGGACGTCGAGAAGGACCAGGTGGAGCCGCTCATCACCGAGCTGGACACCCTTGGCCTGTCCGCCCGCCCGTCCGTGTTCCGCCGCGGCACCATCGCCTGCACCGGCATCGAGTACTGCAAGCTGGCCATCGTGGAGACCAAGTACACGGCCGCCACCGCCATCGCCGAGCTGGAACGCCGCCTGGCCGACCTTGCGGACTCGGGCCGGCTGCCGCAGGCACTGTCGCTGCACATCAACGGCTGCCCCAACTCCTGCGCCCGCATCCAGACCGCGGACATCGGCCTCAAGGGCATGATGCTGCCAACGCCCGACGGCGACCCCTCCCCGGGTTTCCAGGTCCACCTGGGCGGCGGGCTGGCCAACAATGACCGTGAGGAAGCAGGCCTGGGCCGCACCGTCCGCGGCCTGAAGGTCTACGTCGACGACCTGCCCGACTATGTGGAGCGCGTGGTGCGCCGGTTCGTGGCCGACCATGCCGAAGGCCAGACCTTCGCCGAATGGGCCCACGCAGCAGACGAGGAGGCACTGCAGTAATGGCAAAGCATCTCGCACCCGCACCCGCCAAGCGGCCCACGGAAGAGCTGAAGGCCCTGGCCGAAGCCGGCGCTGCCGAGCTTGGCTGGGACGCCCCCGCCCGCGACGTCATTGCCTGGGTGGAGCGCAACTTCGACCTGCCCGCGGTCGCCGTCGCCTGCTCCATGGCCGACGCCGTCCTGCCCGCCCTGGTGGCGGACCAGATGCCCGGCGTCGACGTCCTGTTCCTGGAGACCGGCTACCACTTCCCGGAAACCTACGCCACGCGTGACGAGGTGGCCGCGAACCTCCGCGTCAACGTGGTGGACGTGCTCCCGGAGAACACCGTGGAGCAGCAGGACCGGCTGCTGGGCAAGGACCTCTTCGCCCGCGACGCCGCCCAGTGCTGCGCCCTCCGCAAGGTGGCCCCGCTGCAGCGCACCCTGGCCGGCTACGAACTCTGGTTCACCGGCGTCCGCCGCGATGAAGCCCCCACGCGCACCAACACGCCGCTGGTCAGCTGGGACGAGAAGAACGGCCTGGTCAAGGTCAACCCCATGGCTGCGTGGACGTTCGACCAGCTGGTCCAGTATTCGGACGACAACCTTTTGCCCGTCAACCCGCTGCTTTCCCAGGGTTACCCCTCCATTGGCTGCCAGCCCTGCACCCGCAAGGTGGCGCCCGGCGAAGACCCCCGCGCCGGCCGCTGGGCAGGATCCGACAAGACAGAATGCGGACTACACGTATGAGCACTTCACTTACCGAGGAGACCCAGGTGACCGAGGCCGGCGTCTCAACCCGACTGTCCAGCCTGGACACCCTTGAATCCGAGGCCATCCACATCATCCGTGAGGTGGTTGCCGAGTTCGAGAAGCCTGCGCTGCTGTTCTCCGGCGGCAAGGACTCAGTGGTGATGCTGCACCTGGCCACCAAGGCGTTCTGGCCCGGCAAGGTGCCGTTCCCCGTGCTGCACGTGGACACCGGGCACAACTTCCCCGAGGTCATCGACTTCCGCGACCGCACCGTCGAGCGCCTCGGCCTGAAACTCGTGGTGGGTTCCGTGCAGGAGTTCATCGACCGCGGTGAGCTGGCCGAGCGTGCCGACGGAACCCGCAACCCGCTGCAGACCGTGCCGCTGCTGGACGCCATCCAGCAGAACAAGTTCGACGCCGTCTTCGGTGGCGGCCGCCGCGACGAGGACAAGGCCCGCGCCAAGGAACGCATCCTGAGCCTCCGCGACGAGTTCGGCCAGTGGGACCCCCGCAACCAGCGCCCCGAGCTGTGGAACCTCTACAACGGCCGCCACACCGTGGGCCAGCACGTCCGCGCGTTCCCCATCAGCAACTGGACCGAACTGGACATCTGGCGCTACATCGAGCGCGAGAACATCGAACTGCCCGGCCTGTACTACGCCCACGAGCGTGAGGTCTTCGCCCGCGACGGCATGTGGCGTGCTGTCGGCGAGGTATCCCAGCCCCGCCCCGATGAGGACGTCATCACCAAGACCGTCCGCTACCGCACCGTGGGCGACATGTCCTGCACCGGCGCCGTCGAGTCCAACGCGTACACCGTGTCCGACGTAGTGGTTGAAGTCGCCGCCTCCACCCTGACCGAACGTGGCGCCACCCGCGCAGATGACCGCATCTCCGAGGCCGCCATGGAAGACCGCAAGAAGGACGGGTACTTCTAATGAGCACCGAAACTTTGGCTGCAGACCTCGAGTCGGCCCTGCCCACCACGCTCTTCCGCTTCGCCACCGCGGGATCGGTCGACGACGGCAAGTCCACCCTGGTGGGCCGCCTCCTCCACGATTCCAAGGCGATCCTGGCCGACCAGCTCGACGCCGTGGCCCGCACCTCGGCCGACCGCGGCTTCGGCGGCGACAAGGGCGGCATCGACCTGGCCCTGCTTACCGACGGCCTGCGCGCCGAGCGGGAACAGGGCATCACCATCGACGTGGCCTACCGCTACTTCGCCACCGACCGCCGCAGCTTCATCCTGGCCGACTGCCCCGGGCACGTGCAGTACACCAAGAACACGGTGACGGGCGCGTCCACCGCGGATGCCGTCGTCGTACTCATTGACGCCCGCAAGGGTGTCCTGGAGCAGACCCGCCGGCACCTCTCCGTGCTGCAGTTGCTGCGGGTGGCGCACGTGATCGTGGCCGTGAACAAGATCGACCTGGTGGACTTCAGCGAGTCCGTATTCCGCGACATCGAAGCCGACGTCCAGCAGGTGGGCCGCGAACTGGGCCTCGGCTCGGACGGCATCAGCGACCTGCTGGTCATCCCGGTATCCGCCCTTGATGGCGACAACGTGGTGGACCGCTCCGAACGTACCCCTTGGTACAACGGCCCGGCCCTGCTCGAGGTCCTCGAAACCCTCCCCGCCGCCGACGAACTCGAAAGCCACCTGGAAAGCTTCCGCTTCCCGGTGCAGCTGGTCATCCGGCCGCAGGGCGCCCTGGCTCCCGACGCCGTCGCCGCCGGCCTGGACGCGGAGGCCTTCCGTGACTACCGTGCCTACGCCGGCCAGATCACCGAAGGCTCCGTCAAGGTGGGGGACCAGGTGTCCGTCCTGACCCCCGGCCAGGATCCCCGCACCACCACCGTGGCCGGCATCGACTTCGCGGGCGCCTCCCTCGAGGAAGCCGCCGCGCCGCAGTCCGTGGCCATCCGGCTGGCAGACGAATTCGACGTCGCCCGCGGAGACACCATCGCCGCTGCCGGAACCGTCCGCGAAGCGTCGGCCGACCTGTACGCAGCCCTGTGCTGGCTCTCGCCCAAGCCCCTCCGCGAAGGCCAGAAGGTGCTGGTCAAGCACGGCACGCGCACCGTCCAGGCGATGGTCCGCAACGTCACCGGCAAGCTGGACCTGGCCTCCTTCAAACTGGAGCCGGCGTCCACCCTGGAACTGAACGACATCGGCCACGCGCAGCTCCGGCTCGCCGCGCCGCTGCCGCTGGAGAACTACCTGCACCACCGCCGCACGGGCGCGTTCCTGGTGATCGATCCGCTGGACGGCAACACGCTGGCCGCGGGCCTGGTCAAGGACCACCCGGGCGACCACGAGGACGAGCGCTACAGCATCTAGTCTTCGCCGAAATCGCCGGAAACGCTGCGAGGCAGCCGTAACGCTACGGCTGCCTCGCACTGTTCCGGCGATTTCGCGGTTAACGGCCTACGTTCGCGCCTCGAGGATCGCCTTGAGCCGCTGCAGGTCCTTCCGGTTTTCGCGGCGCATCATTGGTTCCATGACCAGCCCGGCCAGCCGCGAGAAACCCGACGGTCTCCCGCTGTTGCCAAGGGTCATCCTGGTCCCGCCGGCGTCGTCCGTCCACGTGTAGGTGGTTTGCATGGGAAACGGGCCCTGGTCGGTGCGCATCACCAGCTTTTCGCCGGGGACGTACTCCACGAACTCGTACGTGTAATTGAGCTCCCGGCTCAGGAACTTCGCCGTGAAGGCCACCTTCGAGCCCGGGCCCAGCCGGCCGCCGTCCAGCCGCTGCGAAGAGTGGATGTTGACGTACCACCGCGGCGCGTTGTCCGGGTTCGCCGCGAAGTCCGCCACTTCGGCCCGCGGCCTGTCGATGTGGATGTCCGTCTGGACGCTGACCATGGCTGCATCTCCTCTCGAAGGCGGGGTTAGCCTAGGACCTACCCTAGTCCTGGTCACTGCGGCGGGAGGCGGCAATGGAAACCATAGGTCCCAAGCTCTTGAACTGGGCGTCCATCCTGGATGACAAGACCCGCGAACAAGCGGTGATGACGTCGGGCCTGCCGTTCATTTACCCCCACCTGGCGCTGATGCCTGACGCGCACCTGGGCAAGGGCGCCACCGTGGGATCGGTCATCCCCACACTCCGCGCCATTATCCCGGCCGCGGTAGGCGTGGACATCGGCTGCGGCATGATCGCGGTCCGGACGCAGTACTCCGTGAAGGACCTGCCCAAGGACCGGAAGAGCCTGCGGGAGGACATCGAGCGGGCGATTCCGTTGTCCGCCGGGCGCAACAACCGGAAGGTCCTGCCCACGGCGGAGCCCCGGGTCGCCGAACTGAAGCGCCGGGCTGCGAAGGCCGGCTTCAACCCCGCCCAGTACGTCGACAAGTGGGAGCTGCAGCTGGGGTCCCTGGGCTCGGGGAACCACTTCATCGAGGTCTCGGCGGATGAGGACGACGGCGTGTGGCTCTTCCTGCATTCCGGCTCGCGGGGCATCGGCAACAGGATCGCCCAGCACCACATCGGCGTCGCCCAGCACATCAGCAGGAAGCACCAGATCTACCTGCCGGACCCCGATCTCGCCTACCTGGACGAAGGCACCCCGCAGTTCGAGCGCTACATCGCCGAGCTGCGCTGGGCCCAGCACTTCGCGCTGCTGAACCGGGAGGAAATGATGGACCGCGTGATGGCCCAGTTCAGCCGCTGGGCAGGCGGGCCGGTCCGGGAACGCGAACGGATCAACTGCCACCACAACTTCACCGAACAGGAGACGCATTACGGAAAGCCGGTATGGGTGTCCCGCAAGGGTGCCATCAAGGCCGCGGCCGGCGATCCGGGACTGATTCCCGGGTCCATGGGGACAGCGTCCTACGTGGTGGAAGGCCTGGGCAACCCCGCGTCGCTGAACTCCTCCCCGCACGGCGCCGGCCGGGAGTACTCGCGCAACGCCGCCCGCAAAACCTTCACCCTGGAGGAACTGAAGCGGGCCATGCGGGGGATCGAGTTCCGCGCGTCGGAGGCCTTCATCGACGAGATCCCGGCCGCGTACAAGCCGATCGACCAGGTCATGCAGGACGCCGCGGACCTCGTCAGGGTGCGGCACAAGCTGCGGCAGTTGGTCAACGTCAAAGGCAACTGAATCTGCCAAACCGGGCAGCAGCGCGGCCAAATGTGACGCTAGATGAACGTGCGTGACCCCCCGTTTCCGCTTCATTGAACGGGTTTGGGCCACTCCCTATGGTGAAACAATGACTAGTTCCAAGCCCGGGATGACCCGCATCGTGGCAGGCGAAAGCGCGGTCCCCAAGCGCAAGCGTGCCGTTGAGGCTGCCCTGGCCCTCGGGCTGGTCCTGCTGATCGCTTTTGGGGCCATCGTGGCGTCAAACGTCTCCCGGAACACGGAGGCCCAGGCTGCCGAGCCCAGCCCGGCCGCCGAACTGAAGCTCGGCTACTTCGGCAACGTCACGCACGCCGCCGCCCTGGTGGGAGTCAAGAAGGGGTTCCTGGCCGATGCCCTGGGCAACACCAGTCTCAGCACCGAGACCTTCAACGCCGGCCCGGCCGCCATCGAAGCCCTGAACGCCGGAGCCATCGACGCCGCCTACATCGGCCCCAACCCAGCCATCAACTCGTTCGCCAAAAGCCAGGGCCAGTCCGTGCGCGTCATCGCCGGGGCCGCGGCCGGCGGTGCGCAGCTGGTGGTCAAGCCGGGGATCACCTCGGCCGCCGACCTGAAGGGCAAGACCCTGGCCACGCCTCAGCTCGGCGGCACCCAGGACGTGGCGCTGCGGGCCTGGCTGGCCAGACAGGGCTACAAGACCAACGTGGACGGCAGCGGCGACGTCGCCATCAACCCCACGGACAACGCCCAGACGCTCAAGCTGTTCCAGGACGGAAAGATCGACGGCGCCTGGTTGCCTGAGCCGTGGGCGTCCCGCCTGGTGCTCACCGCCGGAGCCAAAGTCCTGGTGGACGAAAAAGACCTGTGGGACGGAAGCGGCACCGGCAAGCCCGGCGAGTTCCCCACCACCATCCTGATCGTGAACCAGAAGTTCGCCGCCGACCACCCGGACACCGTCAAGGCCCTGATCAAGGGCAACGCGGAGTCGGTGGCCTGGCTCAACTCTGCACCGGCCGACGAGAAGGCAACCCTCATCAACTCCGCCCTGCAGGAGACCGCCGGTGCAGCCCTGCCCGCTGACGTCCTGGCCCGGTCGCTGGCGAACATCACCTTCACCCTTGACCCGCTGGCCGGCAGCTACCCCAAGCTGCTGCAGGACGGCGTGGACGCAGGCACCACCAAGAAGGCGGACATCAACGGCCTCTTCGACCTCCGCGCACTCAACGGGATCACCGGCAGTACCGACAAGATTTCAGCAGCCGGCCTCGGCCAGGACTGACCAACCCAACTACCGAAGGACGCCACCATGCCAGTGGTACTGGAACACCTGGGCAAGCGCTTCGGCGACGGCGCCCCGGTACTGGACGACGTCAACGCCAACATCGGGAGAGGCGAGTTCGTCGCCCTCCTTGGTGCCTCCGGCTGCGGCAAATCCACCCTCTTGAACATCATCGCGGGACTGGAAGCGCCGACGTCGGGCGCCCTGGAAGTGCCCAGCGACGGTGCCGCCTTCATGTTCCAGGACGCCGCCCTGTTCCCCTGGCTTACCGCCCGCGAAAACATCGAACTCGCCCTGAAGCTGCGCGGCGTGGGCAAGGCCGAACGCCGCACCAAGGCCCAGGAACTCCTGGAACTCGTGCACCTCGGCTCGGCCGGGGACAAGCGCCCGCACGAGCTGTCCGGCGGCATGCGCCAGCGCGTATCCCTGGCCCGCTCCCTGGCCCAGGACCGGCAGCTGCTGCTCATGGATGAACCTTTCGCCGCCCTGGACGCCATCACCCGCGACCTGCTGCACGACGAACTCGAGCGCATCTGGAAGGAAACCGGGCGCACCATCGTCTTCGTCACCCACAACGTCCGCGAAGCCGTCCGGCTTGGCCAGCGCGTGCTGCTGCTGTCCTCCCGACCCGGCCGCGTGGTCCAGGAATGGGCCGTCACCGAGGAACACCGAACCGACGCCGGGCTCGCCGGCCAGCTGACCGGGGTCATCACCGCCCGGCTGCGGGAGGAGATTCGCCGCCATGCCAAGTAACCCGCCTTTGCTTGAGGAGGAGCCGGTGGTTGAGCCTGTCGAAACCACAGCTGCTGAAACCCGCCACGTGCATGCCGCGTTGACCCGGACGTCCACCGGGAACGAGGACCTCCGGGAGCTTGAATCCGGCCTGGACTCGCTGCAGTCCGACGCCGACCGCAAACACCGCATCGACTGGAGCCGGATCCTGCTGCCCGTGGCCGCGCTGGTGGTCCTGGTGCTGGTCTGGCAGTTCTACGTGTCGCTGGGTATGAAGCGCCGCGACCTGGTCCCCGGGCCGCTGGACGTGGTGGCGCAGATGGGCTCGCTCTGGAGCGAGGGCAAGCTTCAGGAGTCCATGTGGACCTCGCTGCAGCGCGGGGTAATTGGCTTCCTCATATCAGTGGCCATTGCCACCCCCGTCGGCCTGCTGCTGGCCCAGGTTGCACCGCTGCGGCGTGCGTTCGGTCCGCTGATTTCCGGCCTGCAGGTGCTGCCGTCCGTGGCCTGGGTCCCGGCGGCCATCATCTGGTTCGGCCTGACCGACGCCACCGTGTACTTCGTGGTGTTCATGGGCGCCATCCCATCCATCATCAACGGACTCATTTCCGGGGTGGACCAGATCCCGCCGCAGTACCGCCGCGTGGGTACAGTCCTGGGGGCCAGCCGGCTGCAGATGGCCCTGCAGGTGATCCTTCCCGCTGCGCTGCCCGGATACCTCAGCGGCCTGAAGCAGGGATGGGCATTCTCGTGGCGCTCGCTCATGGCCGCGGAAATCATCGCGGTGGGCGGAACCATCGGCTTTGGCCTGGGCTCCCTCCTGGACCAGGGCCGCACGCTTTCGGATATGTCCGTGGTCATGGCCGCGATCCTGCTGATCCTCGGTGTCGGCATCCTCATCGAACTCCTGGTGTTCGGCCCCATCGAGAAGCGGCTCCTGCGCCGCCGGGGCCTCCTGGCCGGCAGCACCCGCTGACCCTGCCCCATCCCACCGCACCGCAAGGGCCCGACGGCGACCTCCCGCCGTCGGGCTTTCTGCATCCCTGACGCATTTGCGTCCAGGCTGGCGGGCTGGAGTGAGCGCCGTCCGCGCAACCAGCGCCCATGGAAGACTGGCGCCATGACCGTCAGCTTCGAGTGCCGCACCGCGTCCGCCCTCCCCGTGGAGCAGCTCTTCGACCGGGCCCGCAGCATCGACCTGCACCTCGACTCCCAAAAACAAGCGGGGGAGAGGGCCGTGAAGGGCATCACCAGCGGACTGATCGGGGAGGGCGAGGAAGTAACGTGGCGGGCCACGCACTTCGGCATACCGCTCATGATGACGAGCCGCATCACCGCCTTTGACTACCCGCGCAGCTTCACGGACGAGCAAGTCGCGGGTCCTTTCAAGGCCTTCCGGCACCTCCACGACTTCGCACCGACGGCAACCGGCAGCGTAATGATTGACCGGGTGGAATTCACTGCCCCACTGGGCGTCCTGGGCCGTGCCGTCGAACGCCTGTTCCTGGCCCGGTACCTGGAGCGCCTCATCATCCGCAGGGGGCAGTTCCTGTCCACCCGCGGTTAAGAAACGTTTGTGACGCAGCGTTACCTTGCGTGAACTGGTGTTGCTCGGCCTTTGTGGGCGAATGTGACGCGGACCTACCGTTGATCCATGGCAATTCAGGATATTTACCCCACCGCGTTGCGGCTGCTCGGCCGTCCCGTGCTGGTGGTGGGCGGCGGCCCCGTTGCTGCCCGCCGCGCCAAGGGGCTGCTCGACGCCGGTGCCGTAGTCACCGTCGTGGCTCCGGTTGCCGCACCCGCGCTGAGGGACATGGCCGACGCCGGCCTGCTTACCTGGGAAGCGCGCCCTTATGACTCAAAGGACGTCGACGGCGTCTGGTTCGTCCAGACTGCCACCGGGGATCCCGCGGTGGACGCCCAGGTATCGGCCGACGCCGAGGCGCAGCGGGTTTGGTGCGTCAACGCCTCCAACCATGAAGCTTCCGCCGCCTGGACCCCCGCGGTCGCCCATGTGGATGACGTCAAGATCGCCGTCAACGCCGGGGGAGACCCGCGCCGCGCCATGGCCGTCCGTGACGCCGTGGCCACCGCCCTGGAAACCGGCGACCTGCCGCTGCGCCGCCGCCGCGCCCACCGGGGAAGCGTCGCCCTGGTCGGCGGTGGGCCCGGTGACACCGGCCTTATTACCGTCCGCGGCCGCCGGCTCCTGGGCCAGGCCGACGTCGTGGTGGCCGACCGGCTGGGCCCGCGCGAACTCCTGAATGAACTCGCTCCGGACGTCCGGATCATCGAGGTCGGCAAGACCCCCGGCCACCACCCGGTCCCGCAGGCGGAGATCAACCGGATCCTCGTCGAGGAAGCTCTGAAAGGCCACCGCGTGGTCCGGCTCAAGGGCGGCGACCCGTACGTGCTGGGCCGCGGCGGCGAGGAAGCCGAATACTGCCGCCAGCACGGCGTGGAGGTGGAAGTGGTCTCCGGCGTGACCTCCGCCATCTCGGTTCCGGCCGCAGCAGGCATCCCGGTGACCCACCGCGGCCTGGCCAAGGGCTTCAGCGTCGTCACTGGCCACGAGGAACTCTCCGAGGTTCCGGCCCGCGCCGACCACACGATTGTCCTGCTCATGGGCGTCGGCCAGCTGCGAGAGTCCGCGTCCGCGCTGGGCGAAGCCGGCCTGCCCGCCGACACCCCTGTTGGTATCGTGGAAAACGGCTATTTGCCGGACCAGCGCGTCACCATCGGCACGCTCGGTTCCATCGCCGACCAGGCCCAGGCGGCCGGCGTCGCAAATCCTGCCGTGATTGTCATCGGTGATGTGGTGCGCGTGAGCCCGTACGCGCCGTCGCACTTCAAAACCGCTGACTACAGCACCACCACCCCGAACAAGCCCCGCGTCCTCACCGCCTAAGACCGAACAAAAGGAACACAGCCGTGTCATCAAGCACCTCCGTAGGTTCTGCCGAACGTCCGCTGCGCGTCGCCGTCGTGGGCTCCGGCCCGGCCGGCGTTTACGCCGCTGACATCCTCACCAAGAGCGAAGCCGTCAAGAGCGGCGAGCTGACGGTCAGCATCGACCTCTTTGACCGTTACCCGGCACCCTATGGCCTGATCCGCTACGGCGTTGCCCCGGACCACCCGCGCATCAAGGGCATCGTCAACGCGCTGCACAAGGTGCTGGACCGCGGCGACATCCGCTTCTTCGGCAATGTGGACTACGGCACCGACCTCACCATCGAGGACCTGCGCACCCACTACGACGCCGTCATCTTCGCCACCGGCGCCATCAAGGACGCGGACCTGAACATCCCCGGCATCGAGCTGGAGGGCTCCTTCGGCGGCGCCGACTTCGTGTCCTGGTACGACGGCCACCCGGACGTCCCGCGCGAATGGCCGCTGGAGGCCAAGGAAATCGCCGTGCTCGGCAACGGCAACGTGGCCCTGGACGTGGCCCGCGTCCTGTCCAAGCACGCCGACGACCTCCTCACCACCGAGATCCCGGACAACGTCTACGCCGGCCTGAAGGCCTCGCCCGTCACGGACGTGCACGTCTTTGGCCGCCGCGGTCCCGCCCAGGTCAAGTTCACCCCGCTGGAGCTGCGCGAGCTGTCCCACTCCAAGGACGTGGACATCATCCTGTACCCGGAGGACTTCGAGTTCGACGAGGAATCGGACCGCCAGATCCAGACCAACAACCAGACCAAGACGATGGTGGGCACGCTCACCAACTGGATCGCCGAGCAGCCCGAGGACCTCTCCGAGCTCAAGGCCTCCCGCCGCCTGCACCTGCACTTCCTGCACAGCCCGGTGGAGATCTACGACGACGCCGAGACCCCCGGAAAGGTTGCCGGCATCAAGTTCGAGCGCACCGAACTGGACGGCACCGGCAACGCCCGCGGCACCGGCGAGTTCGTGGACTACCCTGTCCAGGCCGTCTACCGCGCCATCGGCTACTTCGGCTCCGCCCTGCCGGACGTCGAGTTCGACCACAAGAAGGGCGTTGTCACGAACGACGGCGGCCGCGTCCTGGATGCCGACGGCCAGCACGTGCCGGGCCTCTACGCCACCGGCTGGATCAAGCGCGGACCGGTCGGCCTGATCGGCCACACCAAGGGCGACGCCCTGGAGACCGTGACCTACCTGCTCGAAGACCGCGAAAACCTGCCGGTCGCGTCCGCCCCGCAGGAGGACGCCGTCGTGGACCTCCTCGATTCGCGCGGCGTGAAGTTCACCAGCTGGGAAGGCTGGCTGGCACTGGACGCCCACGAGCTCGCCCTCGGCGCAGCGGCCACCGAAGCCGGCGGCTCGCACGGAGTGGAGGTCACGCGTGAGCGCATCAAGGTGGTGCCGCGCGGGGACATGGTGGACATCTCGCGTGACGGCGTGTCCGCCCAGGTCTAGGAGTCTGGAACAGCAGGAACCGCGGGNTCCCGCGGTTCCTGCTTTTAACGGTTTAACCCGCTTGGGTTATTTGGGTTTGCCCGCGCCCCCGACCGCCATCAACTCGAGGCGCCGCAGGGTCTCCCGGTTGCGTGCCGAGATCATGGGATCGCGCAGGAACTTGGGCATCAGCTTGCCGGGGCCGCGGATGGCGTCCTCCGCGATGGTCACCAGGCACTGGTTGCCGCGGTCCTCAAGTTTGATGTCCACCTTGGCCTCACCCATCGGCCAGCCCCGCGCCACCAGTTCCAGTGAGCGTCCGGGCTCGACGGCGGTGACGCGGGTGCTGTCATTGATCACCAGCGGCCAGGCGCCTACCGAATGGTGGAGGTGGGCTCCGAGCCCGGGCCATTCCGCGTCCACGTCCCTGATCCTGGAGGCGCCCACCACCCAGCCGGAGTACAGCCAACCGTCGGCGATGACCCGCCAGACGTCCGCGGAGGGGGATTCGAACAACTGCGAGACGGTGGACATGGAGTTCCTTCCAGTGGTGCTGTGCTGTGCGGCCGGTCCGGTGGGACGTACGACGGCGGGAGGTGCGGGCCGCCGCGCGGCCCGGTAGGACGGCTTCCGCAGCCGCCGGGTCCACCCGTAGGTTCCGGCCCCGGGCGGCTGGTTCTCGAGGGGATCGAAACGCAAGGGGATGTCCCCCGGAGTGGCGCCCGTTTGCAGCCGCAGTTCACCGCATTCCCGCCAGCGGCCGCCCGGTTTGGCCCAGTGCAGCCCCAGGACCCACTCACCGGAAGACAGCGAACCCGGCGGGAGGCTGCGGGTCCGAAGTCCCAGCAGCACGGGGCCGCTGCGGCTCCGGTAGGGCATGAGCGTGGTCATCGCGGCCCCGGCAACATCCAGCCGGGGCATCAGCAGGAACCGGCCGGCCAGGCCCCAGCCGGTGGAGGCGAACAGGACGTCCGCGGGACCGGAACCAGGAGCCGCGGCACCGGAAGGCGTCACCCGGAGGGCCAGGCCCAGGATGTCAGGCAATACCTGCGGCAGCCCCAGTGACCGCGAAAAGCGTGCCACCACCTGGTCCGTCCCGGACGAGTCCAGCCAGTCGATCCCGCTGGGGCCTGCCGGGTTGCCGGTCCTGGTTAACGTTCCGGTCAGGCCCAGGCCCTCCGGGTGGATGGGCCGGTCAGGGCGCGCCACTTTCAGGAGCCGGAAGAGGGCAGCAAAGGCCTGCCCGGCACTCCCGGTGACGGCGGAAACAACGCGCAGCTGTTGGGTCATACTTCCTCCCTACCCACAAACCCCGGGACTACATGCGGCCGAACCTGGCCCGGATCAGCGCGAAGATTCCGTAGGCGATAAAGCCCCCGCCGATCGCCACCAGCAGCGTGGGCCCGAACGGGTGGCCCTGCAGGGCCTTGAGGCTGCCGTCCAGGCCGGTGGATTCGTCAGGCCGGTGCTTGGCAGCAGCAATAATGAACAACAACCCGGTAAGGTTCAGCGCCATCCCTTTGGCCACGTGCCCGGTGACGCCCAGGCTCTCGATGAGCCTGCCGCGCCGGGTGCCCTCGAAATGAAGGAGCTCTTCCCTGAACCCGCGCCGGAAGCCTTTGACCATGAAGTAGATGCCGATGCCCAGGATGGTCAGGCCCAGGGCAACCAGGACCCAGGGACCCACGGGGTTGGCCATCAGTCTGGCGCTGAAGTCACGCGTGTTGTCGCCCGAGTCGCTCCGCTGCCCCAGAGCGAAGCCTGCGAAGGTCAGGCCGACGCTGCCGTAGGCAACGGCCAGGAAGCCGGATGACACCAGCTTGGCCAGCCGTTCCTTGCGGGGCAGGCTCCGCGCACGCAGGGTTGCTTCGCTGGCCTGCCACAGCGCCAGGCCCAGGCACGCCACCACGCAGCCCCACATGACAGCCGGACCCCAGGGGTTGTCGGCCAGCCGTGCAATGGCGCCGGTGGGTTCTGCCTCACCGGGATGGCCGAATGCGATGGCAATGGCGATGGCCCCGATGATGACGTGCAGCAGGGCCATGACGGCAAATCCCGTGCGGGCCAGGACGTCCAGGGCCTTGGCGTTGGACGCCTCCTCGACCACGTCCGCTGCCTGGCTGAGGGTGGAATCGCCGTCGGACATCTCTTAGCCGTTCATGGGACCTTCGGCCCGCAGCTTTTCTGCGCCCGGACCCTCGACGTGCACGGTGCACCTGACCACCAGCCGGCCGGGGGCGTTGTCCAGCTCCACCAGGGAATCATCGGCGCTGAGGACGGTGAACACTTCGGATTCCGCTACCACGTCCACGCCCTTGGCCTTGGCCGTCTCCTTCGCGTTGCCGAACGCCTCGCGCTGCAGGCCGTCCACGTAGCCGCCGTCGTTTTCGCGGGCTGGATCCCCGAAGGCCCAGCCGAACAATGTCCCTGTGTTTCCCATGGCGACGATATTACGCGGTCGGCACCGGTCCTGGACGGGCTTTCGTAATATTAGTAAGTGTGCTTACCATGAGCACACCATACTTCGATGGGATACGGCACGTGAAGTCCGCAACACAGCGGCAACCGGAACCAGTTCACAACGTTAGGAATGCACATCATGGCAGGAAATCTCATTGCCCGTTCAGTTCACGACCTGACGGCGGCAGCATGGTTCGGCGGGTCCTTGATGGGCGCCATCGGACTCAACGGGGCAGCAGCCCAGGCCAAGGACCCCTCGGAGCGCACCCGCCTTTCCAGCGCCGGCTGGATGAAGTGGGCCCCGTTCCAGACGGCTGCGTTCGCTTCCCACCTGGTGGCCGACCTGGCCATCGCCTGGGAGAACAAGGGCCGCATTGCCAAGCAGGAGGGCGTGGCCCGGGACACCGTCATCAAGACGGCCGTCACTGTGGTGGGCGCAGCGGTAACCCTGTATTCGGGCGTCCTGGGCAAGAAGGTCGAGAAGCTCGCCGGTGAAGGTGCCGAAGGTGCAACGGAGCCGCACGGTGCTGCCTCCGACGAGCTGAAGACGGCCCAGCAGCAGCTCAAGCTCCTGCAGTGGGCCATCCCCGGCTTCGCGGCCCTGGTGATCATCCTCGGCGCCAAGCACGGTGAGATGCAGCGCCCCAAGAACGTGTTTGCGGGCCTTCGCGGCGAGTAGCGCGGTAGGGAACCACGACGGCGGCCCGGCACNTGCCGGGCCGTACCTGTGTGTCCGGGCGTCGGGCCCTACTCCGCAAGCCACTCCGCGCAGGAGTTGAGGTTGCGGTTCACGGTGGCCACCGCCGCTTCCCCGTCCCGCCGTTCTATCGCTTCGAGCAGGGTTTCGTGGCCGTCCCGGGGAAGCCCGTTGAAGCCCGGCCGGCCCTGCTGCGTGAGCAGATCCTGGTGGAACACGGTTCCGAAGCTGGCGTAGAGCTCGTGCAGCAGCGGATTGCCGGAAGCCCGGGCGATGCCTTCGTGGAAGTGCCAGTCGGCGTCGGCCCATGCCTCGAAGTCCCCGTTTCTCCAGGCCAGGTCACGGGTTGCCAGGAAGGCGCGCAGCGCGGTGACGTCTTCCCCGGAGGCGTTCCGGGCGGCGAGGCGGGCCGCCTGCGTGTCCAGGCCCAGCCGGACCTCCAGGATGTGCTGCTCGGTGTGGTCCTGGTACATCCGCCGGGCGGCGCCGGACATCTCGCTGGTGGCGCGCACATAGGTGCCGTCACCGCGCCGGACCTCGAGCATGCCGCCGTGGGCGAGGGCCTTCACCGCCTCGCGGAGGGTGCCGCGGGAAACACCGAGCCGGGCCATGAGCTCGGGCTCGGGCGGGATCCGCCCGTTCAGGGGCCATTCGCCGGAGTGGACCATTTCCCGCAGCTTGGCAGTCACTTCAGCGGCAAGCGGGGGACGGACGGAGTGGCTCAGGGACACGCTGCTACTTCCTTCCCGCCGCAGTCCGGCGGCTGGCGGAGCCGGAGGGTTTGCCGTTCATGGCCGCGCCGGTGATGAGGTGGGACACCACGATCTGGACCAGCGCCAGCACCAGCAGCAGGACCAGGGGCAGCGTCCAGCCGCCAGTGGCGCTGTGCAGCAGCCCCATGCCGAACGGGCCCACGGTGGCCAGGAGGTACCCCGAGGACTGGGCCAGCGTGGACAACGCGGTGGTCTCCGCCGTGCTGGTGCCGCTGCGGCTGATCATCACCATGACCAGCGGGAAGATGCCCAGGCCAAAACCCAGCAGGACGGCGGGGATAATTGCGAGCCCCACAGGGAGGACCAGCAGCGCCGCAATGCCAACCATCATGGTGATGCTCACCAGATAGAACGCCGGGCGCAGCATCCCCGGCCGGGCTCCGAGGGCAATCAGCACCATGCCCGCCGGAACGGAGACCAACTGCATCAACCCGAACATCAGCCCGCTGTCCGTGGCGCCCAGCCCCATGGTGGTGAGCATGTACGGGAACCAGCTGAGCAAGGCGTACGCGAGCAGGGCCTGCAGGGCGAAGATCGCGGTGAGGAGCTGCCCTTTGCGGGTCCGCAGCAGCGGCCAGGGGGACACCCGCAGGGCCGTGGCCGGGGCGGCGTTGCGGTGGGCGTGCAGTGCCACGGGGAGGAACCCCAGGAAGGCGGCCACGGCAGCAATGCCCACGGCGCCCACGGCGGCGGACGGGGATCCCAGCGCCTGGGCCAGCGGAACCACCAGGACGGAGGTCAGTGTGCCGCCGGTGGTCATGGTGACCGTGTAGACGGCGGTCATGAGCGAGGTCCGGGAGGCGAAGTACTCACGGATGAAGGACGGCATGGCGACATTGCAGATGGCCAGGCCGGACATGCCCACCACGCTGCCGGCCACAAGCATTCCGGTGGCGGGGATGCCGCGCAGCAGCAGGCCGCCGGCCAGCAGCGCGAGCGACAGCAGGATGGCCTTCTCCACTCCAAGCCGGCCCGTCAGCCAGGACGTGGCGGCGCCGGCCAGGGCGAAGCAAAGCGTGGGGATGGACGGGATGATGGCCGCCACCAGCGCGCCGTACCCCAGGACCGCCTGGAGATCGTGCAGCAGCGCCGAGGCCCCGGTGATGCCGGCCCGCAGGTTGAGCCCGATCAGAACCAGCGCAATGACACCGAACACGACGGCGGACCGTGGCCTGGCAGGAACCGCGCCGCTGTGCGCGGGCGGGGCAGCCGTGCCCGTCGCGGGGGCGTGGACGGTTGCTGGCGCGGGAGCGGGTGGTGTGGCGGACATACCGTCCACTCTAAAGGTTAGACGTTTGATGTTTGTGGTTTTGTGGCGAACCTCTCCGGTCCCATACGACTGGAATAGACTTCCAAGGGACTGTCGGAGGGCCTGGCACGGACCAGGCGGTGCGGAAGGACGGCTGTGGAGGCTTCCCGGGGACTGGAGATCGAGAAGAAGTACGACGTCGATGCCGACGCCGAAGTGCCGCCGCTGGACCAGGCCGCCGGAGTGGCCCGGACCGGCCAACCGCACACCGACGTGCTCGAGGCGGTGTATTTCGACACCCCCAAACATGCCCTTGCTGCCCGGCGCATTACGCTGCGCCGCCGCACGGGCGGCAAGGACGCCGGCTGGCACCTGAAGCTGCCGCCCGCCGTGGCCGGCGAAGGGCCGCAGCAGCGGACGGAACTGCACGCACCCCTTGCCAGGGCCGACGTCGTCCCCGACGCCCTGTTGACCCACCTCCAGGCGTTCCTCCGGGGTGCCGTTCCCGCCCCGGTGGTCCGGCTGGAAACCCGCCGCACCACCCACGCGCTGTACGGGCAGGACGGCGTGCACCTGGCCGACCTTGCCGACGACCAGGTGACGGCCGTCCGGCTGGAGGACGGCGCCGGGGAGGCCCGGCAATGGCGCGAATGGGAGCTGGAACTGGTCCACGGGAAGCCGGACCTCTTCGGACCGGTGGAGGAAGTGCTTACCGCTGCCGGCGCCCGTCCGGCAGCGCACGCCTCCAAACTGGCGCGCGCCCTCGGTGATGACACGAAGGCTGGCAATGCAGCCCGCCGGCAGGCTCCTGAAGGGGAAACCGGCGGCGCAGGCGAAAGCACCCCGGCGCTCCTGGCGGGAAAGCGTGCCCCGGCAGCCGCCGTCGTCACCGTCTACGTTGCCGCGCAGATCGACCAGATGCTCGCAGATGACCCCGCCGTTCGGCTCGAAGAACCCGACGCCGTCCACAACATGCGCTCGGCCACCCGCCGGATCCGCTCGGTCCTGGCCGCGTACGGCAGGCTCTACCGCGCCTCGCCGGTCCGGAAGCTGCGCAGCGAGTTGAAGTGGCTGGGGCAGCTGCTCGGCCGGCCGCGCGACGCCGAAATCCTGCGGTCCCAGCTGCGTGAACAGCTGGGACAACTGCCCCCGGCTGATGGGGTTGCCGCTGCCGCAAACACGGTGGAGGAGCGTGCCGGCGGCGATTTCGACGCCGGTTACCGCCTGCTGCACGAAGCGCTGGGGTCGGCGCGCTACTTCCGGCTCCTGGACAAGCTCGAGGATTTCCGGGACAACCCGCCGGTGCGTGCCGATGCAGTAAAGCCGGGGCGGCGGGCCGCGTCGAAGGCGGTGGATAAAGCGGCCAAACGGCTGCGGCGCTCGCACAAGGCGGTCAAGGACGCCAGGCGTGGCAAGGACCAGGAACTTGCCCTGCACCGGGTCCGCAAGGATGCCAAGCGGCTCCGGCACGTGGCGGAGTCGGCCGCACTGGTCCATGGGAAACGCGCCGGCAAGGTGGCCAAGGCGGCCCGCCGGCAGCAGAAAATCCTCGGCCGGTTCCAGGACGCCGTGGTGGCCCGCGACCTGCTGGCCGCACTGTCAGCAGAGGCCGGAGAGGCTGCCACCGCCGGCATCTACGCCCAGTTGCTGAACCTGCAGGAGGAAAAGATGCAGGCGGCCCGGACCGATTACCGGAAGGCGCGCAAAAAGACCCGCGACCTGTTGGGCCACGGGGTCCTCTGACGGATCCGGCCCGGCAGGTACGCCCCCTTGCCCTTCGGCGCTACTTCCCTTGCCGTGCCGAGAGCCGGCCCACCGCAAGGGCGAGCCACAACTGCACGCGGTCCGCGGTGACGGCGGGGTCGTAGCCGGTCAGCTCGGTGATCTGGGCCAACCGGTAGCGCACGGTGTTGCGGTGCAGCGTGAGTTCCTCGGCCACCGCAGCCACCGAGCCATTGTTGTTCAGGTAGCTTTCCAGCGTGGCCACCAGCTCCGAGCCGTGCGAGGTGTCGAAGGACCGCAGCGGGTTCAGCGACTCGTGCGCCATGTCCGCCAGCGGCACGTCCTCGCTGGCCAGCAGCAGCGAGGTGAGGCTCAGCCGCTCGGGTTCGTTGACCGGCAGGCCATGGCTGGCGGCATCACGGGCTTCAAAGTAGCTCCAGCGCAGCCCGTTGGGCTTGGTGTAAGCACCGCCGATGCCGATCGTTGCGTGGATGCCGGCCTCGGCCAGGTGGTCACTGAGTTTCCGTGCCAGCGCCGGCGCGCTGCCGCCGTCGTCATTAATCACCAGCACCAGGTCCTTGCCCACGACGGCGGCCACGGCCTTCTCCAGTTCCTGCGGCACCGACGTGCTCCCCAAGGCCTTGCCGTGTGCGGCCGACACGGCCAGCAGCACCACGTTCTTGCGGGTGCTGTTCACACCCACGCCGGCCAACCGGCGCTGGGCCTCGCTGGTCTCCAGCGCCCCGTGGATCACGTCCTCCAGCACCTGGCCGCAAAGGGCGCGCTGGGCCTGGCGCTGCTTGACCATGTTGTTCAGCTCCACGCTGATCAGGTTCTGGGCGTAGCCAATGATGCCCGTGTCCTCGAAGGGCTGGCGCACCCACAGGGTGCAGGCGTCGCGCCGTCCGGTGGGGACGGGGTAGCTGGACCAGGTGTCCGCCGACGGGCCGGCATTGCTGCTGTTGTACAGCTGCGCCGTGAACTGGGTGAGGGCGATGTCCGTGCGCAGCATGCCGCCCAGGTTCTTCAGCAGCTCGGCCAGGCCGCCGCCGGTCAGCAGCGCCCGCGCCAGCACCTGGTGCCCGGCAATCAGCCGTTCCAGCTTGGCGTAATGGTCCGCCGACTGCGCATCGGCTACGAGCTTGGTGATGGCGATGAAGGGGGTCTCATACGGCACTTCCACCACCGGCAGGCCCCAGCGGTTGGCTTCCGCGAGGAGGGCCGGCGGCACCGCCTCGTGCGACAGCCCTACGCCGAAGCCGATGCCCACCGCGCCGGCACGCTGCACCTGGCGGACAAACCGGCGCTGCTCAGGCGCTGACCGGAGCCGCAGCCCCGTGGTGAGCACCAGCTCCCCGCCGTTGAGGAACCGCTGCGGATCCTCAAGCTCCGTGACGGCCACCCAGTTGATGTCCTGGGTCCAGGTGGTCTCCGCCACGCCCGCCTTGGACAGCTTCAGGGACGTCACGCCCACCAGGGCAGCAAGGGAAATGGCCATGAAGCAAGGATAAACGCGAGCTGGGCAACCGCACTAAACCTGTTCCGGAAGGGTGTGCAGGTGGCTATTCACCCCGTTAGGGCGCTGGCATAGGCTCAATGCAGTTCCATCCATCCGTCCTGGTGCCCGCCCGGCCGCCGATGGCCCTTACGAAAGAGGTTGCACACCGTGGTCCAGACCTTGCAGAACTTCATCAACGGGAAGTTCGTCACCCCCGCCGGCACCACCCTGCTGGACGTGGTCAACCCCACCAACGGCGAGGTCGTGGCACACGCCCCCGTCTCGGTGCAGGCAGACGTCGACGCCGCCATGGCGGCCGCCAAGGACGCGTTCAGGACCTGGAAGCACGTCACACCCGGCCAGCGGCAGCTCATGCTGCTCAAGCTCGCCGACGCCATCGAGGCCAACAGCGACGAACTGGTCGAAGCCCAGCACCGCAACACCGGCCAGGTCCGCTCCCTCATCGCCTCCGAGGAAGTGGCTGCCGGTGCCGACCAGCTGCGCTTCTTCGCCGGCGCCGCCCGCATCCTCGAAGGCAAGTCCGCCGGCGAGTACTTCGAGGGCCACACCTCCTACGTCCGCCGCGAACCCATTGGCGTGGTGGCACAGGTGGCCCCGTGGAACTACCCGTTCCTGATGGCCATCTGGAAGATCGGCCCCGCCCTGGCCGCCGGCAACACCGTGGTCCTCAAGCCCTCCGACACCACCCCCGAATCCACCCTGGTGCTGGCCCGCCTGGCTGGCGAAATCCTGCCCGCCGGCGTCCTGAACGTGGTGCTCGGCACCGGCGAAACCGGTGCCATGATGGTGGAGCACAAGGTCCCCGGACTGGTGTCCATCACCGGCTCCGTCCGGGCCGGCATCGCCGTGGCATCCGGTGCAGCCAAGAGCCTCAAGCGCGCCCACCTGGAGCTGGGCGGAAAAGCCCCGGCCATCGTCTTCAAGGATGCGGACATCAAGAAGAGTGCGGCGGCCATCGCTGAGTTTGCGTTCTTCAACGCCGGCCAGGACTGCACCGCCATCACCCGCGTGCTGGTGGAGGAATCCGTGCACGACGACGTCGTGGCGGCCATGGTGGAGCACACCCGGACCCTGCACACCGGCTCCCAGAACGACGAGGACAACTACTTCGGCCCGCTGAACAACGTCAACCACTTCAACGCGGTGACCTCCGTGGTGGAGAACCTGCCGGCAAACTGCCGGATCGAAACCGGCGGTCACCGGGCAGGGGAGAAGGGCTTCTTCTTCGAGCCCACCATCGTCACCGGTGCAAAGCAGACCGACGACGTGGTCCAGAAGGAGACCTTCGGCCCCGTGATCACCGTGCAGAAGTTCAGCACCGAAGCCGAAGCAGTGGAACTGGCCAACGACGTGGACTACGCCCTGGCCTCCAGCGTCTGGACCTCCAACCACGGCACCGCCATGAGGCTGAGCCGCGACCTGGACTTCGGTGCCGTCTGGATCAACACCCACATCCTGCTCACCGCCGAAATGCCGCACGGCGGCTTCAAGCAGTCCGGCTACGGCAAGGACCTGTCCATGTACGGGGTGGAGGACTACACCCGCATCAAGCACGTGATGTCCGCCCTGGACGCCTGACCATTTCCCCGCCGGCTGAGCCTGCCGAAACCCCGGAAACGTAGAAAGAAAGAATCCCAATGACCACCACCGCATCAGACATCACGTACCGCCTGGAGCAGAAGCGCAACGTCCAGGCCGACTTCCCGGGCCCCAAGTCCGTGGCACTGACCGAACGCCGCAAGTCCGTGGTGGCTGCCGGCGTCGCCTCCAGCATCCCGGTCTATGTTGCCGACGCCGACGGCGGCATCATCCACGACGTCGACGGCAACTCGTTCATCGACCTTGGCTCGGGCATCGCGGTCACCAGCGTGGGCGCGTCCGATCCCGCAGTCGTCGGTGCCGTGAAGGAAGCCGTGGAGCACTTCACCCACACCTGCTTCATGGTCACGCCGTACGAAGGCTACGTCGCTGTCGCCGAGCAGCTGAACCGACTCACCCCGGGCGACCACGAAAAGCGCACCGTCCTCTTCAACTCCGGTGCCGAGGCCGTGGAAAACGCTGTCAAGGTGGCCCGCCTGGCAACCGGCCGGGACGCCGTCGTCGCCTTCGACCACGCCTACCATGGCCGCACCAACCTGACCATGGCGCTGACCGCCAAGGCCATGCCGTACAAGACCAACTTCGGCCCGTTCGCGCCCGAGGTCTACCGCATGCCCATGAGCTACCCGTACCGCGAGGAAAACCCCGCCATCACGGGCGCCGAGGCCGCCAAGCGTGCCATCACCATGATCGAGAAGCAGATCGGCGGCGACCAGGTGGCCGCGATCATCATCGAGCCCATCCAGGGCGAAGGCGGCTTCATCGTCCCGGCCGAAGGCTTCCTCCCGGCACTGGCCGCCTGGGCCAAGGACAAGGGCATCGTCTTCATCGCGGACGAGGTCCAGTCCGGTTTCTGCCGCACCGGTGAATGGTTCGCCGTGAACCACGAGGGCGTCGTCCCGGACATCATCACCATGGCCAAGGGCATCGCCGGTGGCATGCCGCTGTCCGCCATCACCGGCCGCGCCGACCTGCTCGACGCTGTCCACCCGGGCGGCCTGGGCGGAACCTACGGCGGAAACCCGGTGGCCTGCGCCGCAGCGCTGGCCTCCATCGGCTCCATGGAGGAATACGACCTGAACGGCCGCGCCCGCCACATCGAGGAACTCGCCCTCGGCCGGCTCCGCGACCTGCAGGCCGAACTGGCCGCTGCCGGCACCGCCGTGATCGGTGACGTCCGTGGCCGCGGCGCCATGCTGGCCATCGAACTGGTCCAGGCAGGCTCCAAGGAACCGAACCCGGAGCTGACCAAGGCTGTTGCCGCCGCCTGCCTGAAGGAAGGCGTCATCATCCTCACCTGCGGCACTTACGGCAACGTGATCCGCCTGCTGCCGCCGCTGGTCATCACTGATGAACTGCTGGCCGACGGACTGGAAGTCCTTGCCGCCGCCATCAAGGCCAACGCCTAAACAGAACCACTCCTCCCGCAACGCACAGAAGGTGGGCTNCCGGCAGGGAGCCCACCTTCTGTGTTTGGACGGCCGCTTGGCCGGCGCGTCAGGCGGCCTGGCGTCGCGCTGCCTTTCGGGCCACCGAGTTCTTGCGCGCGGTCCGCAGCATGTCCAGGGTCAGCAGCAGCAGGGCCAGCCACACCACACCGAACCCGATCCAGCGCTCCACGGTCATTGCCTCCCGGAATACCAGCAGGGCCACCAGGAACTGCAGGATTGGGGCAAAGTATTGGAGCAGCCCGATGGTGGTCATGGGCAGCCGCCGCGCGGAGGCGCCGAAGAAGAGCAGCGGGACGGCAGTAATCACGCCTGACGCCAGCAGAAGCCAAAAGTGCCCGGGGCCCTCGGAGGCGAGGGTGGAGCTGCCGTTCACGGCCAGCACCACCATTGCCACGGCGGCCAGCGGGGCAAGTACCATGGTCTCCACGCTCAGGCTGGTGATGGCGTCCACCCTGGAGCCCACCCGGTTCTTGACGAAGCCGTACAGGCCGAAGCTGAACGCCAGGGTCAGGGCGATCCACGGCAGCTTCCCGTAGGAGTAAGTGAGGACGCCAACCGCTGCGAACCCCACGCCGACGGCTGTCCACTGGAGCGGCCGCAGCCGCTCCTTCAGGACAAGCACGCCAAGCAGGACAGAGACCAGCGGGTTGATGAAGTAGCCCAGTGACGTTTCCACTGCCTGCCCGGTGGTGACACCGTACGTGTAGGTGAGCCAGTTGATGGCGATCAGGAATGCCGCCAGTGCCAGCGAGCCGAAGACCCTTCGGTCCCTCAACGCGGTTCCCAGGACGCCCCATGCGCGGGTAACGGTGATCAGGAGCGCACAGAACAGCAGGGACCACACCACCCGGTTGGCGACAATTTCGACGGCGCCCGCGGGCATGAGGATAAAGAAGTACAGCGGGAGCAGCCCCCACAAGACGTACGCGCCGACGCCGAACAGCATTCCCGCCGTCGTATCCTTTGACACCGGCTGGGGGCCCTTGGCTGAAGGGGCAGCCGCCGTGGAGCCCGCCGGTGAAGCGCCGGTTTGGGAGGTGGCTACGGACGGGGCGGGGATTCCTTCTGGCATAGGCACGATGTCCATAACAGCAGCCACCTGACAGGTATTCCAGCAGACAGGCGGGAAAACGGAAAAATAGTCAGTAGGCTTGCTTTTATGACACGTGCCCGTATCCCGGAGCCCGCCCGATGAGGCTCCGGCGCAGCAACGCCTCCGGCCGGGGCTACCGCAGGGTGCCTGCCGGCAAGGGCTTCAGTTACCGGGACCTGGACGGTTCCACCCTGCCGCCCGGACCCGTCCGGGACCGGCTGGAAAGCATCGGCATACCCCCGGCATGGACCGACGTATGGATCGCGCCATTCGAAAACGGCCACATCCAGGCAACGGGCTTGGACGCAGTGGGCCGGCGCCAGTACATCTACCACCCCGAGTGGCGCGAACGTAAGGACCGGGTGAAGTTCGACCGGTCCCTTCAGTTGGCTGAATCGCTGCCTGCCGCCCGCCGCCGGGTCACCATGGACCTGCGCAGCGACGGCTTCACCCGCGAACGCGTCCTGGCGGGGGCATTCCGGATGCTGGACAGCGGCTCCCTCAGGGTCGGTTCTGAGCGATACACCAACGAGAACGGCAGCCGCGGCCTGGCCACCCTGCTCTGCGCCCACGTCCAGGTGCGCAAAGACCGGATCCTGCTGCGCTTCCCTGCCAAGAGCGGCAAGGACTGGGAATCCGAAATCCGCGACCCCGACCTCGCCGTCCTGCTGCGCCTGCTCAAGAGGCGCGGGCCCAATGCCCGGCTCCTGGCCTACAAGGAGGGGCGGAGGTGGCGGCCGGTCACCAGCGCGGACATCAACGCGTACGTGAAGGAGCGCACCGGGTCCGACTTCACGGCCAAGGACTTCCGGACGCTGCGCGGAACGGTGGCGGCCGCGGAAAGCCTGGCCCGCACCGGTCCCCAGCGGACGGCCGCAAAACGGAAGCGGGCCATCAGCCGCGCCATGCACGATGCCGCCGGGACGCTGGGCAACACTCCCTCCATCGCCCGTAAAAGCTACGTCGACCCCCGCGTCCTGGACCATTACCATGCCGGTGAAACCATCGATCCGAAGCGCCTGGACTCTGCGGAGGCGGAACTCCGGGCGTTGCTGTACCGGGAAGGCAAGGTGGTGGCTCTTGCCGCCAACTAGAATGGGGGACTGTGCGGGGCGCCATGCCGCGCACCCTCATGGATCATGAGCAGGACCAGTGCAGAAGGGCTCCCGGTGTCCAATCAGAGCGAAACCGCCGCCAACCGTCCCCTCCGCGTCGCCATCGTCGGCGCGGGACCGGCAGGAGTCTATGCTGCGGACATCCTCACCAAGTCCAGCGGGGTCAAGGACGGAGACTTCCAGGTCAGCATCGACCTCTTCGAGGCCTACCCCGCGCCCTACGGCCTGATCCGGTACGGCGTGGCCCCGGACCACCCCCGCATCAAGGGAATCGTCAACGCACTGCACAAGGTCCTGGACCGCGGCGACATCCGGTTCCTGGGTAATGTGACCTATGGCCGGGACCTCACCCTGCACGATTTCCGGGCGTTCTACGATGCAGTGATCTTCTCCACCGGCGCCATAAAGGACGCGGAGCTTGACGTCCCCGGCATCACGCTCCAGGGCTCGTTCGGCGGCGCTGACTTTGTGTCCTGGTACGACGGGCACCCGGATGTGCCCCGCGAATGGCCGCTGGACGCGAAGGAGATCGCGGTCATCGGCAACGGCAACGTGGCCCTGGACGTTGCCCGCATGCTGGTCAAGCATCCTGAAGAACTGCTCAGCACCGAGATCCCCGACAACGTCTACCAGGGGCTGAAGGCCTCGCCGGTGACGGACGTGCACGTCTTCGGACGCCGCGGCCCCGCGCAGGTCAAGTTCACCCCGCTGGAGCTGCGCGAACTCAGCCACATGGACGACGTCGACATCGTCCTGTACCCCGAGGACTTCGAGTTCGACGAGGCTTCGGATGAGGCCATCCGCACCAACAACCAGGTCAAGACAATGGTGAATACCCTGACCAACTGGCTGGTGGAAGAGCACGCCGAGTCGGAAAACCCCTCCTCCCGCCGGCTGCACCTGCACTTCCTGCACAGCCCCGTTGAACTGCTCGACGACGGTACGGGCAAGGTGGGCGCCATCAAATTCGAACGGATGCAGCTGGACGGAACCGGCAACGCCAAAGGCACGGGGGAGTACGTCGAGTACCCGGTCCAGGCCGTCTACCGCGCCATCGGCTACCACGGCTCGGCATTGGACGAACTGGAATACGACGCCAAGCGCGGCGTCATTCCCAACGAAGGCGGCAGGGTGCTGGATGCCGAGGGCAATCCCGTTCCGGGCATCTACACCACCGGGTGGATCAAGCGCGGCCCGGTGGGCCTGATCGGGCATACCAAGGGGGACGCGCTGGAGACCATCGGTTTCCTGCTGGAGGACCGGCTGAACCTGCCGGCGGCACAAAACCCGGACCCGCAGGCCATCATTGACCTGCTCGAAGAGCGCGGCATCGAATACACCACGTGGGAAGGGTGGAACAAGCTCGACGCCCACGAGGCAGGACTCGGCGCCGCCTGGACCGGCCCGGAGGGGCTGGACCATGTGGTCCGCGAGCGGATCAAGGTGGTCCCGCGCGAGGAAATGATCCGCATCTCCCGCGGCTGACCCTCCCTGCAGCCGGCAGAGCCGCCACAGCCCTGTTGGGCCGCCTATATTCGAGTTAGTATTATTAACATGAATATGGACGGCGTGAAAAGCCGACCCTACGACACCCGCAAACGGGCATCAGCGGCGGCCGAAACCGGCCGGCGCATCCTGCAGGCCACCGAGGACCTGTTCATGGAAGGGCCCCTTGCGGACGTCACCCTGAACGCTGTGGCGGCGAAAGCCGGCGTAACAGTACAGACGGTGATCCGCCGCTTCGGCGACCGGCTGGGACTGATCAACGCGACTGCTGAATCCGTCTCCAAGCGGGTGGCAGGCCAGCGCGGCGCCGCCCCTGCCGGCGACGTCCGTGCCGCCGTCGCCAACCTCGTGGACCACTATGAGACTACCGGCACCCTGGCCCTGAAAATGCTGGCCGAGGAACAAACCTCCCCGGTCCTGGCCAGCATCACCGCGGCCGGGCGGGACCTGCACCGGCAATGGTGTGGCCGGGTTTTCGGTCCCTTCCTCGAACCCCCGGCGGGCACCCCGGACCGCGACCGCCGGCTGGCCCAGTTCGTCGCCATCTGCGACGTCTACACCTGGAAACTGCTGCGCCTCGATGCCGGGCTCAGCCGCGACCAGGTGGCACTCTCCCTGATCGAAATGCTTGAGCCCTTCACCCGGAGGCCCTGATGTCCACCGTCCTTGCCTACACCTCGCCCGCCATCGGCCACCTGTTCCCAATGGTCCCGCTGCTGCTGGAGCTGAAGGCCCGCGGCCACGATGTGCACGTCCGTACCATCCCGAAGCACGTTCCCACCCTGTCCGCGCTTGGGCTGAACGCCGGCCCCGTGGACAGCCGGCTCATGGACATCGAAGCCGACGACTATACGGCCGCCTCAACCAAGGATGCCCTCGCCTCAAGTGTGGACACGTTCACGGCGCGGGCCTGGTTTGACGCCCCCGACCTCCGCCTGGCAATCGGGGAGGTGCGCCCGGACCTGCTCCTCGTGGACATCAATTCCTGGGGAGCCAGAATAGCCGCCGAGGAATCCGGCCTGCCCTGGGCCACGTTCAGCCCGTACACCCCGCCGCTGCAGTCGCGCGGAACTCCTCCGTTCGGTCCCGGGCTGCTCCCGATGCCCGGGCCGCTGGGGACACTCCGCGACGCCGTGGTGCGCCGCCTGGTGATCGGCGCGGTGGAGAAGCTGATGCTGCCGCGGATCAACTCACTGCGCGCCGACCTGTCCGGCGGAACGCTCCCACCGGTGAGCGGTGCCGACGAGATGTTCCGCACGGCGCCGCTGATGCTCGTTACCACCTCCCGGCCGTTCGAGTATCCCCACCCGGACTGGGCTCCGGACGTGCGGATGATCGGCGCCCTTGAATGGGAACCGCCCGCAGAGCCGCCCGCATGGCTCCGGGACAGCACGGCACCCCTGGTCCTGGTGACCACGTCCTCCGAATACCAGGCGGACGAGGTCATTGTCCGGACGGCGCTGGCCGGCCTGGCCGCCGAGCCCTTCACCGTCGTCGCCACCCTGCCCGCTGCACACACCGGGTCCGCCGGGGCCCACCGGGCTTCCGGCACCGAAGCCTTCGGACCGGTCCCGGCGAACGGCCGCCTGGAACACTTCGTACCGCACGGCCCGGTCCTTGACCGCGCCGCCGTCGCCATCACCCACGGCGGCATGGGGGCCACCCAAAAGGCGCTGTCGAAAGGCGTGCCGGTGGTGGTGGTCCCGTTCGGCCGGGACCAGCACGAGGTAGCAGCACGGGTGGTGGCGTCAGACGCCGGTGTGCGCTTGGGCCGCAAGCGCCTCACGCCGGACGGACTAAGGGCCGCCGTGCAGCAGGCCCTGACGAAAACACCCGGAGCCCGGCGGGTTGCCGAAGGATATGCGGCCGCGGGCGGCGCTGCCGCGGGGGCAGACGCCCTGGAGCAGCTGGTCCGGCTGCCCCGCAAGGCCGGGGAGCCCGGGGCCGTGCCACCGGCCACGGGGCAGGGCTAGAATAGCCGCCACACCCCTGCACTTTCCCGGGAGTTCGATGACGAACCTGCTCCAGCCCGAACCGCGCCAGCGTGCCGCGCTGGCTGGCCACGAGCGCCTGGGTGGCCTTGGCCCGAACCCCGGCCCGGACGATGGTTTCGGCGGCGATACCCCTGAAATCCCCGGGCTCCGCAAACTCATCCGTGAATCCTGGCAGCGGTCAGCGGGCTTCAGGGCCAACCCTGACAACCCGGCAGCGCCGCTGGCCCTGGACTGGGCCGAGCTTGAGGACTACCGCCGGCAGCACCCCCTGGCCGCGATCATGCCCGTGATTAACAAGCTCCTGGTCCAGCCCAGCCACGACAGCGGCCTCCTGGTGGCCGTGGGGGACGAAGTGGGCAGGCTGCTGTGGGTGGACGGCGACCCCACCCTCCAGCGCCGCGCCGAAGGCATGATGTTCGTTCCGGGTGCGGACTGGTCCGAGGCAAGCGTCGGCACCAGCGCGCCCGGCACAGCACTCGCCCTGGGCCGCGGCATCCAGATCGCCGGCGCAGAGCACTACCAGCGCGCCGTCCATCCCTGGAGCTGCACCGCAGTGCCTTTCCACGACCCCGACTCCGGTGCGGTGCTCGGCGTCGTGGATATCACCGGCACGGACACCGCGGTGGCGCCCCATACCTTGTCGCTGGTCGAAGCCACGGTGGCCGCCGCACAGGCGCAACTGCGGGTGGAGCGCCTGCAGCACGCCGCGGAGCTCGCCAGGAAACCAATACGACGGCGGTCCCCGGCTGCCGGCGCCGGGCACCGCGGGGGTGCCGCGGAAGGCAGCCTCTACCGGAACAGCCTGCAGCTGCTGGGCCGCGACCAGGCCCTGCTCAGCCTCGGCGGCAGAACGGTCACCCTGTCCGCCCGGCACAGCGAGATCCTCGCCCTGCTCAGCACCCACCCGGAGGGCGTCACTGCCGAGGAACTCGCCTTGCTGCTGTACCCCGGGGAGGGCTCCACCATCACCCTGCGGGCGGAGATGGTCCGCCTGCGCAAGGTGGTCCAGCAGCTCAGCCCGGACGCCGTCCCCGGCTCCCGCCCCTACCGGCTCCCCGTGGACCTGGTGCCGGACACGGGCCAGGTGCTCAGCTGCCTGCAGCGGGGGGCGCACCGGATCGCCCTGGAGATCTACCGGGGCGGGGTGCTGCCACGTTCCGAGGCGCCGGGCATCATCGACCTGAGGAACAGGGTGTCATCCCTGCTCCGGGAAGCGGTCCTGACGGACGGCAGCGCCGAGTCCCTGCTCAAGTACGCTGCGCTGCCCGAGGCAAGGAACGACGTCGGCATCCGCCGCGCAGCGCTCCGCCTCCTGCCGCCGCGCTCGCCCAAGCGCGCCGCCGTGGTGGCAGACGTCGAGAGGCTGGAAGCCGAACTCGGCGCCTAAGTCCGTTGGCTGACCCAACTGTTGCAACCTAGCTGCAACCTCCCCGCTCCTACGCTTTCTGCAATGGCAGGCACCCTTGTGGGCCAGCCTTCTGCACAGCAAAGGAGCTCAGCACATGACTGTTTACGCACAGCCGGGAACCGACGGTTCGAAGGTCACCTTCAAGGACCGTTACGAAAACTGGATCGGCGGCGAGTGGGTGGCCCCGGTCAAGGGCCAGTACTTCGACAACATCACCCCCGTGACCGGCAAGGCATTCTGCCAGGTGGCCCGCGGCACCGCGGAGGACATCGAACTGGCGCTCGACGCGGCGCACAAGGCGGCACCTTCCTGGGGCAAGACCTCAGTGGCCGAGCGGGCGGCGATCCTGAACAAAATTGCCGACCGTATCGACGAAAACCTCGAAATGCTCGCCGTGGCCGAAACCTGGGACAACGGCAAGCCCGTCCGCGAAACCCTCAACGCCGACCTGCCGCTGGCCTCGGACCACTTCCGCTACTTCGCCTCCGCGGTCCGCGCCCAGGAGGGCAGCCTGTCCCAGCTCGATGACAACACCACCGCATACCATTTCCACGAACCGCTCGGCGTCGTGGGCCAGATCATCCCCTGGAACTTCCCCATCCTGATGGCCGTCTGGAAGCTGGCGCCCGCCCTCGCCGCCGGCAACACCGTGGTCCTCAAGCCCGCCGAGCAGACGCCAAGCTCCATCCTGGTGCTGATGGAACTTATCGGGGACCTGCTGCCCGCCGGCGTGCTCAACGTCGTCAACGGCTTCGGCGTCGAGGCCGGCAAGCCGCTGGCATCCAGCCCCCGGATCCGGAAGATCGCCTTCACCGGCGAAACCACCACCGGCCGGCTCATCAGCCAGTACGCCAGCCAGAACCTCATCCCCGTCACCCTGGAACTGGGCGGCAAGAGCCCCAACATCTTCTTCAATGATGTTGCCCAGGAAAACGACGCCTTCTATGACAAGGCGCAGGAGGGCTTTGCCTTGTTCGCCTTCAACCAGGGCGAAGTCTGCACCTGCCCCTCACGGGCCCTGGTCCAGGAGGACATCTACGAGTCCTTCATGGCTGACGCCGTGGCCCGGGTGGAGAAGATGATCCAGGGCAACCCTCTGGACACCGAAACGCAGGTCGGTGCCCAGGCCTCCAACGACCAGCTGGAAAAGATCCTGTCCTACATCGACATCGGAAAGCAGGAGGGCGCCAAGGTGCTCACCGGCGGCGCCCGCGCGGAACTTCCCGGCGACCTGGCCGGGGGCTTCTACGTCCAGCCCACCGTGTTCGAGGGCCACAACAGGATGCGGATCTTCCAGGAGGAGATCTTCGGCCCCGTGGTGGCAGTGACGAAGTTCAGTGACTACAACGACGCCATGGGCATCGCCAATGACACCCTCTATGGCCTGGGCGCCGGCGTCTGGTCCCGCAACGGCAACGTGGCGTACCGCGCCGGCCGGGAAATCCAGGCCGGCCGTGTCTGGGTCAACAACTACCACGCCTACCCGGCAGGTGCGGCCTTCGGCGGCTACAAGTCCTCCGGCATCGGCCGCGAGAACCACGCCATGATGCTGGACCACTACCAGCAGACCAAGAACCTGCTGGTCAGCTACGACGAAAACAAGCTGGGCTTCTTCTAAGCTGCGCAGCACACCCCATCCCCACCCACCACCACAACGCAAGGATCGCCAATGACGACGACAATGCAAGCAGCTGTAGTAACCGAATTCGGCAAGGACCTGCAGGTCCAGACCCTCAACATCCCGACGCCTGGACCGGGTGAAGCCCTGGTCAAGGTCCTCACCACCGGCGTCTGCCACACGGACCTGCACGCCGCGGAGGGGGACTGGCCGGTCAAGCCCGCACCGCCGTTCGTCCCCGGGCACGAAGGCGTGGGGGAGGTGGTGGCACTCGGCGACGGCGTCACCAGCCTCGCCGTGGGCGACCTGGTGGGCAACGCCTGGCTCTGGTCCGCCTGCGGGGACTGCCAGTACTGCCGCACAGGCTGGGAAACACTGTGCGAGGCGCAGAAGAACGGCGGCTACAGCGTTGACGGCTCCTTCGGGGAGTACATGCTCGTGGACTCGCGCTTCGCGGCGCGCATACCGGCGGGATCCGACCCCGTCGAAGTGGCGCCGGTGCTCTGCGCCGGCGTCACCGTCTACAAGGGCCTGAAGATGACAGAGGCGAGGCCCGGGCAATGGGTCACCATCTCGGGCATCGGCGGCCTGGGCCACATCGCCGTCCAGTATGCGGTGGCCATGGGCCTGAGGGTTGCTGCCGTGGACATTGCGGATGACAAGCTGGCCCTGGCCAAGGCACACGGCGCCGAAGTGGTGGTCAACGCCCTGCACGAGGACCCGGTGGAGGTCATCCAGCGGGAAACCGGCGGCTGCCACGGCGTCCTGGTGACGGCGGTTCACCCCTCCGCATTCGGACAGGCGATCGGCATGGCGCGCCGGGGCGGAACCATCGTGTTCAACGGCCTGCCGCCGGGCGACTTCCCGGCACCGATTTTCGACATCGTGCTCAAGGGCCTGACGGTGCGCGGTTCCATCGTGGGCACCCGGCAGGACATGGACGAGGCACTGGACTTTTATGCCCAGGGGAAGATCCATCCCACCGTCTCCGTCCGGGAGTTGGCCGAGGTCAACGCGGTCCTCGATGAGATGAAGCACGCCAAGATCGACGGCCGCGTGGTCCTGAGGTTCTGATGGCCGCCGACCGGCTTGATGCCGCCGTGACGCTGCCCGGGGAAGACTTTTCCCGGGTGGCGCTCACGCCTGCTGCCGTGGACCTGCTGAGGATGCTGTGGGACCGGCACGGCCCACTCATGTTCCACCAGTCCGGGGGCTGCTGCGACGGGTCCTCGCCCATGTGCTACCCGGCGGGGGAGTTCATCACGGGCGACTCGGACGTCCTGCTGGGCCTGTTCGACCTGGCGGACGGGCTGCAGCCCCTGCCGCTGGAATTCTGGATGTCCCGGGAGCAGTTCAACTACTGGAGCCACACGCACCTGACCATTGACGTGGTCCAGGGAAGGGGCAGCGGCTTCTCGGTGGAAGCGCCGGAAGGCAAACGGTTCCTGATCCGGTCCACCTTGATGGACTGGCCGGGCTAGGGCCGGCACCCCGGGCCGGGGTTTGATTCCGGCCCGTTCCAGCCATCCGCGACGTTCGGCCAAAGGCACGTGGGGCCCTCCAAAAGGAGGGCCCCACGTGTTTTGGCAGAACAAAGTTCGGCCGATCGGCTGTCTCACTATTCGGGACGATTGGGGCCGTCCAGTGGATGGACACTATCGTTGATAGGTCTGTTTCCATCACAAACCAGGATTGTGAACCCCTATGAACCTTCTGCGGACAAAATCCATCGAGCAGTCGATCGCCGACGCCGATGAGCCCGGACGCAAGCTCAAGCGTTCCCTCAGCACCTGGGACCTCATGATCATGGGCGTCGCCGTTGCTGTTGGCGCCGGCATCTTTTCCGTTGGGGCCAAGGCCGCCGCCAACTTCGCGGGCCCCGCCGTTACGCTGTCCTTCGCGATCGCCGCCGTCACCTGCGCGCTGGCCATCATGTGCTACGCCGAGTTCGCCACCGCCATCCCCGTGGCCGGCTCCGCCTACGTCTTCACCTACGCCACCATGGGCGAACTCCTGGCCTGGATCATCGGCTGGAACCTGATCCTCGAACTGTTCACGGCTGCTGCCGTGATCGCCAAGTACTGGGGCATCTACCTGAGCAAGGTCTTTGCGCTCACCGGCCTGGACGTTCCCCCCGCCATCTCCCTGGGCGGCGTCGACCTTTACTGGGGCGCCTTCCTGATCGTGGCCATCTTCACCGTGCTGCTGGTGCTGGGCACCAAGCTCTCCGCCCGGGTGGGTAACATCTTCACCCTCATCAAGATCGCCGTCGTGTTGTTCGTGATCGTGGTGGGCTTCACCTACGTGAAGTTCGAGAACTACAGCCCGTTCGTTCCCGCTGCCGAGCCCACGGCAGGCACCGGCGCCGCAGACGTCCTCAAGCAGTCCTTCTTCGGCTTCCTGACCGGTGCCGCGCCCGCCCAGTACGGCACCATGGGCATCTTCGCCGGTGCCGCCCTGGTCTTCTTTGCCTTCATCGGGTTCGACGTGGTGGCCACCTCGGCGGAGGAAGTCAAGAACCCGCAGAAGACCCTGCCCCGCGGCATCTTCGGCGGCCTGGCCCTGGTGACGCTGCTCTACATCCTCGTTTCCCTGGCCCTGACCGGCATGGTGTCCTACACCCAGCTTGCCGAGGCCAAGAGCCCCACCCTCACCACCGCCTTCGAAGCCGTGGGGGACACATCCGCCGCCAAGGTTATCGCCTTCGGTTCCCTGGTGGGCCTGACCACCGTGATCATGGTGCTCCTCATGGGTCTGTCCCGCGTGGTGCTGGCCATGAGCCGCGACGGCCTGCTGCCCCGGGCACTGTCCAAGACCAGCGACAAGCGCTCCACACCGGTCCGCCTCCAGATCATCTGCGGTGCCGCCGTAGCCCTGGTGGCAGGACTCACCAACGTGGACCTGCTTGAGGAAATGATCAACATCGGCACTCTGTCCGCGTTCGTTGTGGTGAGCCTGGGCATTCTGGTGCTCCGCCGGAAACGCCCGGACCTGAAGCCGGCCTTCCGTGTCCCGTTCGGCAAGGTGCTGCCCATCGTCTCCGCAGTCCTCTGCCTGTACCTGATGACCAACCTTGCCGTGGAGACCTGGATCTTCTTCGCGTTCTGGCTGGTCCTGGGCCTGGCGATCTACTTCGCTTACGGGCAGCGGCATTCCCGGCTCAATGAGCGCTTCGCCGAGGCCAACGCCAGCGTCAACGGCACTGCCCGTACAGCGTCCGTGACGGACGTGGAATCTGATGACGAAGATGCAATGAGCCGGACCTGACGGCCGCAACTCCCACAGTTGAACTGCCCGCCCGGCCCGCGCCAGGCGGGCAGCCGCATTTCCCGGCTGTCCAGGGTTGCCGCCGGCGTGCCCGCTGTTCAATGCTCCTGGCCCGTCACGGCGCCGCGTACCGTCCCACCCATTCCACCAGCGGCCGAAGTTGCCGCCACCGTTCCGCGACCTGCTCCTTCGCAACGGCCGTGGTGACCCAGTCCGGCTGGCCCACCTCGACTCCCGCGGACAGCGACTTGTGCTTGAGCAGTTCGCCGCGGGGATGGTCCTTGTCGAATCCCCGCGGGACGGTTTTCAGCTTCTCGCCCTCGATGTCAAAACCGGCGCCCGCCACGGCATCAACAATCTCCTGCAGGGCGGCGCCGCTGGCGGAAGCGTCGACGGCCGCACGGAACCGTGCCAGCTGGGCGGGAGTATGGGAGTGGTAGCCGCCACCGATCAACAGTCCGTCGGCATTGATTTGTAGATAGAAACCCACGCCTTCCTGGCGTGCAGCGAATGCTCCCTGGGCAGTTTTGTATGGTGACTTGTCCAGTGAGAAGCGCACGTCCCGGTTGGGCCGGAAAAGCTTGGCAGGTCCGAACTCGGGCTCCAGCTCGGAGAGCAGGAGGGTGAGCGGTTCCTTGACTGATTTGTCGTACGTTGCCTTGTGTTCCAGCCACCAGTCGCGATTGTTGTTGTCCTCCAGCTGCGCGTAGAAGCGGAAGGCTTCGAGGGGAATGCCTGCGAAAGTGTTCATCTACGGAGCCTAGGTCTGCCGGCCGCAACCGGCCAGATCCCCGCCGCCGTATGTGCAAAAGCGGCTGGACAGCAGAACACCCCGCCACGGAAGCCCGTGACGGGGTGTTCTTTCAATTCAGCAGACAGGAAGCCTGATCAGCCGATCTTGTTGGCGGACTCAGCATCCGAAGCCGGAGCCGACGGGGCTGCACCGGCGCCGAGGTTGGCCCGCAGCTTGGCGCCCAGCTCGGCGTCGACGTTGGTCCAGTACTGGATGGCACGTTCCTTGATGTCGGAGCGCTTCACGCCGCCCACGGCGCCGGTGATTGTCTCCAGGAAGCGGGCCTTTTCACCTTCGTTGTAGACCTCGCGGTACAGCGCGCCGGCCTGGACGAAGTCGCCGTCCTCGGCGTGGAGGGAGTGCGCGGCGAGGGTGAGCTCGCCGTCGTTCTCCCAGCCGCCCGCAGCGTTCTGCGGCTCAACTGCAGCCGGGCCGCCAAAGGTGTTGGGGGCGTAGACCGGAACCGAGGGGGCGTTGAAGAGGAAACGTCCCTGGCCGTCCTGGCTGTAGTTGTTGACCTGGTTCTTGGGCTGGTTCACCGGGATCTGCGCGTGGTTGGTGCCTACGCGGTAGCGGTGTGCATCCGCGTAGGAGAAGATGCGGGCCTGCAGCATCTTGTCCGGGCTGGCGGCGATACCGGGCACGAAGTTCGACGGGGCGAAGGTTGCCTGCTCGATCTGCGCGAAGTAGTTCTCCGGGTTCCGGTTCAGCTCCATGGTGCCCACCTTGATCAGCGGGTAGTCCGCGTGCGGCCAGACCTTGGTCAGGTCGAACGGGTTGAAGCGGTAGGTCTTGGCGTCCTCGTACGGCATGACCTGCACGTGCAGGTCCCAGGACGGGAAGTTGCCGGCTTCGATGTTCTCGGACAGGTCGCGGATGTAGAAGTCCGCGTCTGAACCGGCAAGCTGCTCGGCCTGCTCGCCCGTCATGGAGTTCACGCCCTGGTTGGACTTGAAGTGGTACTTGACCCAGAACCGCTCGCCCTCGGCGTTGATCCACTGGTAGGTGTGCGAGCCGTAGCCCTGCATTTCACGCCAGGAGGCGGGCAGGCCGCGGTCACCCATGAGCCAGGTGACCTGGTGGGCGGACTCGGGGGACAGGGTCCAGAAGTCCCACTGCATGTCGGCGTCGCGCAGGTGGGTGCCCGGAAGGCGCTTCTGCGAGTGGATGAAGTCCGGGAACTTGATGCCGTCGCGGATGAAGAAGACGGGGGTGTTGTTGCCCACGAGGTCGTAGTTGCCCTCGGTGGTGTAGAACTTCACGGCAAAACCGCGGGGGTCGCGCCAGGTGTCCGGGGAGCCGTTCTCACCGGCGACGGAGGAGAAGCGGATCAGCATCTCGGTTTCGACGCCCGGCTGCAGGAATGCGGCCTTGGTGTACTTGGAGATGTCCTCGGTGGTCTTGAACGTGCCGAAGGCACCGCCGCCCTTGGCGTGCACAACGCGCTCCGGAACCCGCTCACGGTTGAACTGGGCGAGCTTTTCAACCAGGTAGTGGTCGGTCAGGATGATGGCACCGTCGGCACCAACTGACTTCGAGTGTGCATCGGACGTAACCGGCGCACCTGACTGGGTTGTGGAAACGGCAGTCATTGTTCTCCTATTTCTCTTTTTCTTGCGAGGGACTGTGGGGAGGAAGTTGTTGGGCCTGCTGGCAGTCCTGGCAGATGCCCTGGTACATGACATCCGCGATCTGGATGGTCATGGGCTTGGCGTCCGGGTTCCAGTGCGGCGTGAGGCACGGGGCGTGGCCGACGGCGCAGTCCACGTCCTCCACGCGGCCGCAGCTGATGCAGATGGCGTGGTGGTGGTTGTCGCCTACCCGGGTTTCGTACAGTGCGGGGGAGTGCGGAGGCTCGAAGCGGCGCAGCATGTGCAGGTCCGTCAGGTCACCCAGGACAACGTAGACGGACTGGGCCGTCAGTTCGGGCAGTTCCGCCCGGGCGGCGGCAAGGATGCTTTCGGCGGGGGAATGGGGGTGGCGTTCGACGGCGGCCAGCACGGCCAGCCGCTGCCTGGTCACCCTGCGGCCGTGGGCCCGCAGGGCTGCGGCCCATGCGTCCTGGCCGTCAAAGTGCTCCGTCATGACTCCATTGAAACACTTATTTTGATCAACTCACAATAAGGCGGGGCTAACCTTTCCGTGTCGCCCATTACTGTTACGGGGTGGGGAAATTACTTGCCGATGTCACACCGCTGAAGGAAAGCCCCGCATTCCGCCGGCTCTGGCTGGGATCGGCGGTTTCCGCCGTCGGCAGCCAGCTCACGCTGGTGGCCGTGAGCCTGGAGGTGTACCGGCTGACCCAGGACAGCTTCTATGTGGGGCTGCTGGGCATTTTCGCGCTGGTACCCCTGGTAGTGGGCGGCCTCATGGGCGGCTCCATCGCGGACGCGCACGACCGCCGGCGGATCGCCCTGCTGGCCACCGCCGTCCTGTGGCTGACCACGGGCCTGATCGCGCTGCAGGCCTGGGTGCACCTGGGCAGCGTGTGGGTGCTGTACCTGCTGGTGGCGCTGCAGAGCGGGGCCCAGGCCATCAACCAGCCGGCCCGCAGCGCCATCATCCCCATGCTCCTGCGCAAGGAACTCCTGCCGGCCGCCAACGCCCTGAGCATGCTGTCCCTGGGGCTTGCCATGACTGCGGGGCCGCTGCTGGCGGGCCTCCTGGTGGCCTGGCTCGGATTTGGCTGGACCTACACCATCGACTTCGCCAGCTTCGCCTTCGTCCTCTGGGCCGTGTACCGGCTCCCGCCCATGGCACCCACCGGGAGCAGCCACAAGGCAGGGGTCCGCTCCGTCATTGAGGGGTTCGCCTTTCTCGGCACCCGGCCCAACCTCCGGATGACCTTCATCATTGACCTCGTCGCCATGGTCCTGGCCCAGCCGCGGGCGCTGCTGCCCGCCGTCGCGGCCCTCATGCTGGGCGGCGGCGAAGCCACCGTGGGCATCCTGCTGGCATGCACCGCCGTGGGCGCGTTCCTTGCCGGCCTGTTCTCCGGGCCCCTGGGCAGCGTGCGGCGCCAGGGGACCGCCGTCGTGGTATCGGTGATGGGGTGGGGCGCGTCCATTGCGGCGTTCGGGCTGGTGGTGCTGCTCGCTGGCCCCGCTCCGGATGGCGGGATGACCCCGTGGCTCGTACCGGCCGCCGTCTGCTGCGCCCTGGCCGGCATCGCCGACTCCATCAGCAGCGTCTTCCGGAACACCATCCTGCAAGCCGCAGCACCCGACCACCTGCGGGGCCGGCTTCAGGGCGTCTTCATCGTGGTGGTTGCCGGCGGCCCGAGGATCGGCGACCTGCTGGCGGGCGGCGCGACTAAGATTTTGAGTGAGGGCTGGGTCCTGCTGTTCGGCGGTGTGCTGTGCATCGCGGGGGCATGGCTGGCGGCGAAGCTGCAGCCGGGCTTCCGCCTGTACGATGCGCGGAACCCGCTGCCCTAGCAAGCCGTTCCTGTAATGAGGAGGAAACGTGCACAACCACCACAATGGCCTTAAGACGGCCGCGCTGTTCGGCGTGCTGTGGGCCGTGCTGCTGGGCCTTGGCGGGCTCATCGGCATCGGGACGCGCAGCTCGGCGCCCATCTGGATCATGGCCCTCATCGGCGTCGGCACCACGTTCTACGGCTACTGGAACAGCGACAAGATCGCCATCCGATCCATGCAGGCCTTCCCGGTCACCGAAGCCCAGGCCCCGCAGCTCTACCAGATCGTCCGCGAGCTCTCCATGCGCGCCAACCAGCCCATGCCGCGCATCTATGTGTCGCCCACCATGAACCCCAACGCGTTCGCCACCGGACGCAACCCGCAGAACGCCGCGGTCTGCTGCACCGAGGGCATCCTGCAGCTCCTGGATGCACGCGAACTCCGCGGCGTCCTGGGCCACGAACTCATGCACGTCTACAACCGCGACATCCTCACCTCATCCGTGGCCGCCGCCGTCGCCGGCGTGATCACCTCGGTAGGCCAGATGCTGCTGTTCTTCGGCGGCGGCGACCGGCGCAACGCCAACCCGCTGGCCATGATTGCCATGGCCCTGCTGGCGCCGTTCGCGGCATCCCTGATCCAGATGGCCATCTCCCGGACCAGGGAGTACGACGCCGACGAGGACGGTTCACAGCTCACCGGCGATCCGCTGGCGCTCGCCTCAGCCCTGGCCAAGATCGAGCGCGGCGTCAGCATCGCGCCCCTGCCGCAGGACCAGCGGCTGGTCAACGCGTCCCACCTGATGATTGCCAATCCGTTCCGCGGCGGCGCCATCAACAAGCTGTTCGCCACCCACCCGCCCATGCGGGACCGGATCGCCCGGCTGGAGCGGATGGCCGGCCGGCAGCCCTAGCCGGGAACGCGGCGTCGGTCCGGACGGGGCCGGCTACGTGAAGAGCCCCTCGCCGATAAAGCCGCCCGGCTTCACGCCGCGGGGTACCGCGAACAGTCCGGAGCCCGTGTGCTTCAGGTACTCCACGGCCAGGGTGTCGCCCTTGGCCATCGCCATCTGCATGGGGACGTAGTGCGTCCGGGGATCGGTGACGAAGGCAATAAAGAACAGGCCGGCGTCCAGGTGCCCCACGCCGTCGGAACCGTCAGTGTAGTTGTAGCCCCGGCGCAGCATCCGCACTCCGCTGTTCTGGTTCGGGTGGGCCATCCGCACATGTGAATCGAGCGGAATCAGCGGTTTGCCGCCCTTGCCCTGACGGGTGAAATCGGGTTCGGTGAACTCCTCGCCGCCGGACAGGGGCGCGCCCGAGCCCTTGGTCCGGCCGATCAGGCCCTCCTGTTCGCCTAGCGAGGTACGGTCCCAGATCTCGATGTGCATCCGGATCCGGCGGGCCACGAGGAAGCTGCCGCCGGCCATCCAGGCATCCTGGGGCCTGGCCGCGGCTGCCCACACGTGCTGGTCCAGCAGCTGCTCATCCTCGACCTTGAGGTTGTTGGTGCCGTCCTTGAACCCGAAGAGGTTCCGCGGTGTCTGTTGGGCCCGGGACGTGGAGGAGGTCCGGCCGAAGCCAAGCTGGGACCAGCGGACCCGCACCTTGCCGAAGCCGATCCTGGCCAGGTTCCGGATCGCGTGCACGGCCACCTGCGGGTCATCGGCGCAGGCCTGCACCACCAGGTCGCCGCCGCTGCGGGCCGGGTCCAGGTCGTCGCCGGGGAAGTGCGGCAGGTCGATCAAGGCTTCAGGCTTCCGGCCGTCCAGGCCGAAGCGGGCCGTCCCGTCCTTTTCGAACAGGCCGGCACCGAAACCGAAGGTCAGGGTCAGTTTTCCGGCATTGAGGCCCAGCGCTTCGCCGGTGTCCTCGGGAGGGGCTCCGTAGGGGCCGTCCACCGCGCCGGTTGCGCCGGCCGGACGGCCCTGGGTCAGGGCTTCCGCGGCCTGCGTCCAGTCTTTGAGCAGCTGGATGAGTTCGTCGCGCTTGGTGGTGGTGACGTCGAACGCGGCCATGTGCAGGCGGTCCTGGGCCGGGGTGGTGATTCCCGCCTGGTGCTCCCCATGGAAGGGAACCACGGGGCTGTCCGCAGCCGGCGGGGTGGCGGAGGCGGCCACGGCGTCGTGCCCCAGAAAGCCTGCGGCAAGGCCCGCGGCGGCACCGCCCAGCCCGGCGATGCCAAACAGGCCGCGCCTGCTCAGGCGCGCTCCCGCCGTCGGCTGTCCATTGTCCAGGGCATTCCGCTGCTGTTCAGCGGCGGCATCATCCTGGGGCGCGGACGTTTCCGGCGGCCGGCCGCCAAAGGGACAGCCGGTCACAGGACCACCGCAGCGGTCAGCCGGGACAACGGTTCCCCGAGCGCGTCCACCAGGGATGCCAGCTTCTGGACCTGCTCCGGCGCCAGCTTGTCGTAGGAGGTGAAGCCGGAACCCTGGGCGTGCGTGGCCAGCTCAGCCTGCAGCGCGGCGAACTTCTCATCGAGCGAGGCGGCCAGGGCGGAATCCTTTTGTTGCAGGGCGGGCTTCAGGCTCTCGAAGGCGATGCGGGCGCCGTCGACGTTCGCCTGGAAGTCCCAGAGATCCGTGTGCGACCAGATCTCTTCCTCGCCGGTCACCTTCCCGGTGGCAACCTCATCCAGCAACTCCTTGGCTCCGTTGCCCAGCATGTCTGCGGAGATCTCAAGCGTGCGGGTGCGCTCCACCAGGTCCTTGGTGTCGGCGACCATGCGGTCTGCAATGGCGGAACGTTCGGCCGGCGCCATGGCTGTGTAGCCGGCGGGCGGGAAAAGGTCCTTTTCGGCGCGGTGCCAGCCGGTCCACTCCTGGCCCGGTTCAAGGTCGGCCTCACGGGCATCAAGCTGCGGGTCGAGGTCACCGAAAGACTCTGCCACAGGCTCGATCCGTTCCCAGTGCTGGCGCGTGGCCGCGTAGAGCGAGCGCGCCTGCTCCGCGTTGCCGGCCTTGAAGGCCGCCGCGAACTGCTCGGTGCCGGTGAGCAGTTGTTCGCTCTGGTCCTTGACGTAGGACCCGTACTGCGTGGTGGCGGTATCCAGGAGGTGCTGGAAATCCGCGTCGGCCGAGGGCTGGTTTCCGGACTGGGTCACTTCCAGGGCGGCCCTGATCCCGTCGCCCTCCATGCCAGGCTTGCAGGCTGTTGTGTAGGTGCCTGGCGGGGCGGTGACCACCAGGTTGCGGCTCAGTCCCGGGCCAATGTTCTCCACTTCGCCCAGGATGCGCAGCCCGTCCGCTGCCAGGAGGTAGAACTCGGTGACTTCGGTGCCCTCGTTCTTGACCGAGAACGTGAGGTTGCCGCTGGGCACGCTGGTGGCAGAGACCTTGCATTCGGAGTTTGAACTGACGACGTTGATGGCTCCGCCGGAGGTGTCTGCCGCCTTGGTGTTGTCCGTGCAGCCGGTCAGGACCAGGGGGACGGACAGGACGGCGGCGGCCACGAGAACCGTCTTCCGTGGGCCGGTGGTGCCGGCGTTTTTGGGCAGGGTGAAGCAGGGCATGGGGATTCCTTTGGTGCGGGTGAGGGGGATTTAAGCGGCTGCCACGGCCTTGACGGCGGTGTTGTTTTCGGAGCCGGCCGGTCTGGACGGTGCCTTGCGGTTGGTGCGGAGGTACAGGAACAGCACGGGGAGCACGTAGAGGAGCCACGCTCCGGCTTCCAGCCAGGTGGTGGCGGGGGAGAAGTTGAGGGTGCCCTTGAGCAGGGTGCCGTACCAGGACGACGGCGGGACGGCGCCGCTGATGTCAAAGGCCAGGGTGTGCAGTCCCGGCAGGATGCGGGCTTCCTGGAGGTCATGGATGCCGTAGGAGAGGACGCCGCCGGCGATGACGATCAGGGCCGCGCCCGTCCAGGTGAAGAAGCGGGAAAGGTTGACCTTGAGCACGCCCCGGTGGAGCAGGTAGCCGAACGCTGCCGCCGCGGCCAGGCCGAGCAAGGCGCCAATCAGTGGCTGGGTGGACTCGCCGGTGGCCTTGGCGGCCGCCCAGAGGAAGAGGGCCGTTTCCAGGCCTTCACGGCCGACGGCAATGGCAGCTACCAGGGCCAGGCCCCAGCCTGCTCCGCCCGCTGACTTGTCCACGCGGGATTTCAGGTCGCTTCCCAGGGTCCGTGCGGTGCGGGCCATCCAGAAGACCATCCACGTCACCAGGCCGACGGCGGCAACGGACAAGGTGCCCCCGATCGCTTCCTGCGCCTCAAAGGTGAGGCCCTTGGGCCCGAAGGTGAGCAGGGCGCCGAAGGCGACGGACACGGCAACCGCGGCTGCCACCCCCACCCAGAGCCTGGGAATGAGGTGGCGGCGGTCCGTTTTGGCCAGGTAGGCCATGAGCAGGACCACCACCAGGGTGGCTTCGAGTCCTTCGCGCAGACCTATCAGGAAGTTGGCAGTCATGGAGTGTTCTTTCGCTCAGCCTGCCCTTACTTAGGCAGTCCTAAGGAAGAGGTTACCTGCCGCTGCGGATTACGCAAACTAAATGTGCCGTAATCCGCTGCCTGTTACATGCGCAGTTTCGTCCACCCTGGGCGGCCCCGACGCGCAAAAAGGCCGGCGCACCCACAATGCGGGGTGCGCCGGCCTTCAGCTGCAGCGGGAAACTCTTTGCGCGTCGAAACGGCAGGGATGGTCCTAGCTGCGGAAGTTCACGAACTGCAGGTCGGCTTCGTCGAAGTCCTTCAACAGTGCCATGGTCGCCTGCAGGTCGTCACGGGACTTGGAGGAGACGCGCAGCTCGTCGCCCTGAATCTGGGACTTGACCGACTTGGGGCCTTCGTCCCGGATGAGCTTGTTGATCTTCTTGGCCAGGTCCTGGGCAATGCCCTCCTTGATGGAGGCCTCCAGGCGGTACTCCTTGCCGGAAGCAAAGGGCTCGCCGCTGTCCAGGGACTTGAGCGAGATGCCGCGCTTGATCAGCTTGGACTGGAAGACATCCAGGACAGCCTTGACGCGTTCCTCCGAGTTGGCCTTCATGAGAATCTTCTCGCCGCTGAAGTCGATCTCCGCGCCGACGCCCTTGAAGTCGTAGCGCTGGGCAATTTCCTTCTGCGACTGGTTGAGGGCGTTGGCGACCTCCTGCTTGTCCACCTTGCTTACGACGTCGAACGTTGACTCGCCTGCCATGACTCTCCTTTGTTGATGGGAGCCCTGTGCGGGAACAGGGCCTAAATCACTGGCATCCAGCCTAGTACGGATGCGCGGACCGGTGGGGGTGCGGGATTCACAGTTCCCTCTCAGCGGACACCCCGAAGGAACGAAGGAGCGCTGGCCAGAGTTGGAGCAGTTGTACTGCAGTTCGAAGGGAACACCATGCAAAGCAAAGCCGCCGGTTACGTCACCCGCACCACGACAGCAGCAGCCGGGGCGGTGGCCACGGCGGCAACGTCCGTGGCCGCAGCTGCTGTGGCGGCCTCCATCATCTTCAGTCCGGTGGCGGATGCGTCTTCGAGGATGGACGGGGTGCGGGCGGACCTGCAGAGGGCCGTGCAGCTGAATCAGATCACCGAGGAACAGGCCCTGAGCTTCGAGGCCAAGCTGGCCGGACGGATCCTCGGCGGCTCCTGACCGTCGGGTTTTCCGCGCCGGCGCGGGNCCCGGAGCCCGATTCGATTCTTCGGCGGAAGTTCTGTAAAGTTGTCTTGCCCGCGGTTACTGAAGCGGAATGGACCGGAAACGGACGCTCCGAACACTGCATCGGCGGGTACTTCTTTGAAGTTCGGCAGATTACCCGAGCGGCCAAAGGGGGCTGACTGTAAATCAGCTGGCAACGCCTACGGGGGTTCGAATCCCTCATCTGCCACCCAAGGAAAGACCTCCGGAACCACCAGGTTCCGGAGGTTTTTTGTTGTCCGGCACCCATGGCAGGTGCCCCTCGGGGAGCCGCAAAACGCCGTCGACACCATGGTGGTCCGGGCGTAGTCTGGCAGAATCGGCGCACGCGCCCGATGCCCTGCGTCGATAATCCATCGATGAAGGAGGAGCCAGTGAGTGCTGTACGTGAATTCATGACCACGGATGCGCGATGCATCCGTGAAAGCGAGTCCCTTGTGGACGCGGCCCGGATGATGATGGACCTCGACTGCGGCGCCCTGCCCATCTGCGGGGACGATGGCAAGTTGAAGGGCATGATTACCGACCGCGACATTGTGCTCAAGTGCGTCGCCGCCGGCCGCGATCCCAGCCAGATGATGGCGCGTGACCTCGCCTCGGGCAAGCCGTACTGCATCGACGCCGACGCCAATGTCGACGCTGCCATCGACATGATGGAGAAGCACCAGATCCGCCGCCTTCCCGTGATCTCGGACCACAGGCTGGTGGGCATCATCAGCCAGGGTGACATCGCGCGCAACTACTCCGAGCAGCGCGTGGGCGAACTGGTTGAACACATCTCGGAGCGGCACGGCGTGTAGCGCCTGCGGCGCATCGTGGCCTTGTCCGCGGATCCACCCCCTGGGGCCCGGATCCGCGGACAAGCTTTTAAGTGCTGACTGGGCGGATCAGTTCAGTGCGATCAGGAGCATCTGGCTGGTGCCCGGAATGCAGGTCTGAAGGATGGCCCGGGGGAAGCCGCCGAAGACCGCAATCACATCGTTGGTGGTGCCTGGATTGGGAACTGTTCCGCGGCCGGTCACCGTATAGGTGCCATAGCCGGGGATGCTCACCGTCTCGCCCACGCCGATGCCGGAGAACCGTGCCCACCCGCCGCAGAAATCGTGCTCCGTGATGAACAGCGAGTATCCGTCGTTGGGCGTGAAGTGGATCGGCCCGATGCAGGCGTCCACCATGGCCTGGCCCCCGGAGCCGGCAACGTAGATGGTCCGGATGGCAGGCGCTGCGGGTGCAGGCGCGGGAGCCGGGGCCGGAGCGGCGGCAGGTGCCGGAGCCGCTGCCGGTGCGGCAGCAACCGGAGCAGGGGCAGGTGCTGCCACCGCTACCGGGGGTCCGGTCAGCAGGAGCGTCTGGCCCGGGTAGATGATGCTGTAGGCGCTGAGGCCGTTGGCCGCCAGCATCGCATTCATGTCCACGCCGTGGCCTGCGGCGATCGCGCCGACGGTATCGCCCGGCGCCACCGTGTACAGGTTGGGGTCACCGGCTGGTTCGGGTGCCGGAGCGGGGGCCGGTTCCGGTGCGGGGGCGGGGGCCGGGTCCGGCGGTGCCGGCGCTGCTTCGGCCGCCGGAACTGCGGCGGCCGGTGCCGCAGCTTGCTCACTTTGGCTGCCGGCGCCGGACGATGCGCCCGGATCGGAAGGCGTGCTCGTTGGCGGCGGTGGGGCAGCCTCTGCCACCTGGGCCGCCGCCGTGGCTCCACCGCTGAAGGTGGCGGGAGGCGCTGCCATGGCGCCCACTCCCACTGCGGCCACCACGGCCGCTGTTGCCATGCCGGCCCACAACTTGTTGCTAATGGCCGGGCGGACGGTGTTAAGGTCCGTCCGGGGTTCGTCGGTGACGAAGCTTCTGCTCGTGCCGTCGGGTGAGGTGAATTCTTTCTGTTTCATGGGTAGGCCCATCCGGGGACGGTCCGGCCAGGCGTGCCTTTGGGGCATGCCAGGTCGCCGGACGGATCGAGATGTGATGCGCCGCCGGCACCGGCATCTGCCGAAGCCGCAGGCGGCACAGATTGGAGGCATCCGCATACCCAGAAAATGCGGAGCTCCGCGTGAAGGCGGGTTTCCCGGAAGCTACCCGGGGGACCCGCCAGTGCGTGTTGGTCCTAGGAATCCCGAGTCTAGGAACGACGCCGCAGCGCGGGCACCAGTAGGAATTACCCGAGTTTTCGGCTGCGCTACCCGCCGGCTGCAGTCCCGCTACTCAGGCCTGGGACTGCCGGATACTTGCCGCCTGCGCGACCTTCCAACCGCCCCGCGTCCAACTGCGGCACGCATTCAGCCTGGGGAGGCAGGGGGGGTATCCGGCTACAGCGTCCGGCGTTCCCGCAGTTCGGCGATCTCGCGCCGGAGCGAAGCGATCTCGGCCACCAGTTCGGTTACCTCGATGCGCAGCGGCTCTTCCACGGCTTCGGCCACTGTTTCGGCCGTGTCCTCCACCCGCTGGACCAGCCAGGACGCAATGGACGCGGTCACCACACCCAGCACGGCGATGCCGCTCATCATGAGTGCGGTGGCCACCAACCGCCCGATTGCCGTGACCGGATACATGTCCCCGTAGCCGACCGTGGTGATCGTGGCCGTGGCCCACCAGAGGGCGTCGCCGAACGTGGTGATCCTGGCGTCCGGAGCCCACTGCTCCACATCCAGCACCGCCAGTGCACCAACAAAAACCAGCAGCGCGGCGGAGGATGCCACATAGGTCACCACCCGGCCGCGAAGCGTTTCGCCGACGGTCCGGTGCAGAACCGACAACAACGTCACCAGGCGCAGCAGGCGCAGGGGCCGGAAGAACGGCAGCGCCACGATCAGCAGCTCATGAAGGTTCCGGACGAACCACTGCCGGCGGTTCTCCGCCAGCCACAGGTTCACCGCGTAGTCCAGGACGAAGACGCACCAGGTTGCCCACATGAGGCCCTCAAGCCAGTCCGCCCCGCTGCCCTCAACCCGGCCGATCACCTGACACGCGTACGCACTGAGGAAAACCAGCGCCGTAGCCATGAGGGGCCACTCTGCCAAGGCCCGGTAACGTTGCTGCGTCATGCAGGAAATCCTACGGGGAGGGAGGCAGGCGACCCTCCCGAAAAATGTTACTGATGGGTAACATTGAGGCATGCACCTGCTCCTGAGAACCCTCCTGATGCTCTTCCGCTCCCGCCGGCGCCGGCCACTGGCAGTGTGGGACCCGGCTTCCCTGCCGCTGCGCGTCCTGCCCACGGACATCGACATCGCCATGCACGTCAACAACGGCATGTACCTGTCGCTGATGGACCTGGGCCGGTTCGACCTGATGGTCCGCAGCGGAGTGTGGAAGCGGATGCGCCGCCGCGGCTGGAGCCCGGTGGTGTCCGCGGAAACCATCTCCTTCCGCAAATCCCTCCAGCTGTGGCAGGAATACACGATCGAAACCCGCATCATCGGGCTGGATACCAAGGCGATCCACTTCGAGCAGCGCATGGTGGCCGACGGCGAGATGTACGCGCGTGCCTACATTGCCACCCGGCTGGTCACCAGGGCCGGCCCGGTCAGCCAGGAGGACATCGTGGCCGAATTCGGCGCCCCTCCGGCTGACCTGGTGCTCCCGGAATGGATCCACGAGTGGCGCGCCTCCAGCGCCCTGCCCGGCAGCCGCACACCCGCCCCGCATCTCTGGGATGCAACCGCCTGAACCCGGTGGCGCCGTCGTCCTTACCCGTATTCCCGATGACGCGGGGAGCGAACACCCGCGACAGGCCCGGGGCGGGACGCGTACCGTGGACACATGGCTACCCTTGACATCACAGGTGAACAGTTCGCATCGACGATCGAAGGCAACGACATTGTCCTGGTCGATTTCTGGGCAGAATGGTGCGGCCCCTGCAAGCAGTTCGGCCCCACCTATTCGGCAGTATCCGAGAAGCACCCGGACGTCCTCTTCACCAAGGTGGACACCGAAGCCGAGCAGCAGCTCGCGGCGGAGGCAGGTATTACCTCCATTCCCACGCTGATGGCCTTCCGCGAGAAGGTCCTGGTGTTCTCCCAGCCCGGCGCGCTGAACGCCCAGCAGTTGGAACAGGTGGTGGACGCCGTGAAGGCGCTGGACATGGAAGAAGTCCACGCCCATGTGGCCCGCCAGCGGGAAGAAGCGGCGGCTGCCGCCGGCAAGCCGGCCGGGAACCAGGACGGCACGCAGATCCCCGATTTCTAAGACTCCTTAAAGCAAAAGTGCAGGACTTCCCACCGGAGGTCCTGCACTTTTTGCGTCTGTGTCAGACGCGTTCCACCTTGACCGGTTCGGCCAGCAGCGCGCTGAGGGATTCGTTCAGGTCCTGCACGGCGGTGCCCTTCGAGTGCTTGTCCAGGTCCTCCTCGGACGCCCACTGTTCGGTCAGCACCAGCTTCTCCTCCGTTGCTTCGGTGAGCTCGTAACGGATGCAGCCAGGCTCCTGCACCACCTCATCGATCGCGATTTCCAGGGCCAGCTTCACGCGGAAGAACTCGCCCTCGTTGGGGATGAACGTTGCTACAAGGTCAATGGGTGCACTCATGGATTTCACAATACCGGGCGCCGCGTGGCCTTCCGGCCGTGTTGCGCCCCGCTTCCGGCCCCGTCCTCCTTCTCCTGCCGCCATCCGGTTGGTAGCGTGCCAGCATGCGTGCTTACACAGCCGGGGACACTGACGTCCCGCTCCTGGAGGAAACCATTGGCGCGAACTTTGAACGCGTGGCCGCGCAGTTCCCGCTGCATGACGCCATGATCGAGGCCGCCCCGGTCCCGGGTGCGGATGCGCGCCGCTGGAGCTACACGAAGATGAACGACGACGTCGACCGGCTGGCACGGGCGCTCCTCGCCGTGGGGGTGGCCAAGGGGGAGCGGGTGGGCATCTGGAGCCCCAACTGCGCCGAGTGGACGCTGCTGCAGTACGCCACCGCCAAGGCCGGCGCCATCCTGGTCAACGTCAACCCGGCCTACCGCAGCCACGAACTCGAGTTCGTGGTCAAGCAGAACGGCATGCGCATGCTGTTCACGGCGCCATCGGACCGGAACAGCGACTACGTGGCCATGGCGCGCCAGGCACTCCTGACCTGCCCGGACCTGCAGGAGCTCGTCTTCCTCCCGGACCACGGCCTGGACACCCTGGCAGCCGGAAACCCCCAAGGTGACGCGGAACTGACGTACGCCGAGCTGCTCAAGCGTGCTGACGCCGTTGGACATTCCGTCCTGAAAGCCCGCATGGCTGAGCTCCACCCGCATGACCCCATCAACCTGCAGTACACCTCCGGCACCACGGGATTCCCCAAGGGCGCCACCCTGACCCACCACAACATCCTCAACAACGGCTACGCCATCGGTGAGCTGCTGGGGTACACCGACCGGGACCGCGTGGTCATCCCGGTGCCTTTCTACCACTGCTTCGGCATGGTGATCGGAAACCTTAACGCGCTCAGCCACGGTGCCGCCACCATCATTCCGGGCCGTGGCTTCTCGCCGGCCGCCGCCCTGGAGGCAGTGCAGGACTTCGGCGGCACATCGCTGTACGGGGTGCCCACCATGTTCATCGCCGAACTCGCGCTGCCGGACTTCGCCTCCTATGACCTCTCAACCCTCCGGACCGGCGTCATGGCGGGATCCCTGTGCCCCATCGAGGTGATGAACCGGGTGATCTCGGAAATGCACATGGTGGACGTGGCCATCTGCTACGGCATGACGGAGACCTCCCCGGTGTCCACCATGACCCGCAAGGGCGACACCCTGCGGCAGCGCACGGAGACGGTGGGCCGCACCATGCCGCAGCTGGAAAGCCGGATCGTGGACCCCGCCACCGGCGGGGAGCTGGAGCGCGGGCAGATCGGTGAGCTCTGCACCCGCGGCTACGCGGTAATGGCCGGGTACTGGAACCAGCCGGACAAGACCGCAGAGGCAATTGATGCAGACGGGTGGATGCACACCGGCGACCTCGCCCGGATGGATGGGGACGGCTACGTGGTGGTGGAGGGCAGGATCAAGGACATGGTGGTCCGGGGCGGTGAAAACATCTACCCCCGGGAAATCGAGGAGTTCCTTTACACCCACCCCGCCATCCAGGACGTGCAGGTGATCGGCGTTCCGGACCCCAAGTTCGGCGAGGAGCTCATGGCCTGCATCATCCTCAAGCCCGGAGCTGAACCGCTGGACGCTGCGGCGCTCGCGGAGTTCTGCCGCGGGAAGCTGGCGCACTACAAGATCCCCCGCTACGTGGAGGTCCGCGAAAGTTTCCCCATGACCGTTTCCGGGAAAGTCCGGAAAGTCCAGATGCGCGAGGAGGCCGTGGCCCGGCTGGGGCTTTAGGCCGGCGCCCTGCGCCGGGATGTGCCTGCGCGGACAGCAATGACGGCCACCACCGCAGCCGCCAGCGCCGCAGCAGCCAGGACAACGCTGCTGTCCCACCTCGTCAGTGAGACCGTGCGGGTGCTGCCGCTGGTGGTTTGGGTGGCAGGGATGTTCCACTCGGAGGGCGCCGGGAAGATTTCCGCCGGCAGCTTCTCCTGCTGGAGTTCGCGCCGGGCAGCCAGCCTCTCCCGGACGTCACCATCGGGGGCAGGCACCAGGGCGTCGGCCGCCACCGCCGCGGAAAGATCCACGATGTACGGCTCACCGTAGAACGCCGAGGACGCCACCGATTCCACCCAGGTTGCGGGCGGGGCATCCACGCCATGCCGGGAGAACGCGGCGCGCAGCATCCCGCGGATCTCCGCCATGCTTTTTCCGTCCGCCTCCCGGGTGACCTCGAAGATGGCCAGCTGGAGCCGCACTTTTTCATCCGCTGCCGGGTCCGTGCTGCCTGAAGGGGAAGCCATTGGAGTCCTTTCCATCGTGGTGCCGCACTCTGCCCCGCCGGGAGGCTGTCACCTTTGGCCGTACCCATCGCGGGGAGAATCAAGCGCGGGTGCCCGGGAGAGGGCGCCGATCAGGCATCGGTCAGTGCCCGCGGTGGTCCTGGATGGTCATCCGGGGGCCGAAGGTGGGCTTGCGGAAACCGGTGGCCTGGATCATCCGGACCACGCGCTGCCGGTGCCCCCGCCACGGTTCCAGCAGCCGGAGCATGCCGGCATCGTCCGTCCTGCGACCGGTCAGCGCGGCTCCCACGTAGGCAGCGAGGTGGTAGTCGCCCACGGAAATGGAGTCCGGGCAGCCGTGGGTGCGCTGCACCACCTCGGCAGCAGTCCAGACGCCGATGCCCGGAATGACCTGCATCTTTTCCGCTGCCAGCGCGGCCGGCAGCGCGGCGAGGCGTTCGAGCGCCGCGGCAGAACGCAGCGCCCGCATCACAGTGGCCGAGCGCTGCGGCCCCACCCCCGCCTTGTGCCACTCCCAGCTGGGAACCTGGAGCCACCCCGCCACGGTGGGCGGCACCAGCAGCCCGGCCGGCGTGGACATGCCGGCCCGGGGCGCCGGTGATCCAAAACGGTGCACCAGGTACCGGTAGGCACGCCGTGCCTCGATCACCGTCACCTTTTGTTCCAGGATGATCGGCACCAGCTGGTCCACCATGCGTCCGCTCGCGGGGAGCCGGACGGCCATGCTGCGCCGCCGCGCATCGCGGACCATCCGGGGGAGCGTGGCATGGAAGGACGGTTCATCGAAACCCTGCCAGTCGTCGTCGGCCCCAAGGAGGCGTGGCGCCGCCGCCACGGCCGCCGCGGCACCAGGGCCCCACGCCTGGACGTCCACCAGCGGGCCGCCCGCTTCACTACCGGCGGGGGCGAGCCGCAGCGTTGCCGGGCCTGCCGGCGTCGTAAACGCATTCCACATGACGTCGCCCTGCAGGCAGAAGGAGGGGTCGCTGTTGCCGCGCAGGAGCGGTCCCAAGGTACGGGAAAGGCTGTACGGGGCCTCCGGATACCACCGCACCGACACGTCCGCCGCGGCCGCCAGCCGGGGAGGTGCCTCTGCGATCGTCATGCCTTCAATCGTCCCACGGACCACCGACAGCGGCGGGACCATCGGCCCTTCTCCGCTTGAAAACAAGGGTTTACGATCGCCGCGCTGCAAAGAATGCGGTGCAAAAATGCCGTGCAATAAACAAGGAGGGCCACCATGGGTGGAGTAGTGCATTTCGAGATCCCCGCCGACGACCAGGACCGGGCCAGGAAGTTCTACCGGGAGGCGCTGGGCTGGCGGATCGAACCGGTGCCGGGGATGGACTACAACATGGTCATCACCACGGACATGGACGACGCCGGCCAGTCAACAACCCCCGGGGCCATCAACGGCGGGATGATGGCCAGGGATGGGCAGATCACCGGCCCGGTCATCACGGTCGACGTTCCGGACATTAACGCCACCCTCAGGAACGTTGAGGAGCTGGGCGGCTCGGTGGTGGTGCCCAAGAATGAGATTCCCGGTATGGGCTTCACCGCCTACTTCAAGGATCCGGAGGGAAACGTGCTGGGTCTCTGGGAAAACCTTCCCGCCGGCGAAGGGGACGCGGCCCCGGGCAGCTGACGCAGCTGACGGGTACGGTCAGGGCATCCCGGACGCCAGCCAGAGCGCCAGGACGGCCAGCGGAACCGTCAGGGCAACGGCCACCAGCCCCGCGAGGGCGAACCCGCCCCACCTGATGGGAACATTCAGTACCCGCAGCCGCTCATGCCAGAGCAGCGTGGCCAGGGATGCCCAGGGGCTCACCAGCGGCCCGAGGTTCACTCCGATCAGCAGTGCGGCAAGGCGTGCAGGGGATCCCGCCAGCGGTTCCAGGGCAAGGTAGGCCGGCAGGTTGTTTGCGGCGTTGGCCGCCGCCGTTCCCAGCCCGGCCAGCTGCAACAGGGCCGGCAGGCTGTCCCCGGCCCCCGCCACCCCCGCCAGCAGGTCGGTCAGCCCGTGCGCATGGAGCGCCTCCATCAGCATGAACAGGCCGACGGTCAGCATCAGCGGGCGCCACGGCACCATTGACCAGCGCAGGACCGCCGGACGCCGCCACACAAAGACGGCCAGCAGGACGGCCGCGGCCGCCAGCGCCGGATACTGGACCGGAACCCCGGACACCAGGGCGGGCAGAAGTACCAGCAATGTGCCTGCCGCAGCCCGCAGCAGGACCCGGTCGCCCACCGGGTGCGCAGGCTGCGGACCGTACGTTCCCCGGAGGTCCCGCCGGAACGCCAGCCACAGCAGCATTACCGGAACCAGCAGTCCCACCAGCGCGGGACCCCACACCAGGCCCGCGAAGTGCAACGCGTTCAGGCCCAGCCGGTCCTGGGCCAGAAGATTGGTCAGGTTGGATACCGGAAGCAGCAGGGACGCCGTGTTTGCCAGCCAAATACTGGTCAGGGCGAACGGCAGCGGCGGGATGCGGGCGTGGACAGCCAGGAGCACCACAACGGGGGTGACCAGCACGGCGGTGGTGTCCAGGGACAGGAACACGGTGGAGACCGCCGCCACGGCCACCACCAGCAGCCACAGGGAGAAGACCCGGCCACGGCCTAAGGCGGCCAGCCGGTCCGTCAACACCTTGAACAACCCGGCCTCGTCCACCAGTTCGGTCACCAGGGACATCGCCAGCACGAACGCCAGGATGGGGATGGTCCGGGACGCCAGCTCCCCGAAGGCAGGGAGAGGGAGCGCCCCGGCAGCCAGGGTGGCCGCGCCTGCGGCCAGGGCAACGCCGGGCAGCACGTAGCTCCGGGCGGCTTTCAGCCATGCGAACTGCTTCACCGGCCTATCCTCGCACCCGGGGCAGGGAACGCCCTGCAGGAAGCGGTAGCTTTGTACCTATGAAGTACGCCCAGTCCGTCCTGGACCTCATCGGCAACACCCCGCTCATCAAGCTCAACCACGTCACCGAGGGCATCAGGGCCACCGTCCTGGTCAAACTGGAGTACCTGAACCCGGGCGGTTCCATCAAGGACCGCATCGCGGCGCAGATGATCGAGGACGCTGAACGCGAGGGCAAGCTGAAGCCGGGCGGCACCATCGTGGAACCGACGTCGGGCAACACGGGCGTAGGCCTGGCCCTCGTGGCCCAGCAGAAGGGCTACAAGTGCGTCTTCGTGGTCCCGGACAAGGTGGGCGAGGACAAGCGTGCCGTGCTGCAGGCCTACGGGGCCGAAGTGGTGGTGACGCCCACCTCGGTTCCGCCGGACAGCCCGCAAAGCTACTACGGGGTGTCGGACCGGATCACCCGGGAGACGCCGGGCGCCTACAAGCCGGACCAGTTTTCCAACCCGGCCGCGCCGGGCAGCCACTACAAGACCACCGGTCCCGAAATCTGGCGGGACACCGACGGCAAGGTGACCCACTGCGTCATCGGTGCCGGCACCGGCGGCACCATCACCGGCACGGGCCGCTACCTGAAGGAGGTTTCGGCGCACCGGCCGGAGTCCGACGGCGGCGTGGTCCGGATCATCGGCGCGGACCCCGCAGGTTCGGTCTACTCGGGCGGCACCGGACGGCCCTACTTCGTTGAAGGCGTAGGCGAGGACATGTGGCCGGCCAACTACGACAAGTCCGTCCCGGACGAAGTCATCGCGGTCAGCGACGCTGATTCCTTCACCATGACCCGGCGGCTGGCCCGGGAAGAGGGCCTGCTGGTGGGTGGCTCCTCGGGCATGGCCGTGGTGGCTGCGCTGGAGGCGGCCCGCGACCTGCCGGAAAGCGCCGTCGTCGTCGTCATCCTGCCCGACTCGGGCCGCGGCTACCTGGCCAAGATCTTCAACGACCAGTGGATGCGGTCCTACGGTTTCCTCTCCGGCGGTGAGGAAACCTCCGTGGGGGAGGTCATCAAGTCCAAGAACGGCGAGCTGCCGGACCTGGTGCACATCCACCCCAACGAGTCGGTGCGCGACGTCATCAACATCATGACCGAGTTCGGCGTCAGCCACATCCCTGTCCTCTCACAGGAACCGCCGGTTGTCATGGGCGAGGTCCTGGGCGCCGTGGACGAACGCACCCTGACTGCCAAACTGTTCCGCGGCGAAGCAAAGCTGACGGACAAGATCTCCGAGCACATGGGCCCCAAGCTGCCCGTGATCGGATCGCTGGAAACCATCTCCGCCGCCAGGGAACTGCTCTCGGACTCGGATACCCTCATGGTCACCTTCGTGGGCGCACCCGTGGGCATCCTGACCCGGCACGACCTTCTGGCCTACCTCAGCAACTGACCCCCCAAGTTTCCCCGCAAAGGAGCACCATGTCCGCCTCCGAAAACCAAGGCTTCAACACCCGTGCCGTCCACGCCGGACAGGCCTTCGAACCCCGCACGGGAGCGGTGGTGCCGCCGCTGCACTTCAGCTCCACCTATGCCCAGGACGGCATCGGCGGGCTGCGCAGCGGCTACGAGTACGGCCGCGGCGGCAACCCCACCCGCGATGCCCTGCAGGAACAGCTCGCGGCGCTGGAGCTCGGCACCCATGCCTACAGCTTCAGCTCGGGGCTCGCAGCGGAAGACGCCCTGATCCGGGCGCTGACCCGCCCCGGTGACCACATCGTGCTCGGCAACGACGCCTACGGCGGCACCTACCGGCTGATCAGTCGCGTGCTGGGGGACTGGGGCATCGGCAACACCCCGGTGGACATGGCCAACCTGGACACCGTCCGCAGCGCCGTCGCCGCCCACAAGACCCGCTTCGTGTGGGTGGAGACGCCGTCCAACCCGCTGATGAAGATCACCGATATCGCCGCGCTCGCCGGCATAGCGCACGACGCCGGGGCCCTTTTGGTGGTCGACAACACCTTCGCGTCCCCCTACCTGCAGAACCCGCTCGCCCTGGGTGCCGACGTCGTAGTCCACTCCACCACCAAGTACATCGGCGGCCACTCCGACGTTGTGGGCGGCGCCGTGGTGGTGAAGGACGCGGAACTGGCCGACAAGATCGGGTTCGTCCAGTTCGCCGTCGGCGCCGTGTCCGGCCCGATGGATGCCTTCCTCACCACCCGCGGCCTGAAGACCCTCGGGGTCCGGATGGACCGGCACAGTGCGAACGGCCAGGCCGTGGCCGAATGGCTGCTGGAGCGTCCCGAAGTCGAGGCCGTCCTGTACCCGGGCCTGCCCACGCACCCGGGCCACGAGCTGGCCAAGAGGCAGATGCGCAGTTTCGGCGGCATGGTCTCGGTCCAGTTCAAGGGCGGTGAGGCAGCCGCCCGGAAAGTGGCGGAATCCACCTCCGTATTCACCCTCGCGGAATCGCTGGGCGGCATCGAATCGCTCATGAACTACCCGTCAGAGATGACGCACGCCTCGGTCAAGGGCACCGAGCTTGCCGTCCCGGTGAACCTGCTGCGCCTTTCCTGCGGCATCGAGGACGTGGAGGACCTGGTCGCGGACCTGGACCAGGCGTTCTCCGCCATCCCGTAAAACCTGAGCGGGATTGCTGGCTTTGTTCAAAGAAGTCAGCTAGGGTTCAGGCATGCCTCTTCGCTCTGACTGGTCCCAACGCAGCTGCAGCATGGCCCGCGGCCTGGACATCCTGGGTGACCCCTGGTCCATCCTGGTCCTGCGCGAAGTCTTCTTCGGCAATGGGCGCTTCGATGCCATGAAGGCCCGGCTTGAAGTGGCGGACTCCGTGCTCACCAAGCGCCTGGCCGGCCTGGTGGAGTCCGGGCTGCTGGCGAAGAGGGCATACGACGACGGCGGCCGCACCCGCCAGGAGTACGTCCTCACCCAGAAGGGTGAAGACGCGCTGCCGGTCCTGAATGCGGTCACGATCTGGGCGGAAAAGCACCTGCCCGCGCCCTCGGACCAGGCGCACCTGTACGTGATCCACGCCGGCTGCGGGAAGCCCACCGCCTCGGCGGACACCTGCACCGAGTGCGGCGAACGGCTCACGGCTGCCAACACCAGCTGGCACAGCCGGTCCCGGTCCGACCAGCCCATCCGGCTGTCCACCGCCTTTGGAAAGGAAGCAGCCCAGTGAGCACCCTGCCGGACGAAGCAGCCAGGATTCCTGCGGCTGAAAACTTCCAGCCGCGCCGACCACGCCGCCGCCTGCACCCGGCATGGACCGTGGCCGCCGTGGCGTTCCTCGCCCTGGTGGGGGCAGCCGGCTTCCGGGCCGCCCCGGGCGTCCTCATGGTGCCCCTGCAGCAGGAGTTCGGCTGGTCCACCACGGTCCTCTCGGCGGCGGTCAGCATCAACCTCGTCCTGTTCGGGCTGACGGCGCCGTTTGCCGCGGCGCTGATGGAACGCTTCGGCATCCGCGCCGTGACAGCCACGGCCCTGGTCCTGATCGGCATGGGCAGCGCGCTGACCGTGCTGGTAAACCAGTCCTGGCAGATCCTGCTCACGTGGGGGCTGCTGATCGGGCTGGGCACAGGTTCCATGGCGCTGGTCTTCGCCGCCACTATCGCGAACACCTGGTTCAGCAGGAGCCGCGGACTGGTGATCGGCATCCTCACGGCCGGGAGCGCCGCGGGCCAACTGGTGTTCCTGCCGTTCATTGCCATCCTGGCGCAGGACCCCGGCTGGCGGCAGGCCTCCCTGCTGATCGCCGCAGGCGCGCTCGCCGTTGTCCCGCTGGTGCTGAAGTTCCTCAAGAACTCGCCTGCCGACGTCGGCGTCCTGCCGTACGGCGCCGCGCCCGCCGGGGGTAGGGCTGAAGAACAGCCGGCCGCGGAAGCAGGTGACCGCCCCAATGCGGCCGTCCGTGCCCTGCAGGTGCTCCGCCGGGCCAGCAAGGTCCGCACGTTCTGGGCGCTCGCAGCCGGTTTCGCCATTTGCGGCGCCACCACCAACGGCTTGATCGGCACCCACTTCATCCCCTCCGCCCACGACCACGGCATGCCCGAAACCACCGCCGCGGGCCTTCTCGCCGTCGTCGGAATCTTCGACATCGTGGGGACCATCGCCTCCGGCTGGCTCACCGACCGCTTCAACCCCCGCGTCCTGCTCGCCGTCTACTACCAGTTCCGCGGCATCGGCCTGCTGGTGCTTCCCCTGCTGCTGAACGCAGAGGTCCAGCCCAGCATGATCGTGTTCGTGGTGATCTACGGACTCGACTGGGTGGCCACCGTCCCGCCGACGGCGGCGATCTGCCGGGAAACCTTCGGAGCGGACGGCAGCGTTGTCTTCGGCTGGGTCTTCGCCGCCCACCAGCTGGGCGCCGCAGCTGCCGCCATCATCGCCGGCGCGCTGCGCGATGCCACCGGCCACTACAACTACGCCTGGTTTGGCGCCGCGGCCATGTGCACCATCGCCGCGGTGATCAGTGCCAGCATCCGCAGGAACCGGAGTTCGCGGGAAGCGGAGCCGGCAGCGGCCTGAGGCGGCCCGCAGCTAGGCTTGGCGGATGGAACCCGTGGAAACCATCCCTGCCCGCCCCGTTGCCCTGGTCACCGGTGCGGGACGGCTGGGGAACATCGGCGCCGGCATCGCCCGGCAGCTGGCCGCGGACGGCTGGGACCTGGTCATCTCCTACTGGGCCGGCTACGACACACGCATGCCGTGGGGGAGCGAACCCGATGACGTCCTCCGCCTGACGGCCGAGCTCGAAGCCATCGGTGCCAAGGTCCATGCGCTGCCCGCTGACCTACAGGAGGCCGCCGTGCCGGACCAGCTCGTCGCCGACGCCGTGCAGCTGACCGGGCCGTTGCAGGGCCTGGTGCTCAGCCACGCGGAGTCTGTCGACTCGGGCGTCCTGGACACCAGCCTGGAATCCTTTGAGCGGCACTTCGCCGTGAACACCCGCGCCAGCTGGCAACTGATTGCCGCCTTCGCCCGGCAGGCAACGGACGACGGCGGCGCGGTCGTCGCGCTGACCAGCGACCACACAGCGTTCAACCTTCCATATGGCGCCTCCAAGGGCGCCTTGGACCGGATCGTAATTGCGGCCGCCCGCGAGCTGGGCCCGCAGGGTATTTCGGCGAACGTCCTGAACCCGGGTCCGGTGGACACCGGCTGGATGGATAACGGGGTCCGCTCGGCCCTGACGGCGCAGCAGCCAACCGGCCGGCTGGGCACCCCGGCGGACGTCGCCGGGACCGTGGCGTTCCTGCTCTCCCCGGCCGGCCGCTGGGTGTCCGGGCAGCTGATCAAGGCGGACGGCGGCTTCTCCGCCTGACGGGTCAGTGGAAGGCGTTGAGGCCCGTGATGTGCCGGCCGAGGATCAGGGTGTGCACCTCGTCGGTGCCCTCATAGGTCCGCACCGACTCAAGGTTGGCAGCATGCCGCAGGGGTGAATAGTCCAAGGTGATGCCGTTGCCGCCCAGGATGGACCGGGCTTCCCTCGCCACGCCAATCGCCTCGCGGACGTTGTTCAGCTTTGCCAGGGAAATTTGCTCCGGCCGGAGCGTTCCCGCATCCTTGAGCCGGCCCAGGTGCAGCGCGAGCAGGGTGCCCTTCTGGATTTCCAGGAGCATGTTCACCAGCTTGTCCTGGGTGAGCTGGTAACCGGCCAGCGGCTTGCCGAACTGCAGCCTGTCCAACGAGTACGCCAGCGCCGCCTCATAGGAATCCCGGGCGGCGCCCATGGCACCCCAGGCGATCCCGTACCGGGCCTCATTCAGGCAGGTGAACGGCCCGCGCAGGCCCCGCGCTGCCGGGAGCAGGGCCTCGGGACCCAGCCGGACGTCGTCGAACACCACATCGCACTGGATCGACGCGCGCATGGACAGTTTGTTTGTGATGGGCGTGGCCGTGACACCGGGCGTTCCGGCGGGCACCAGGAAGCCGTGCACGCCGTCGTCCGTCATGGCCCACACCACCATGACCCCGGCCACCGAAGCCAGTCCGATCCAGCGCTTGGCGCCGTTAAGCACCCAGCCGGCGTCGTCCCCGGCGCCGTCCCGGACCGCGAAGGTGGCCATGGAGGCCGGGTCCGATCCCGCGGTCGGCTCGGTCAGGGCGAAGCAGCCGATGACTTCGCCCGCGGCCATCCGCGGCAGCCACTCCTCCTTCTGCTCTTCGGAGCCCCAGGTGTGGATGGCGGTCATGGCCAGCGAGCCCTGAACGGAGACAAAGGTGCGGATGCCGGAGTCGCCGGCCTCCAGCTCCATCGCGGCCAGGCCGTACTCGACGGCGGAGCGGCCCGGGCAGCCATAGCCTTCCAGGTGCATCCCCAGGACCCCGAGTTCACCCAGTTCCTGAGCCAGTTCCAAGGGGAAGACGGCGTCCTCGTACCAGCGGGCAATGTCCGGTTTGATCCGCTGCCGGGTGAAGTCGCGGACCTTTTGCCGGAGGTCCAGTTCCTCAGCGGACAGCAGGGAATCGAGGTCCAGGACGTCGGACCGGCCGGCGGTGGTGGCTTCACCAGTCATTTCTTCGCCTGTCATTTCTTTACCAGGAAGTATCCGCGGGTGGAGGGCAGGAACCGGCACACGACGGCGAGCACCGCACCGAGCGCCAGCAGCACCACGCCGCTCACGAAGGCGCCGCCGATGCCGAAGATCTGTGTGTCGCCGTAGGCCGGGTCCCACATCTGCACGGCCGAGATGAAGAACGCAGCCGTCAGGAGCACCGCACCAAGCAGGGGGAGGATGCCGCGGAACCACAGGTTCCGGGCCGATGCACGCAGCGTTCCCCGGAAGTACCAGAAGCATGCATACCCGGTCAGGGCGTAGTAGAACGCGATGAACAGGCTGATGGCGCTGATGGAGTCCGCCAGCAGGTTCTCGCTCAGGAAACTCATGGCCACGTAGTAGGCCGCGGCCGCGCCGCCCATCACCTGGGTGGAAAACCCGGGGGTCTGGTTGCGGGGGTGCACCTCGGCGAACCTCGCGGGCAGCGCGCCGTGGACACCCATGGAAAGCGTCCCGCGGGCGGTGGGCAGGATGGTGGTTTGCGTCGAGGACAGGACCGACGCCAACACCGCGACGACGATCAGCCAGCCCCATGGGCCGAGCACCACGTCCTTCATGGCCAGGAAAACGTCGTCCTGGTTGGCCTCGTTGCCCAGGCCGATCCCCTCGGACCCGACGGTGGCGTACATCATCACCAGAAGCGCCACGGAAACATAGATCGCCACAAGCACGAACGCCGAGATGACGGCACCGCGCCCCGGAGTGGTTGTTGGGTCCTCGGTCTCCTCATTGACCGCCAGGCACGTGTCCCAGCCCCAGTAGATGAACAGGGCCAGCAGCACCCCGTGCACCACGGCTCCCGGGTCGGTGAACGCACCCACAGGGTTGAACCACTCCACATCGAAGGCCTGGCCCTCCGGCGGACCACCAACGATGCGGAAAACGATGGCCAGCGCGAAGATGCCCAGCGCAATGTACTGCACATACGTCAGCACCCGCTGGACGTGCTCGCCCAGCCGGATACCCCGGTAGTTCACCAGCGTCATCAGCACGATGAACAGGACGCCGGTGCCGGTGACCAGCAGCTTGTTGTCCGCCAGCGAACCGTCACCCACCAGGAGCCAAAGGTATTTCCCCGCCACCTGGGCCAGGTTGGCAAGCACCACGATCCCGGCCAGTGCCACGCCCCAGCCGCCCAACCAGCCCGCCCAGGGGCCAAAGGCTCGGCGCGACCAGGTGAAAGTGGTGCCGCAGTCCGGCATCGCGCTGTTCAACTCGCGGAACGCGTAGGCAATGAACAGGACGGGGATGAAGCCCAGCACCAGGACCAGGGGGGTGTAGTCGCCGTTGACGGCGACGATGAGGCCCAGCGTGGCGGCCAGCGAGTACACCGGCGCTGTGGAGGCCAGCCCCAGCATCACCGAATCGCCCAGGTCGAGGATTCCGGCGCGCAGTCCCTTTGCGGGCACCGGGGTTCCGGGCGTCCCTCCGGGGCCGCCCGTCGTCGTCATGTCCGTGCTCATGCTGCTCCCGGTGTCATATCGCGATACCTGCCTTGGTGGAGTTGGTCACCGGCGAAAGCGGCGCCGGTGCGTCAATGGTGTTGGGCACAAAGCGGCAGAAGTAGTCCGTGACCGGCCCGTCCGACTCGCGGATGCCGCAGCCCACGGATTCGCCGTCCACCACCCAGAGGCCCAGGACAGGATGGTTGCCGTCAAAGTCCGGCAGGGCGTGGTACTGCTGGTAGCACCAGCCCTCGCGGCCGTAGCCGCCGGGCTGCTCCAGGCTGATGCCGTCGGCGTGGATCCGGATGTTGTCCCCTTCGCGGCCGTGCAGGGGTTTGCCCACCCATTCCTTCAGCGGCCCCGGGTCGGAGAGGTACGCAGGCAGCAGGTTGGGGTGGTCCGGGTACAGGTGCCAGAGCGCGGCCAGCAGCGCCTTGTTGGAGAGCAGCATCTTCCAGGCCGGTTCCACCCAGCGCGGGTTGTGGGCGCGCTCCAGCAGCCGGTGGCCGAACGGCTCCTTCATCATCAGTTCCCAGGGATACAGCTTGAAGATGGTGCTGATCAGAAAATTGTCCAGGTCCACGAAGCGGTTCAGGTTGGGATCCCAGCCGATATCGGACATGTTGATGCCGATGGTGGTCCAGCCGGCCTGGCTGGCAACGTCCCGCATATAGGCGGCCGTCATCCAGTCCTCGCCGGATTCCTCCACTTCCGAATGGGCAACGTGCAGGGTGCTCATGCCTGTCCGGTACTGGAACTTCTTCCACTGCCGGATCAGTGCCTCGTGGATGCCGTTCCACTGGTCCTTCCCCGGGTGGATGTCCTGCAGCCAGAACCATTGGGCGACGGCGGCCTCTATGAGCCCGGTGGGGGTGTCGGCGTTGTATTCGAGCATCTTGGCCGGCCCGCCCCGGCCGTCGTAGATGAAGTCGAACCGGCCGTACACGTCCACGTCGCCGGCCTGCAGGGATGCCGCGGCCAGCTCCAGAGCCTGGGGGCCGATGCCGATGCTGCCCATCGCGCCGGTGGCCAGGAACCTGGCCGCCTCCAGGCACATCCGGTGCATTTCCTCCGCGGTCTCCTCGAGCGTTTCCACCTCGTCCATGGTGAACTCGTAGTAGGCCGATTCGTTCCAGTACTCGATCTTCCGGCCGTCGTCCATCGTGGTGGTGGAAAACACCAGGCCCTGTTCTTCGATCTTCTGCTTCCAGCCCGGGCGGGGCTCAGAGGACATCCGCTTCACCGTTAACCCCCTGAGACCTTGCCGCCGCCACCGCTCGACCCGCTCTTGGCGCTGGTGCCGAAGCCGCCCCGGCTCACCGGGCCGCCGGTGCTGCTGTACCCCGTGGACGCCTTGGCCCCGCCGGGGATGGTCCGGGTGTAATTGGGCGCGGTGGACCTGTTCTGCCCGATCGGCGGAACACTTGCTCCGCGGGAGTAGAAATACCAGGCATACAAGCCGCCGCTGCGTCCGGCCGAACTGTCGCAGTTGGTGTCCGCCACGCGCTCGCCGGTTTCGTCGTTGAAGCACACCTGCGCGTACTCGGGGTCGTCCTCGTTGCTGGCAACCACGGCCGTAATGGTTCCTGCCAGCAATGCCGTCACGCCGAGTCCGACCACCACGGTGCGCCGCTGGGACCGCTTCTTCCGGGCTGCCGCCTCGTTGAGCTGCTTCTCCCGCTCGCGCGCGAACGGATCCACGGGGGTAACCGGCCCGTTGAGGAGCTCCGGACGCAGCTCCGGCTTGGGGACCTGCCAGGGCGGTGGCTTCGCGGCGCTCCCGCCGCTGATGTTGTCCGCGTTGTCGGGCCCGCTTCCCGGATCCTTTTCCGGGCCTTTCCCGTCCGAGTCCACAGCGTCCCCCTCAGTTGTTAAACGGTCTGGGCGCAGCACTGCACCGCCAAATGCAAGTCTCGAATCAGCGTAGTCCCTGGCAGTGCGGCCCGCGAGCAGGAACCCGGCCCGGCAGCGGGGGAGAGGTGCCCATGGCAGGTGCCGGCCGGGGGTGCGGCGGAAACCCTAGACTGATGCCATGGAATCAGGTTCTGTGCTTGCCGTCTGCCGCGTCCACCAGCTCCTCGGTGACCAGGGCAGCGTGGGCGTCACGGCCATCGACAAACGTCCGGTCAAGGGTCCCGTCAAGGTCCACAAGCTGGGCCTTCGCGGGGACGTCCAGGCCAACCGGGTGCACCACGGAGGAGAAGACCAGGCGGTCTACGCCTATTCCCAGGACGACGCCGACTTCTGGGCCGGCGCCCTGGGGCGCAAGCTGCCGCCGGGGATCTTCGGGGAAAACCTCCGGGTCTCCGGAATCGAAGCCACCCACGCCGTGATCGGGGAGCGCTGGAAGGTGGGGGCCGACGTCGAACTGGAGGTCACGTCGCCCCGGGTTCCCTGCGCCACCTTCCAGCGGCGGATGAAGGAACCGCAGTGGGTGAAGCGCTTCACCGAGGAAGGCCGGGTGGGGGCGTACCTGCGGGTGATCCGCACCGGCAGCATCCAGGCCGGGGACCCGATCGAGCGGACGTTCGTCCCGCGCCACGGCATCACGATCGGCAGGTGGTTCAGTGAGCCGGACGCGGACGTGGTCGCCGCACTGCGCGGAGCGGAGGCCGACGGCGAGATCCGGCTCCAGGACGAATACCACACCAAGTTCGGGGTACTGCTGCGCCGGCTGGGGCTGTAGCAGCCCCGCCCTGGGCGGCCCATGTGCGCAAGCTCACCGCCGCCGTCGTCCGCCCGATTGGCACCGGGGCGCCTGCGTGCCTTACACTTGAAACATCCCCCACTCCGGAAATCCCTTATTCCTGCCCAATTTTTGAGGCAGGACTGGCAAGTGTTGGGGCCCGCGCAAGCGATGCGGGCATTTTCATAGGGAGAGCCGGCTAAAGAAAACGCTGTACAGACTGCTGGGATAGCAGCCAAGAGATGCAGCGCGAAGTCCTGCCATGGGATTGCGAAAGCGCCGGACTTCTGTGACCGGCCGGTCAACGTTTGCCCGGCACCATCGGCACGTGTACTGCGGCTCCGCTCACCTCGGGTAGTGCCGCCTGGCCCCCTATGGATGAGGAACATCTCCCTATGCCCGAAAACCTGAACGAAACCACCACCGAAGCAGCCGCAGCCGTCGAGTTCACCGAGCCCGCTGCCCCCGCAGCAGAGGCCGCAGCAGTAACGGCTGAAGCTCCCGAAGTTGCCCCGGCCGCTCCCGCAGCCAACGCCGAAGAAACCCCCTCACCCAAGGTTGACGGGGATGAAGAAGACGGCGTGCGCTTCGCCGATCTCGGCATCGACGGCCGTGTCCTGGCTGCCCTGCAGGATGTCGGCTACGAAAAGCCGTCCCCCATCCAGGCAGCCACCATCCCGCTGCTGTTGGAAGGCCGCGACGTGGTGGGCCTGGCCCAGACCGGTACCGGCAAGACTGCAGCATTCGCAGTGCCGGCACTGTCCCGTCTGGCCGAACTCCACGACCTCAACGGCCCGTCCCGCAAGACCCAGGCCCTGGTGCTGGCCCCCACCCGTGAGCTCGCGCTCCAGGTGGCTGAGGCGTTCACCTCCTACGCCAAGCACATCGATGACTTCACCGTGCTGCCCGTCTACGGCGGCTCCGCCTACGGCCCCCAGCTCGCCGGCCTGCGCCGCGGTGCACAAGTTGTTGTTGGTACCCCCGGCCGCGTAATCGACCACATCTCCAAGGGGTCCCTGGACCTGTCCGAGCTCCAGTACCTGGTGCTGGACGAGGCTGACGAGATGCTGCGCATGGGCTTCGCCGAAGACGTGGAGCAGATCTTCCAGCAGACCCCGTCGGACCGCCAGGTTGCGCTGTTCTCGGCCACGATGCCGAGCCAGATCCGCCGCATGTCCAAGCAGTACCTGAACAACCCGGCCGAGATCTCCGTCAAGTCCAAGACCACCACCGGCGCCAACACCCGCCAGCGGTACCTGCAGGTCATGGGCCCGCACAAGCTGGATGCCATGACCCGCATCCTCGAGGTGGAGGAGTTCGACGGCGTCATCGCCTTCGTGCGCACCAAGATGGCCACCGAGGACCTGGCTGACAAGCTGAAGTCCCGCGGTTTCCAGGCTGCCGCCATCAACGGCGACATCCCGCAGCAGCAGCGTGAGCGCACTGTGGACGCGCTGAAGGAAGGCCGGATCGACATCCTGGTGGCCACCGACGTCGCCGCCCGTGGCCTGGACGTGGAGCGCATCAGCCACGTGGTCAACTACGACATCCCGCACGACACCGAGTCGTACGTGCACCGGATCGGCCGCACGGGCCGCGCGGGCCGCAGCGGTGAGGCGATCCTGTTCATGACGCCGCGGGAGAAGTACCTGCTGCGCGCCATCGAAAAGGCCACCCGCCAGCCGGTGGAGCAGATGCACCTGCCCACCGCCGAGACTGTGAACTCGCTGCGCCTGGGCAAGTTCGCCGAGCGCATCACCGAGACCCTCGAATCCGAGGACGTCTCAATGTTCCGCGACCTGATCGCTTCCTACGAGGAAGAGCACAAGGTGCCGGCAGCAGAAATCGCTGCGGCGCTGGCCGTCATGGCCCAGGGCGGGCAGCCGCTGCTGGTCAAGGAACTGCCCGCTGCTCCCGAGTTCCAGAAGCGCGAACGCTCCAAGGACGGCTTCGGCTCCCGTGGGCCGACCCGTGCGCTGACCGAGGGTAACGCCACCTACCGCATCGCGGTGGGCCGCCGCCAGCGCGTCATGCCCGGCTCCATCGTTGGTGCCATTGCCAACGAGGGCGGCATCTCCTCCGCCCAGATCGGCGGCATTGACATCCGCTCGGACCACTCCCTGGTGGAACTGCCGGCGGACCTGAGCGCCGAGCAGCTGCGTGCCCTGTCCCGCACCCGGATCGGCGGCGAGCTGATCCACCTCGAACTGGACAACGGCCGCAAGCCCTCCGGTGACCGGGGCGCCTACCAGGGCAACCGCGGCGGCGACCGTGGCGGCAACTTCAAGGGCAACGGCGGGTTCAAGAAGGAATTCCGCAAGAACGACGGCGAGCGGTCCTCCGCTGACCGCGGCGGCCGTTCGTACAGCGAGCGTTCCTTCAGCGACCGTGGCCAGGCGGGCGACTCCCGCTTCGGCGGGCACGGCGATGGCTCCCGCAAGCCCCGCAGCGGCGGCGACAGCGGACACCGCGACTTCAACCGCAAGGGCAAGTGGTAAACCTTCGCGACCGTTGAATAACTGACGACGGCGATGGGCCGGCTTTCGAGCCGGCCCATCGGCATTTAACCGGAAGCCCAATGTGTGCCTGGACACATTCCAGCCCCGGCATATAGGGAACGTGCCTTAGAAAGGCGCTTACCGGCGTCCGCCGCTCCGCTGTCCATGCCCGTTCAGCCCCGGAATTCCGCGGAAAATGCCGCGTGCGCGGCGCCGGCGGCGGGTGCAATTCCCAGCCCGGGGAGGGGCTGGACGCCGATTTGTTGGTGCGGAAATCTTCCGGTAGAGTATTTACTCGTTGCCCCCCTAGCTCAGTGGTAGAGCGCGTTCTTGGTAAGAACGAGGTCACCGGATCGATTCCGGTGGGGGGCTCTGAATGAGGGCCTGCGTCAAGGCGGTTTGACCGGCTTGACGCAGGTTTTTCTCATTCGTGGCGGTGTAGCTCAGTTGGTTAGAGCGCACGACTCATAATCGTGAGGTCGGGAGATCGAGCCTCCCCACCGCTACAGGCTAAGCCCCCGGGATCGTACTGATCCCGGGGGCTTTCCTGTTTTCCCGATTCACAGTAGCTTGGCACCAACCGGCGGATGGGGGGGGTCGTGGACTTTCTAACAGCGGTGATGGAGCCTTTCCGGTGGCTCGTGTCCGCCATCATGGTCGCCTTCCACGATTTCCTCGCCGGTGCGGGCATGCCGGCTGGCAGTGGCTGGACCTGGACGCTGTCCATCATCGGGCTGGTGCTGGTGATCCGTGCCGCCCTGATCCCGGTCTTCCTGGCTCAGGTGCGCGCCCAGCGCCGGATGCAGCGCCTGCAGCCGGACCTGAAGGAGCTGCAGGACAGGTATCGGGGCAGGACCGACCAGGCGTCCCGGCAGGCCATGGCCCAGGAACAGATGGCCCTGTACCGGAAGCATGGCACCAATCCGTTCTCCGCCTGCGTGCCGCTGCTGATCCAGGCCCCGTTCTTCCTGGCCCTGTTCCAGGTGCTGTCCGGGATCTCCGGCGCTGCACGCCAGGGCGCAGGCATCGGGATCATGCGCCCGGACCAGGTGGAGCAGTTCGATTCGTCCAGCATTTTCGGGGCGCCGCTGTCTGCCTCCCTGCTGCACGGAAGCGGTGACGTGACCGCTGTGGCCGTGCTCGCCGTCGCCATGATCCTGGTGATGACCGCCTGCCAGTTCATGACGCAGAGGCTGGTGGCCGCCCGGACCATGGCCGGCCAGGACAGCGACAGCCCCCTGGTGCGCCAGCAGAAGGTTCTCCTCTACGTTCTGCCGCTGGTCTTCGGTGCCGGCGGGATCTTCTTTCCCATCGGCGTCCTGGTGTACTGGACGGTCTCCAACCTCTGGACCCTAGGGCAGCAGTTCCTGGCTGCCGAAAGGCCTGTACGGGCATGATGCCGGGCGGCAGAATGGGCGCATGGCGCAGCTGATCTACTCCGCAATCATGTCCCTCGACGGCTACACGGCCGACCGGGACGGGAAGTTCGAGTGGTCTGCGCCGGACGAGGAGGTCCATGCCTTCATCAACGACCTGGAGCGGGATACCGGGACCTACCTGTTCGGGCGCAGGATGTATGAGGTGATGTCCGTGTGGGAAACCATGGGGACGCCGGAGGACCCTCAGGTCATCAAGGACTACGCCCGCCTGTGGGACGCCGCGGACAAGGTGGTGTACTCCACATCGCTGGGCACCGTCACCACCGCCCGGACCCGTCTGGAACGGCAGTTCCTCCCGGCGGCCGTGCGGAAGATGAAGGATTCCGCTGACAGGGACATCAGCATCGGCGGCCCAACCCTGGCCGCCCACGCGCTGAAGGCGGGGCTGGTGGACGAATGCCAGCTGTTCATCACACCGGTTACCGTCGGCGGAGGCCTGCGCTTCCTTCCCGACGGGCTGGAGGCGCGGATGGACCTGCTGGCGGAGCGCCGCTTCGGGAACGGCGTGGTGTACCTGCGTTACAGATGTTCGACCCAGCAGGCAGAATGAAGTCATGACACGCATCGCCATCATCGGCGGCCACGGCAAAGTGGCCCTCCTCCTGTCCGAGCTCCTCACCGGCGAAGGCCACTCGGTCACCTCGTTCATCCGGAACCCCGACCACTCCGGTGACGTCGCTGCCACCGGTGCTGTCCCCGAGGTCCTGGACCTGGAAAATTCGACGACGGCGGACATCGCCGAAGCGCTCAAGGGCCACGACGCCGTGGTCTGGTCAGCCGGCGCCGGCGGCGGCAATCCCGAGCGCACGTATGCAGTGGACCGTGATGCCGCCATCCGTTCCATGGACGCCGCGGAGCAGGCCGGGGTGGACCGCTACGTCATGGTGTCCTACTTCGGCGCCGGCAAGGACCACGGGGTTCCGGAAAGCAACAGCTTCTTTGCCTATGCCGAAGCGAAGGCGGCCGCTGACGAGCACCTGCGGAACTCAGGCCTGGCGTGGACCATCCTTGGCCCCAGCGCGCTGACCGACGGCCCGGGAACCGGGCGGATCCATGTGGACCCCTCGCCCGAAGAGGAAGCCGACACGTCGCGGGTCAATGCAGCGATCGTGGCCGCGGCCGTGCTGGACCTGCCGCACACCGCGGGGCGGACCATCCAGTTCTGCGACGGCAGGCTTCCGGTGGCGGCGGCACTGGACCCCCGCCCATAGCGGCGGGGGTGGAAGATGCCGGTGGATCAACCCGCCCTTGGGTACTCCGGGAGCTGACCTGCGCACCGTGGCCATGGCGGAGTGATCGGTCCTATGCCGAAATGACCGGCGCAGGCAGTTCCAGGTCCAGGGAGTTCTTCTCCACGTAGTCCAGCGCGCAGCGCACCGCGCCCACCGTGACGATCGAGTCGCCCAGCGGGGACACTGCCACCCGTGCCGGGGTAGCGGTGAAATCCTCCAGACGCTCGGTGATCGAGGCGAGGAGGACATCCGCCGATTGGGCCACGCCGCCGCCAATCACCACCAGCTCCGGATTCAGCAAGGTGGCGACGGTCCCCACCACCCGTGCCATCCTGTCCGCAAGCCTGTCCAGGATGCCCGTCGCCACGGCGTCCCCGCTGGCCGCGGCGGCGAAGACCTGCTCTGCCTCCACGCGCCCGTGCCGGCCGTCCCGGAGGGCGGTGGGGACAGGCGTGGCAAGGGCTTCAGCGGCCCACTTCCTGGCCAAGTAGGCGATGCCGTAGGTGTCTCCTACGCCTTCCACCAGGTCCAGGTAGGCAAGCTCGCCCGCGCTGCCCTGGGTGCCGTGGACCAGCCGGCCGCCCTCCACGATGCCGGAACCCAGGCGTTCGCTGGCCAGGATGACCACGACGTCGTCAATCCCCGCGGCTGCACCCTGCCACCGCTCACCCAGTGCGGCGAGGTTGGCGTCGTTTTCCAGCAGCACGGTCCAGCCCCGGGTTTCCTTCAGCGCCGGGCGAAGCCCCAGGTCGAAGAGCCCCCAGAATTTCTGCGTCGCCACCACCTCCCCGTGCCGGTCCACCGGCGCGGCCACTCCGGCGCAGACGGCCAATACCTGCGCGGGCTCAGCTCCGGCCGCCTGCAGCGCCGCCATGGCCACCTCATCGATGAAGGCGATGCGTTCGCGGGAGCCCACCTCCCCGGCCTGGAAGGGCAAGCTGGAGCGCCCCAGGGCGGTACCCCGGAGGTCCGAGGCAACCGCGGTGACCTTGGCATAGCCAATATCAATGCCGAGGACCACGCCTGCGCGTTCGTTGAGTTCGAACCGGCGGGCCGGCCGGCCCTTCTGGTACCCGCCGAACTCGCGCTGGTTCTCCCGCTCCAGGATCCAGCCGCGCCCAACGAGGTCCTCGCAGACGGCGATGGTAGTGGCGCGCGTCAGGCCGGTGGCTGCCATGACGTCCGTGACGGTCACCGCCCCCGACGCGCGCATGAACTCCAGCACTGCGCCGGCACTGACCCGCCGGAGCAGCTGGGGGGTCGCCGGAACCAGTTCTGCCATGGTGTTGACCTTCCTGTACAAAGCACCAGATAATACTTGGAGAAGTAAATTTAGAATCAATATAAATATAGCCGCACTCAAGTAATAACCGCACTGAAGAAAAGGGTCAGTCCTTGTCCACCACTGCCACGCTGGCAACCCTGTCCGACTCCGACCGCCTGGCCGACCCCAACTGGTGGCGCCAGGCCTCCGTCTACCAGATCTATCCCCGCAGCTTCGCGGACTCCAACGGCGACGGCATCGGCGACCTGAAGGGCATCACCGCCAAGGTCCCCTACCTGAAGTCGCTGGGGATCGACGCCGTCTGGCTGAGCCCGTTCTATCCCTCCGCGCTGGCGGACGGCGGCTACGACGTGGACGACTACCGCAATGTCGACCCCAAGCTGGGCACGCTTGCCGACTTCGACGAGATGGCGCAGGCCCTGCACCAGGCCGGCATCAAGCTGATTGCCGACATCGTGCCCAACCACTCGTCCAACCGGCACAAGTGGTTCCAGGAGGCGCTGGCATCGCCCAAGGGATCCCCGGCCCGGGACCGGTACATCTTCCGGGACGGCAAGGGCCCCAACGGCGAGTTCCCGCCGTCGGACTGGGACTCGGTGTTCGGCGGACCCGCCTGGGAACGCATCACCGAACCGGACGGAACCCCCGGCCAGTGGTACATGCACATCTTCGCCAAGGAGCAGCCCGACCTGAACTGGTCCAACCGCGAAATCCGCGACGACTTCCTCAAGACCCTGCGCTTCTGGTCCGACCGGGGCGTGGACGGCTTCCGCGTTGACGTGGCGCACGCCCTCACCAAGGACCTCACCGAGCCGCTGCTGTCCAAGCTCGAGCTGAGCGCCGCGAACACCGGCGTGGACGGATTCGACGACGGAACGCACCCGTTCTGGGACCGTGACGAAGTCCATGAGATCTATGCCGAGTGGCGCGAAGTCTTCAACGAATACAACCCGCCCCGCACCGCCGTCGCCGAAGCCTGGGTGCACGCTACCCGGCGTGCCCGCTACGCCAGCCCGCAGGGGCTGGGCCAGGCGTTCAACTTCGACCTGCTGCAGGCCGACTTCGACGCCGCCGAGTACAAGGAGATCATCACCCGCAACCTCGCCGAGGCCACTGCCACCGGAGCTTCCTCCACCTGGGTGTTTTCCAACCACGACGTTGTCCGGCATGCCACCCGCTACGGCCTTCCGCAGGTCGCGAAGGAGAAGGCCGGCGCGAAGGGCCAGGACGGCAAGGACTGGCTGCTCGCCGGCGGCCCCAAGGACCAGCTGGACGTGGAACTCGGCGAACGCCGCGCCCGCGCTGGCACCCTGCTGATGCTGGCTGTCCCCGGCTCCGCCTACCTGTACCAGGGCGAGGAACTTGGCCTGCAGGAAGTGGCAGAGATCACGGAATCGGAACGGCAGGATCCGTCCTTCTTCCGCAACAAGGGCGTCGAAATCGGCCGCGACGGCTGCCGCGTGCCGCTGCCGTGGAAGGTGGAAGGCACCTCCTTCGGCTTCGGCGATGGCGGAGCGCACCTGCCGCAGCCGGACTGGTTCAGCAAGTATGCGGTGGAGGCCCAGGACGGAACCGAAGGCTCCACCCTTGAGCTCTACCGCAAGGCCCTGAAACTGCGCCGCGAACTGCAGACCGGCGAGGAACTCGAATGGGTTGAAACCGGCAAACCGGACGTCCTGCACTTCAAGCGCCCCAACGGCTGGCAGTCCGTGACCAACTTCGGGAACACCGCCGTCGACCTTCCCGCCGGCACGGTCCTGGTCACCAGCGCGCCGCTGGAAGACGGCAAGCTGCCAGCCAACACCACCGCATGGTTGCGCTGATGCCGGCTGTCCGGCCTGGCGGGGCGTCCTGATGCAGGAAGTCATCTACGGATGCATGGGCCTGGGCGGCAGCTGGTCTGATGAACCGCATGGTGCCGACCATGTGGAACAGGCAGCCGCTGCCGTCCAGGCAGCCCTGGACGCGGGCATCACGCTGTTCGACCACGCGGACATCTACCGCAGCGGCAAGTCCGAGGCGGTGTTCGGTGAGGTCCTGGCCGGAACGCCGGGTCTGCGGGAGCGGATCCGGCTGCAAACCAAGTGCGGCATCCGGCTTAACGAGCGCGGCCTGCAGACGCACTACGACCTTAGCCGGGACGCCATCCTGGAACGGGTCGAGGGCAGCCTGAAACGCCTCCGGACAGACTATGTGGACATCCTGCTGCTGCACCGTCCGGACCCCCTGGCGGACCCCGCCGAGGTGGCGTCCGCCGTCGGGCACCTCCTGGCAGAAGGGAAGATCAGGCAGGTGGGCGTCTCCAACATGTCCGCCGCGCAGATCGAAGTGCTCCAGGACCGGCTGGAGACCCCTGTGGTGGCCAACCAGCTGGAGATGAGCCTGCTCAAGCGGTCCTGGCTGGAAAGCCAGGTCCTGGTCAACCATCAGGAGCACCTGGACTACAGCTTTCCGCACGGCACCTTGGAGTACTGCACCCGCAACAACATCACCTTGCAGGCGTACGGCTCGCTGGCCAAGGGCGTCTACACCGGTGCCGGGCAGGAGAACCCCACCTCTGCGGAGGCAGCCACCGCGGAACTGGTGGCGGAGCTTGCGGGGGAGTACGGCACCTCGGGCGAGTCCGTCCTCCTGGGCTGGCTGATGAAGCATCCGGCCGGAATCGCGCCGGTGATCGGAACGGTCAACCCCGGACGGATCCGTGCCTGCGCTGATGCCGCCCGGGTGGCCACGCAGCTGACCCGCACCGACTGGTACAAGATCTGGATCAGCGCACGGGGCAGCAACATCCCCTGACGGAGGCCGGTCCCGGACGGCCCCGACGCAGATCGCGGCCGTCCGGGGCAGGGGTGACTGGAGGGAGAGCCTCAGGCGGCAAGGTGGAACGTTTCCGCGAACCGCGCCAGGAGGTCGCCCCGGCCTGCCAGCAGTTCCACCACGCCCGTGGTGATGGCCCGGCCCGGCGCCAGCTCGCCGGAGATGAGCCGGCGGATACCGGGTCCCGCAGAGAAGGCGAGGTCGGCCGGGCCCTCCCCCCGCTTTACGTCGAGGTTCGGCCCGTCCACGCGCACCAGCAGGCAATCAGGCCCGAAATGGGCGGCATAGGAAGTTGCCGGGAACCGTTCGGCCGCCTCCGGGCGGAAGGCGGTGCGCAGCGTCATGGTCATGGAATCGGGGGTGACAACCTGGTCCTCGCGTGGCTCGCCCATCGCCTTGAAACCCCAGGCGCCAAGCGCCAGGACCACCGGTTCAAGCTCGCGGCCGTACGGCGTCAATTCGTAGACGACCACCCGTGAATGCGGCACCCGGCGAAGGATGCCGGCGGACTGCAGTTCCTTGAGCCGTGCCGCCAGGATGTTGCTCGGGATCCGTGGGAGTCCGCCAGCGAGTTCTCCGTAGCGACGCGGTCCAACGAGGAGATCGCGCACGATGAGCATGGCCCAGCGTTCGCCCACGAGTTCGAGGGCCCGTGTGACGCCGCAGTACTGCCCGTAGTCCCGTGCCGCCATCAGCCTCAGGACTGCTGGTTGACGAAGGCCCCTGGGCCCTTTTCGGCTGCGGCCGGGTGCATGTAGCCGAACTCCAGGACGTTGCCGTCCGGGTCCGTGAGCTGGCGCTGGTACATGAAGCCAAGGTCCGTGGCGGGGTGGTCCTCGGAGCCGCCCGCGGCAAGGCCGGATGCCATGGCGGCGTCCACCGCTTCCCGGTTGTCCAGGAAGATGGCCGTTGCCGCGGAGACAGCCTGTGCCGGGTCCCCGATGGGACGGTCGGTAAAGGTCTGGAAGAAGTCCCGCACCAGGATCATGAAGTAGCTGTGGCCGTCCTCAACGACGACGCAGGCAGCGTTATGGTCCGTGAAGTTCGGATTGATGCTGAAACCGAGGGCCGTGTAGAACGCCTTGGCGCGCTCCAGGTCGGTAACCGGCAGGTTGACGAAAATAGCAGTCATGGTGGTCTCTTTCCCAGGTTTGCATGGTGACGTAAGTAACACTTGCAAAAAACAAGTAGCAGGTCAAGGGTCCGGTTACTGGCAACGCTCGGATCGCTGATGCAGTCACAAGGCGTTTAGTTCGTATTGATCCTCACAAGCTGGCCGTTTTCTTCGCCGTGCCGCTTGCGGGCCGGATACTGTAGAAAGCATGACGTCTACCATCGCCGCCGAAACTGTTAGGCCGGAACGCAATATCCCCGCAGAGATCGCCCGTTCCTGGCTGCTGGTCAATGCCATGAAGCCGGAATTGTTTGACCAGTCGGCCGTCTCGCGCGCCGACTCGATCATCCTGGATATTGAAGATGCCGTAGACCCGTCGCAGAAGGACCAGGCCCGCGGCAACGTGATCGATTGGCTGACCGCCGGCGGCAAGGCCTGGGTCCGGATTAACGACGCCACCAGTCCTTTCTGGGCTGACGACCTCGCGGGCCTCCGCGGCACTCCGGGCCTGCTGGGCGTCATGCTCGCCAAGACCGAATCGGCGGACCAGGTCACGGAAAGCTTCCACCGGATGGACGGCAAGACCCCCGTCATCCCCCTGGTGGAATCCGCCATCGGCATCGAGGAAGCCAACCACATCGCCAAGGCCCAGGGCGCGTTCCGCCTGGCCTTTGGTTCCGGCGACTTCCGCCGCGACACGGGCATGGCCGCCACCCCGGAGGCCATGGCCTACCCCCGCGCCAAGCTGGTCGTCGCCAGCCGCGTGGGCAACCTGCCAGGCCCCATCGACGGCCCCACCGTGGGCACCAACCACCCCATCCTGCGCGAGCAGACCGGCATCACCGTGATGATGGGCATGACCGGCAAACTCTGCCTGGCCATTGACCAGACTCCGGTGATCAACGAGGTCATCAGCCCCACCCCGTCCGACGTCGCCTGGGCCACGGACTTCATGAACGATTTCGAAGCCAACGGCCGCGTCATCCGTGACGGCTCCGACCTGCCCCGCCTGGGCCGCGCCGAGAAGATCATGAAGCTCGCGGTGGCCTTTGGGGTGCAGCCCGCACTGTAGTGCCCCAGCCAACCGTCCAGGAGACCCCGTTGACCGATACCCGCTATCTGGTCCACGGGGTCTCGTGGCATGCAACGGACGACGACGGCGGCCCGGTTTTGCGGCTCCAGTCCCCTGAAGGGGATTTCTGCAAGGCCAGCCTCAGCCCAGGCGAACGTTTTGGCTTCCAGGTGGTGGCTTCCGGCCGGTTCTGCCTTGGCCACGTCCAAGTCCAATCTGCCGGCTCGCGCAGGCACGTGCCCTGCACCTCCAGTGCTCCCGCTACCCGGGGCAAGCAGTGCGAGCGGTGCTTCGTGCTGGATGAGCCCCGGCTGATGCACGATTTCCACCGCGGCGGCAGGGTTACTCCGGGCCTGCGGGACTACCTGATGCAGGAACATTGGCTTTACGTGGCCACCTTCGCCGGCGGTGCCACCAAGGTGGGGACGGCGTCCCGTACCAGCAAGTGGACCCGGCTCGCCGAACAGGGGGCGGCGGTGGCGAGGTACGTTGCCAAGGCGCAGGACGGCCGCGTGGTGCGGATCCTGGAGGACCTGGTAACAGCCGACCTCGGCCTGACCCAGCAGGTGCGCCCGGCCGCCAAAGCGGAGGCGCTGCTGCTGCCCCTCCCCGCCAAGGCGATGGACGCCGTTAACGCCCGCGCCGCCGGTGACGTTCGGGCGCTGCTGGCCCGCGCCGCCGTCGACGGTTTTGAAACTGTGGAGGAAGAGTGGGCCAGGCCGGCGCCCGCTGACCGCCTCTACGGCGGCAGCCCACGTCACGCCTACCCGCACGCCCTGGACCAGGGCCGGCATGGCTTTGAGATCGCGGCCCTGAGCGGGGCGAACGCGCTGGCCCGGCTGGACGGCACGGACGCCGAGTTCGTGGTGAACCTGTCGCAACTGGCCGCCCGAACCATCACGCTGGGCAGCTTCTCCTCGGAAGTACCGGCGGTGCAGGAGTCCCTGTTCTGATCACCGCACGGGTACGGCCGGCCGCGGCCGGTAGACTTGGACGGTGCTGAACGAATTCTGGGCCACCGCGCCAACCCGCTACAAAGTCCTGGTCTTCGGCGCGATGGGACTGATCGCCGTCGGCATCATCCTCAACCTCATCGGCAACACCGGGGGCAACCAGGCCCTGGCGATGGCGTCGCTGCCCCTCATCGGCCTGGGCCTTGTCCTGCACGTGGTCGGCATTGTGGTCCGCGGCCAGTCGATTCGCAAGAATCTCAGGCGCTAGCTGCCGCGTTCCGCAGGACGTGGCTGCGGGCGTGCTCCACAGCATCAGGAAGCTGCTCGAAGAGGTGCTTGTGGTGCCGCAGGGAACGGATCACGCCCACGTTGGTGACCAGGGCCAGGTGGTCCGGCCGTACACCCTTGAGCAGGACGGTGATGCCGCGCAGTTCCAGCGCCGCGATGACCTCCACCAGGGCGTGGGCGCCGGTAGCATCAAGCATCCGCAGCTGCGAGAGCCGGATGATCGCCACCTGGACGTCCCTTACCTGGCTGATCTCCTGCAGGATCCGCTCGGCGGCGCCAAAGAACATCGCTCCGTCCAGCCTTAGGACGGCGATGTGCTCATCCCCTTCGGCCGAAGGCCCGGGGATGGATTCCCGCTGGACGCCGCTGAGGGAGGCGAATTTCCGCAGCGCGAAGAGCGCCGCCGCGGCAAGGCCGATCTGGATGGCAACAATCAGGTCGAAGGCTACGGTGATAACCGCCGTGAGGACGAAGACTGCGGCGTCGGCCCGCGTTGAGCGCAGGATGGCGGCGACGGTGCGGCGGGAAACCATCCGGACCGCCGTGACCATCAGGACCCCGCCCAGTGCTGCCAAAGGAATGCGGCTGACCATTCCGGACGCGAGGTAGGTGATGCCCAGCAAGACGACGGCGTGGACAGCCGCGGCAAGGCGGGTACGAGCGCCGGAACGTACGTTGACGGCGGTCCTGGCGATGGCCCCGGTGGCCGGCATGCCGCCAAACATGCCGGCGGCGATGGAAGCCAGGCCCTGTCCGGTCAATTCACGGTCCGGGCTGTAGGGCCCGGTGGGCCTGCCGTCCGGGCCTGCCATCCCCGCCGCCACCCTGGCCGACAGCAGTGATTCGATGGCGGCAAGGACGGCAATTGCTGCGGCGGGCATGGCAAGACTGCCCACAGAGGCCAGGTCCAGGATGGGCAGTGCCGGTGCCGGGAGGGCATGCGGCAGTGGGCCGATCCGTGGGACGTCCAGCTGGAGGAATTCGGCTGACGCCGTCGCCAGGAGGACCGCGACCAGGCTTGCCGGAACGGCACGGAGCGGCTTTTGCAGCAGGAACATCACGACGGCGACCAGCACCACGAGCGCCAGCGTCAGCAGGACGGTGGGAGCCTGCGCGGCGGACGCAGCCTCAGCGGCAGCGATGACGGTGTTGTGTCCGGGGACGCCGGACGTGCCCGTTGCGAGCGGAATCTGCTGGAGGAAGATGATGGCCGCGATCCCCAGGGTGAAGCCCTCCACCACGGGCCAGGGGATGAACGCGACGGCCCTGCCCAGGCCGCTGAATCCCATAATGCACACCAGCAGCCCTGCCATGAGCGAGAGCAGTGCCACGCTGCCCGCACCGTGGACCGCCACCACGGGTGCGAGGACCACCACCATGGCGCCGGTAGGACCGGAAACCTGCACCGATGACCCTCCCATGAGGGCTGCCACCAACCCCGCCACGATGGCGGTGATAAGGCCAGCCTCGGCGCCTACCCCCGAACTGACGCCGAACGCGAGGGCCAGAGGGAGGGCGACGATGCCCACGGTGATGCCCGCCAGCAGGTCGGTGCGCCACGATGCGCCGAGACCGGTGTAATCCTGGCTGGACGGGAGGAACCGGGCAAACCTTGTTCCGGCCCGGGGGGTGGCCGGCATGGAGTCCGCAATCACGAGTCTGACCCGCGTGAGAGGTGCTCCGCCGGCAGCTGCTGTGCCAGCCGGAGCTGTTCGTTCGATTCGGACAGGCTGTCCAGGAGGAAGGTCCGGGCAATTGCGAGCAGTTGCGAAACTCCCGGGTGCGCCAGCTGGTAGGTCACGGCATTGGCGGTGCGCACGGAGGTCACCACCTTGTGCCTGCGAAGCGTGGCAAGGTGCTGGGAGAGGTGCGAGGCTTCGAGGCCGGTCTCGGCCAGGAGGTAACTGACGGCCGCGGTTTCCTCCGGAGCTGCGGCAAGGAGTTCAAGGATCCGGATACGGGCCGGGTGCGCCAGGCCCTTGAAGAGGTTTGCCTTGATCTCGTACAGCGGGGCTTGGGCTGAAGACAGCAAAGGAGGGAACTCCTAGCGGCTTGATGGAATGATGAATCCATCATACCAGCGGGTTGCGCAACTTGTTCAGCTACGGCCGGCGATAGGCTGGAATCCATGACTATCAATCCGGACCTGCAGGGCCGTAGCTACCCTGCCGCAGAGGTTTACGACGTCGGCCGCGAGAAGATCCGTGAGTTCGCCCGCGCCGTGAAGGCCACCCACCCGGCGCACTTCGACGTGGACGCAGCCAAGGCACTGGGCCACTCGGACCTGGTGGCACCGCCAACCTTCGCGATCATCATCGCCCAGCGGGCCGACGCCCAGCTCATCGAGGATCCGGACGCGGGGATCGACTTCTCCCGGGTGGTCCACGCCGACCAGCGCTTCACCCACCACCGGCCCATTGTTGCCGGGGACCGCCTCGTCGCGGAACTGCATGTCGACGGAGTCCGGGCCATGGGCGGCGGCGCCATGATCACCACGCGTTCGGAGATCTTCGCCCTTGGTTCCGGTGATTCGCGGGAACCCGTCACCACCACCACGTCATCCATCCTGGTCCGCGGAGAGGGACAGTAACCATGAGCCCCAGCTTCAACGAACTCAGCGCCGGCCAGGAAATCGGCAGCCGCACCATCGACGTCACGCGCACCGACCTGGTCAAGTACGCCGGCGCCTCCGGGGACTTCAACCCCATCCACTGGAACGAGGCCTTCGCCACCGGCGTGGAACTGCCCGGCGTCATCGCGCACGGCATGTTCACCATGGGCTCGGCCGTCCAGCTGGTGACTGACTGGGCAGGCGACCCGGCCGCCGTCGTCGACTTCCAGACCCGCTTTACCAAGCCGGTCCTGGTCACCGACACCACCGGAACCGGCCAGCCCGGGGCCACCATCGAGGTCAGCGGAACCATCGGAAAGCTCGACGCCGATGCGGGCACTGCGCGCGTCGACCTCACCGTGGTTGCGGCGGGGCAAAAGGTCCTGATGAAGGCCCAGGCCCTCGTCAAACTGTCCTGAGCCGCAACTTTTGACCACTCCTGCAGCCACCACCGCAACTGCCGCCCAGGTCACCCACTGGCGCAACGCCGTCGTAGTGGCCTACGGGGCCAGTGGCCTGGCATTCGCTTCCTGGGTGTCCAGGCTTCCCGCCATTAGGGATGCCCTGGACCTCAGCCCGGGCAACATCGGCGTCATCCTGCTGTGCATGACGTTGGGCTCCTTTGCCTCCGTCTCTGCCTCCGGGCTGATCGTCCTGCGGCTGGGGTCCAAGCGCACCATCCGGACCGGGAGCATCATGGTGGGCGTCGGCCTGCTGGCCGCCGGTTTTGGCACAACTGTGCTGGCTAGCCCGGTGGCCACCGCAATCGGCCTCGCCATCATCGGCCTGGGCACCGGAAGCTGGAACACCGCGTCCAATGTGGAAGGTGCCGCGGTGGAACGCGCGGTGGGCCGGCACATCATGCCCCGGCTGCACGGGGCGTTCAGCCTGGGAACCGTGGCAGGCGCGGGACTGGGTGCCGCCGCTGCCGCCTTATCGTTGCCGGTGTTCTGGCACCTGGCCGCGGCAGGCGCCGTCGTTTCCGTGTCCGTGGCTACCGCGGCGTCCTGGTTCCGGGCAGACATCACTCCCGTGGCGGGGGAGCGCGCCTACTCCCCGGACAACTTCGAGGACCCGAGCACCGGGCCCATCCCCGTGATCCCGGCTGCAGGTGCGGCGGAGGTGCCGCTGGACAACAAGCGCAAGATTGCCCAGGCATGGCGGGACCGCCGGACCCTGCTGCTCGGCGTTCTGGTGCTCGGCCTGGCTTTGGCCGAGGGCGCCGCGGGGGACTGGGTGGCCCTGGCCCTGGCGGACGGCCACGGGCAGAGCGATGCTGCCGGTGCCGCGGGCTACGGGCTGTTCGTCACGTTCATGACCATAGGCCGGTTCGCCGGGACGGTGATGCTGGACAGGTTCGGCAGGGTTCCCGTGATGCGCTGGTGCGCTGCCATGGCCGTGTTGGGACTGGGCGTCTTCGTCTTTGCGCCGGTGCCGTGGCTTGCCTACGTAGGGCTCGCCGTGTGGGGCCTGGGAGCATCCCTGGGATTCCCGGTGGGGATGTCCGCCGCGGCCGACGACCCCGCCATGGCTGCCGCCCGGGTGTCCGTGGTGTCCACCATCGGCTATGCCGCGTTCCTGTGCGGTCCGCCGCTGCTTGGGCTGCTGGCCGAGCATGTGGGTATCCTGCATTCATTGCTTGCGGTGATGGTGATGCTCGCGGTGAGCTTCGTGCTGTCCCCGGTGGCCCGGAAGCTGGCCTAGTTACTGCGTTGTACTGCGTCCGCACAGTACAACGCAGTAACTTTTCAAGTAACGTGGACAGGTGACTTCCACGCTCCTTTCCTCCCTGACCACCTCCGCCGTCGGCGGCCCTGCCGGCAAGTACATCGAGGCCCGCACCGAGGCTGAGATCATCGACGCGGTCCGCTCCGCGGATGCGGCCGGTGAAGAGGTCCTGATCGTCAGCGGCGGCTCCAACCTCCTGGTGTCCGACGACGGGTTCCCCGGGACTGTCATCAGGATCGCCTCTGAGGGGTTCACCGTCAACGCCGAGGACTCATGCGGGGGAGTTGCCGTGGTGGTGCAGGCCGGCCACAACTGGGACAGGCTGGTGGAGCACGCGGTACGTCACGCCTGGTCCGGAATCGAGGCGCTGTCCGGCATCCCCGGGTCAACCGGTGCCACGCCTGTCCAGAACGTGGGCGCCTACGGGGCAGATGTTTCCCAGACCATCGCGGCCGTCCGCACCTGGGACCGTGAGCGCAACGCCGTCCAGACCTTCACCAACTCGGAGCTGAAGTTCGGCTACCGGGACTCCATCCTCAAGCAGACCACCGTCAACGGTTCGCCCCGGTACGTGGTCCTCACCGTGGAATTCCAGCTGCCCCTGGGACGGATGAGCGCACCCATCCGCTATGCCGAACTTGCCCGTTCGCTCGGCGTGGAGGTGGGCAAGCGCGCCTACGCCAACGACGTCCGCCGGGAAGTGCTTCGGCTGCGCGCCTCCAAGGGCATGGTCTGGGACACCGCCGACCGGGATACCTACTCCACCGGATCGTTCTTCACCAACCCCATCGTGCCCGCAGGCGTCGCGGACAGCTTGCCGGAAACGGCACCACGCTACCCGGCCGGCAGCGACGGGATGGTGAAACTCTCCGCCGCCTGGCTTATCGACCAGGCAGGTTTCGGCAAGGGCTTCGGCCTGGAACCGGGCGGCGTGGCCGGTGGCCGGGCCTCCCTGTCCACCAAGCACACGCTGGCCATCACCAACAGGGGCTCCGCCAGCGCCGCCGACATGGTGGCGGTGGCGCGGGAAGTGCGGGCCGGCGTCGAACACCGCTTTGGCATCCGGCTCCACCCCGAGCCGCTGCTCATCGGCCTGGAACTCTAGTCACCCGAGGCCGTAACCGGGCCTAGGATGGGCCCATGGCTGCACATGGTTCCCTCCGCGACGGCAGGATGATGGGACGGCTCCGGCTGTCCTCCCAGCGGCTCGCAGGGGACGGTGCCGCCTCAGTGCCGGAGCTGATCCGGTGGATGACTGCCATGCAGGCGCAGGACCTGCCCGCGGCCCTGTGGGCGGTGGGTGTCCGCGTCCCGGGCGCGGGAATCACCGATGTCCGGGCTGCCATCGATGCCGGGACAGTGGTGCGCTCCTGGCCCATGCGCGGCACCCTGCACCTGGTGGCCCCCGAGGACCTGCGGTGGATGCTGGACCTGACCGCGGAACGGCTCACCAGAAGTATCGCGGCGCGCCACCGGCAGCTGGAGATTACGTGGGCGGATGTAGAGAAGGCCCGGGACCTGGCGCTGGACCGCATCCTTGCGGACGGACCCATCAGCAGGGCGGGGCTGTTCAAGGTTTTCGAAGACGGCGGCCAGCCGACGCAGGGCCAGCGGGGTATCCACCTTCTCGGTTCGCTGTGCCGGCACGGCTGGCTGGTCCTGGGGCCCCTGGCCGGCAACCAGCAGCTGATCGCGGCCTTTGATGAGTGGATTCCGTCGTCCCGGAGCCTGGAGCGGGAGGAGGCCCTGGCCGAGTTCCTGAGGCGTTACTTCCGGAGCCATGGGCCGGCCACCCTCCACGACTTCGCTTGGTGGACGCAGCTGCCGCTGACCGAGGTGCGCGCTGCGTTTGAGTATGTCCGTGACGAATTGGTGGAGCTGGAGTTCGAGGGGACCAGCTATTGGCTGTCAGCGGAGGTGGCGGCCCTGCTGGACTCCGGCCTTCCGGGTGCGCGGTCTGTCCACCTGCTGCCCGGTTTCGATGAGTTCGTCCTCGGCTACACGGACCGCAGCCTCGTCCTGGCACCGGAGCACTCCGACCTGATCGTGCCCGGCGGGAACGGCGTCTTCAAGAAGACGGTGGTCGCGGCGGGAAAGGTGGTGGGCACCTGGGCGCTGCAGGGCACCGGGCCGCGTGCCGCCGTCGTACCCGAACTCTTCGATGAAGCCCGTCCCCTTGGTCCGGCAGCGCAGGCCGCCCTGGCCAAGGCCGCCAGCCGGTACACGAGATTCCTGGCCACCTGACTGGCTCCTGCCCGCATAACCGGTCCTTGCCCGCATAACCGGTGCCGGGCAGCAACGGTCATGCGGGCATGGGCCGCTCATCTTGGTGGCCATCCACATAGCGGGGTCCGATGCTGCCGCTGCCGGTGTCCGCCGCCGACCCTTGAGGGATGAACTCCAATGCTGCGCGGGCCCTGGTAGATGATCGATGGCCCGATCGAGTGGTTGCGTCAACGCACCAGCTGGCGGCTGCTGGGCTGGACGACCGGGTGGTGACGGCGGCCGTCACGAGCGGTGGCCTGCTCCGGTTGCGGCGGGGAGCCTACGTCCGCAGTGCGCACTGGAATGCCCTCAAGCCGTGGGACCGTGACAAGCTCCGCGTCATGGCGCATTTCGAGTCGACCGGGGGCGCCTCCCGGTACAGCCACGTTAGCGCGGCTTTGCTGCATTGCTGCACCGTCTGGGCGAGTGGGGCGCTGGTCCACGTGACAACGCAGTATTCCAACTCGAGATCCAGTGCGGGCCGGGACGTCCGGACTCACCGATTCCCGCTCACGGAACACGAGCTGGCCTCATTGTGGACACCTGACGGCCGGGAGATCCTGACCACCTCGATGGAAAGAACAGTCCTGGACTGCGCCCGGATCCTGCCCCTCGACAAGGCAGCCGTTATCGGTGACTACGCGCTCCGCAAAGGCGCATCCATTGACACAATGCGGCACTTGCTGGACGAAAGCCCCACGGTGCGCGGTGGCAGGCGTGCCACTGATCTGCTCAATGTCCTGGATGCACGATCCGAATCTGCGGGGGAGACACGGACCAGGCTGCTGCTTCGGTCCTTCGGCTTGGGTATGTTCGAACCGCAAGTCGAGATCCCCACCCGTGAGGGCCTCTTCCGGGCAGATTTCGCCGACCACGAGGCCCAGGTGATCATCGAGTTCGACGGGGCAGCCAAGTACACGGACTACAAGCCGGCTGCCGACGTGCTGCTCGCGGAGCGGCGCCGGGAGAATGCATTGCAGGAGCTCGGATGGGCCATCTTCCGGATCCATTGGAATCACCTGGACCGGCCAGGAGAGCTGCGGCACCGGCTGCATGCGTTCCTGGCGGGGCACCCCGGAACACAGAAACGGCCCCGTCCCGCATAACCGGTGCCGGGCAGCAACGGTTATGCGGGCAAGGGCCGCTCGTGAGGCAGCTGTAGGGTTACAGGTTGCCGGTGGCGATGTTGAGCATGCGGCGCAGCGGCTCGGCGGCGCCCCAGAGGAGCTGGTCGCCCACGGTGAAGGCGCTGATGTACTGCGGGCCCATTTCCATCTTGCGGATGCGGCCCACCGGGATGTCCAGGGTGCCGGAGGCGGCCACCGGGGTCAGCGCGGCCATGGAGGCTTCCTTGGTGTTCGGAACCACCTTGGCCCACTGGTTGTCCTCGTCCAGCAGCTTTTCGATCTCGGCCACGGACAGGTCCTCGCGGAGCTTCAGCGTCAGGGCCTGGGAGTGGGAGCGCATGGCGCCGATGCGGACGCAGAGGCCGTCCATGATCACATGGTTTTCCTCGGAGGTGCCCAGGATCTTGTTGGTTTCGACCCCGGCCTTCCACTCTTCCTTGGACTGACCGTTGCCCAGGTCCGCGTCGATCCAGGGGATCAGCGAGCCGGCCAGGGGGACGCCGAACTGGGTGGCGTCGATGTCGGTCCGCTGGTGGGCCAGGACCTTGCGGTCAATGTCCAGGATGGCCGACGCCGGGTCGTCCAGTTCCGTGCTGACCTCAGCGTTGAGCGTGCCGAACTGGCTGAGGAGCTCACGCATGTGCCGGGCGCCGCCGCCGGAGGCAGCCTGGTAGGTCATGGAGGTTCCCCACTCCACCAGCCCGTTCTTGAACAGGCCGCCCAGGCCCATGAGCATGCAGGAAACGGTGCAGTTGCCGCCGATGAAGTCCTTGGTGCCGTTGACCAGGCCCTTGTCGATGACGTCGCGGTTGATAGGGTCCAGCACGATGATCGAGTCATCGTTCATGCGCAGGGTGGAGGCAGCGTCGATCCAGAGGCCGTCCCAGCCGCGGCTGCGGAGGTCGCCGTGGACCTGCTTGGTGTAGTCGCCGCCCTGGGCGGTGACGATAATGGGCAGCTTGGCCAGGGTGTCGAGGTCGAACGCGCTCTCGAGCTTGCCGGCGCCGTCAGCGAACGACGGCGCGGCACCTCCCGCGTTGGAGGTGGAGAAGAACACCGGGTTGATGTTGGCGAAGTCGCCCTCGTCCTGCATGCGCTGCATGAGGACGGAACCGACCATGCCGCGCCATCCGACCAGGCCGACGGAAGGGGTAGCTGCTGTAGTCATTGGTCCAGTTTAGACTTCGCATCCGGCAGGACGCAGTCGGTTACGTCACGCCCCGGGCAGGTCGGCAAGGTACGACGGCGGCACATACCCGGGCGGTCGGCGGTGCGCCGCTGCGGGGCCCGTGGGGTAGCTGTGCAGTTCGCCCGTGCTGGTGGTTCGCAGCACCCGTTTTTCACCCCGTGCAAGCGCAGCCTTGTGCTCAGCGTAGACGGCATCGTTGTGCCGCTCCTGGTCTGAGCTGTAAATCAAAGCCTCGGCTCTTCTGCTGGCGCTTGAGTGGATGGAGCCTGGCCCTTTCAGCTTGCGCTTTTTGGACGCCCGCAGTTCGCGGCGAAGGCTGCGGACACCCATTAGCCAGCCTCCGGTGAAGAGGACCGTACCCAGGAGTCCGAAAATGACAATAATTACGTTGAGGCTGGCAAGTGCGACGATCAGCATCAGGGGTGCGCCGAGGGCTGGAATGGTCATGAGGGCCGTCACGACAACGAGCCCTGTGGCCGTATGGACCGAGTAGTTTCCGGATGGCTGGGAGACGCCGATACCCCATTCGTCCTTCGTATAGGCGTGGACCGCGCGCCCATGCCGGTTGCGTAGAAGTACGGACGGTCCACCATTGCCTAGATGACTTGTGCAGTATCGGGAAGCCGCAGGCAGCCGGAGCCTGTTCGGGGAATCACTGGTTCACATGTCCTGCGCCGGGCTCTGGTGCATTGCGCTCCTTGCGCAACTTCTTGGCCCGGTACTCGTCCCTGGCCAAGCCAAACGTGTACCAAGCCCCGAAGCCACCCAGGGCAATTGCGAACAGTGCGCCCCACTCAGGGGCCGTGCCCTGCCTGAACGAGGCGATGAACAGCACCATGGAGCCAATGAAGATCAGCCCGAGAAAGGCGGACACAATTCCCATGCCCCACCAGCTCCGGACCTGTGCCTGGCCCCGGCCCGGAGAAAAGCCGATCTCGTCGCCGGGATAGCTGTGCAGCTGACCCGTACTTGTCCTGCGCAGAACGCGCTTCTCGCCCCGTGCGAGCGCTGCCTTGTGCTCGGCGTAGACCGTATCGTTGTGCCGCTCCTGGTCTGAGCTGTAAATCAAGGCCGCTTACGTCCTTGTTGTTGGCGGGGGCGTCGGCGAAGCCTCCCAGTAAACGGGTGCGTGCTCTCGGGGAAGTGTTCGCGGGTGATGGCGATGTTTGCTGGATTCCAAATCGATACCTCCATTTCCAGTCTTCCTACCAGTCCGGCCTGCTCGAGCGGCGGGTTGGCGGCTGAAGGGTCTTTCCTGCCGCCTTCCTCAGGCGCGCTGCCTTGCGCTCCTTGAAGTAATAAGCCCACGATGTTGGCACCAGGACCAGTGCAATCGTGCAACCGACGACGAATTCCACCCAGTTGGTGACTCCCTCGCCGCTGAGGAGAATGATGGCGGCGCCGACGACGACGGCGGAGAACAGCGATATCAGGACGGCGAGGAACAGCAGTCCGCCCGCGGAATTGACGGGTTTGACGGCACTTCCGGCGTCGCCCTTGTAGACCCCGTATTCCTCGACAGTGAGTCCCTGCTTGGCGGCTTCGTGCTCGATCTGCCGCCTGTAGTATCCCTTGCGCCGGGCCGGAGGCTGATTTTCGGATGTCTTGTCGCTCATCGCGTTTCTCCACGCGTTTGCCGAATCGAAGCAAGCAGCGCTGCCGTGTCCAGGCCCGTGGTTTCTTCGACGTCCGCTGTTGGATCGACGACTTTGGCGACCGCCCAGCCCGAGCCATCGGGCCTGATGAGAAGGTGGTCTTCGCGGGAGATCGACTTCACCCGGATAAATGCGGTGCCCTCCGGATGGTTCCGGATGTGCTCCTCGATGAGGGAAAGCTGGGCGTCCGCACCATTGATGTCGGGGTCCTGGGCGAAGATGAACCACGTACCAAGGGTTCTGGGCTGCATCAGCAGCGACACCTTGTCGGATTCCACGTGCACAACGGTGTCGGTCTTCCTATCGTCAACAAGACTGATCTCGGTCCAGCGGTCCGCCTTGGACAATGCATACGCCGTGGGCGCCGCCGGGCCTTCCAATTCCAGATCCTCACCAACGCTCGCAAAACCCCGGGCTAAAAGGGAAGAACCTCCGGCAACGCATATCCGATCGGACTGGACTTCCTCTTGGAGCCGAAGGACCTCAGCCGACTTTCCCGCGGCATCGGTATCAAACCTTCTGATGATGTAGGCCAGTTCGGCGAAGCCGAAACCGACAGCTGTGTCCGAAGATCCGGTGGAGGCGGTGCTGGTTGTCACGAGTTGTCCTTCGATTGATTTAGCCAAAGCCGAGGAAGCTGGCCGCTGACTTGCCAAGCTCCGCCAGATTCTTTCCGGTGTCCTGGACGAACTTTCCGGGGTCCATAACCGCACCGGCCGCCGTGTCCGCGACGTTACTGGCCGCGCCATTTACGAATTCCTTGACCGCGGGTATTTCATAAATTGCGATTCCTGCACTGACTACCGTGCAGACCGTACCAGCTGGCGGCGGAAGGAAGCAGGCTACACCAAGCGCCGTCTTCGCGCCGGACCACAAGGCAGCATCGGTCTTTCCCGCGGCAAGGGCACCGACAGTGTCGAACGCGTTCAGGCCCACCCCGGCCCACCCCAGGCCACGGCCCAATCCGCTCTTCCCAAGGCTTTCCAGGACCGGTCCCTGCCCCTTGAACAGCCAGGTGCTTTCCTTGAAGAATCCGTCGAACTGATTGAGCGCCGGGACGTATTTCTGGAGATTCTTCAGCCCAAGTAGGTCTGTCCCTGAATCAAGCAGGTTATAGGTGACGCTGTTGGCTGGGAGCTTGGCCCAGCGTGCCGCATCAGTGAAGTCGTCCAACCCTTTAGACGCCATCGTCGCCAAACCGAAAACGCTTTTTGGAAGATCCAGACCTGCTTTGACCTGGCTGCGCAGGCCCCATCCGTCGCGGAACGGAGAACCCTTGGCCAGCCAGTCCGGGCCCCATGGGTTGGGCGCGTAAGGCGTGCCGGCAGGACCGGCCGGGAATCCATCACTGCCGGAGCCTGGAACTGCGCCGGAGCCGTTGGTACTCGCCTTCTCCTGCTCGTCAGCGTTCTTCAGCAGCAGCTTGGATTCCTGCTGCAGCCGGGAGGCGGTTTGCTGAAGAAGGGCCCGGTGGCTGGTGTTCCAGTCAGACCGGAACCGCTGGGCGTCTGCGCCCTTCCAGGCCGGGTTGTTGTTGATCTGGCTGCTCAGCTGCGTCGACTGCTGCTGCAGCAGGTCCGCCGTCTTGCTGAACTGCTGCGCGAGGGTCCGAAGTTGCTCGACGTCGGCGCCCCACAAAGTTCCTGCCACCAGGATTCCCCCAATATTCTTTCAACAGCCCCCAGTGTGCTGGGTGCCCCAGCCTAGGGCAGCAGCGGGCCGGCCGCGATGGGGCGGTCTCCCCATGCAACGAACCAGCCGGGTGGAGCTAACGCTGCTCCGACTGCTCCAGCACGGCGGCCTTCCGCGCGCGCAGCGCGAAGAACGCTCCGAACGTGAAGACCTGGGTGACGACAACCAGCACGATCGCGCCGGCGATCTTGTTGCCGCCCAGGATCATGGTGAGCCCCACGATCGCGGACAGCAGCGCGAGGAGCGGCAGCAGCATGTAGCCCAGGACGAACAGGGTTTCCGGTTTCTTCAGCATGTTCCTAGCCCTCCGTCCGGGTCCATTTGGTGAATCGGTAGCGTGTGCCGTTGTCGGCCGTCAGCCAGCCGTCCGGCGGGACGGAAGCGGAGGCCTCCCATGTGGGGCCAAGCTCCGGGGCGAACGTATCGCCGTCGGCCTTCACGTCGATGGTGGTGACCACCGCAACGTTGGCGAGGTCTGTGGACTGGCTGAAGACGTCGCCGCCGCCCAGGATCCACACCGTCTCGCCGCCGTCGACGAACTGCGACTCAAGGAGCGCGTCATCCAGGGAGGGGACCACGACGGCGCCCTCCGCTTCAGGCGTGTTTGCCCAGTCCTTCTGCCGGGTGATCACGATGTTCGTGCGCCCCGGAAGGGGACGGTACTTGTCCGGGAAGGACAGCCAGGTCTTGCGGCCCATGATGACAGGGTGCCCGGTGGTGAGCCGGGTGAAGTGCTTCAGGTCCTCGGGCAGGTGCCAGGGCATGTCCCCGTCCTTGCCGATGACCCCGTCGGACGTCTGCGCCCACACCAGCCCGACGCCGGTGATCGATGCGGCCAGTTCCTCCGAGAAGGACTGCGGATCAGTGAAGTTTTCGGTGCTCATACGGCGATCGGTGCCTTAATGGTGGGGTGGTGCCGGTAGCCCACAACGTCGAAATCCTCCACTGTGTAGTCGAAGATGGACGCGGGCTTGCGGGTGATCTTCAGCTGCGGGTATTCGTAGGGCTCGCGTTCGAGCTGCTTGAGGACCTGGTCCATGTGGTTCTCGTAAATATGCACGTCGCCGCCGGTCCAGACGAATTCGCCGGGTTCAAGGCCCACCTGCTGGGCGATCATGCACGTAAGCAGGGCGTAGGAGGCGATGTTGAACGGTACGCCCAGGAACATGTCAGCGGACCGCTGGTAGAGCTGGCAGGAGAGCTTGCCGTTGGCCACGTAGAACTGGAAGAACGCGTGGCAGGGCGGGAGTGCCATGTCGTTGAGCTCGGAGACGTTCCACGCGGAGACGATGTGCCGGCGGGAATCCGGATTCGACTTCAGGTTCTCGATGAGTTCAGCGATCTGGTCGATGTGGCCGCCGTCCGGGGTGGGCCAGCTGCGCCACTGCACGCCATAGACCGGGCCCAGGTCGCCGTCTTCGTCTGCCCACTCGTTCCAGATGGTCACGCCCTGGTCCGTCATCCACTTGATGTTGGTCTCTCCGCGCAGGAACCACAGGAGCTCCACTGCCACGGACTTGAAGTGGACCCGCTTGGTGGTGATCAGCGGGAAGCCCTTAGAAAGGTCAAAGCGGATCTGGCGCCCGAAAACGCTGGTGGTTCCGGTGCCCGTACGGTCCGATTTATGGGTGCCGGTGGCCAGGACATCGCGCAGGAGGTCTTCATAAGGCGTTGGGATGCTCACGCCCCAAGTCTACTGTCTGAAGAAGTTTGGCCGGCGGTGATACGCCGCCGCGCCGGGAGCCAGTGCCCTTCGCTGTGGCTGCGGGGCCGCCAGTTTGGGAGGCGGCCAGAGGAGCATCACCAGCAGGACTGCCAGGTTCAGGGCTCCGGCAGGGTTGATCCAGCCGGCGATCCCGGAACCAGGATCGGGCCGCGCAGCATGGTTCCCCGCAATGGCGGCCAGTCCGGAGGCGATCGTGGCAACCGTGCGGAGCAACCGGTTCATGGCGATGGTCCGCAGGACGCCGTCAAGTCCGGGCGTGAGTCCGTCCACCGGCGGGCGCAGGCTGATCAGCAGCAGTACGGCGAGGGTTCCCACAGCCAGGACGAACAACGCCCCGCCCAGGTACATCGCCAGCTCCACCCCAGCAACCCGGCCTTCTCCGCCATAGGTGGCAAAGCCCCCTTCGCCGTCCGGACGTGACCCGTAAGGTTGAGGCGCGAAACCTGGCAGACTGGACGTCCACACGATCTGGGCAGCGGCTACAGCGAAGATGGCGGCTGCCGTCCAGGCGAGCCGCAGGGGCAGGAAATCGCGGATCCGGGGCGCCTGTCCGGGCGGCTGCCCGGGCAGCGACTTCGGTCGAGGGTAGCTCAGCTGCCCAAGGCTGTGTACAGCCAGGCAGCCCAGGACCGGCCAGGCGAGCGAGGGCAGGATCTCAACAGCCGCCTTGGGAATTCCCGGAACCGGAAGGATGCCTGCGTTGGCAGCCGGCAGCAGTGAACTTACCAGCCAGCCAATGACTCCGACGCAAAGAGCATGCCGGGACGCTGTTGCGGGGAAGACCCGGCCCCGGGCGCCGCGGATCAGGGATCGGAGCACGAGGTACACCCCGCCGGCGAGCAGGATCGGCCACAGGACCGCTATTGGTGGAACATCAAAAACATCAGTGGTCGTGGAAGCCGGCACGTTATCCCCCCAGAACTGTGCGTCGTTCCCTAAGTCAAGGCTGATAAGGCGCCCGGGTCAAGGCGTTGGTGCCGGCCTAGTCGTCGAACGGCTTGAACTGCTCCACTGCCACAACCTGTTTCCTTCCACCGCAGGCCACATGGCAGACCACCACCTCGCCCGGCGACAGGTACGGCTCGCGGGCGGGCAGGAGATTCGCCAGGTGTGCCGGCATGTGCGTGGCCAGCTGCCTGAGGACGGTGGGCAGGGCGGGCCGGTGTGTGCAGGCCACCACGGCCCGCTGCTTGTCGAAAAGTGTTTCGATCACGGCCGCCGTCTTCTTGGGGCTGCGCTGGTGTTTGTGTTCGGTCAACCCCTCCGCCAGTTTCACCTTCGCGCCGCTGGCCTTGGCATAGGGTGCCACGGTGGCAACGCAGCGCAGCCACGGGCTGGTGACCACCCGCATCGGCTTCCAGGCCTGCAGGAGCCGTCCGACGGCCTGCGCCTGCCTGCTTCCGGTGGCCGCCAGCGGGCGCTCGCCTTCCGCCTTGCTCCAGGACGAGCGCGGCTTGGCCTTGGCATGCCGGAGCACCAGCAGGGGCCATGTGTCCAGCGTGCCCTGGTCATGCGCGTCCCGCAGGTATTCAAGGGGTACGACGTCGGAGGGGTTGGACAGCAGCCGGGCCGCCTTTTCCGGCGCGCACCACATGACGCTGTCCACTTCCTTGCCGTCCGGTACCAGCGTGGTGCCGTTGGTGACCCTGACGGCCCAGTAGTACACCACCTTCAGGCCCGAGGCCACGTGGTAATGGATGGGCGGCAGCGGTATCCCCAGCGGTGCCTGGAGGCCAATCTCCTCCCACACCTCGCGGACTGCGCATTCGGGGACGGTCTCGCCGGCGTCGATCTTTCCCTTGGGCCAGGACCAATCGTCATAGCGGGGCCGGTGGATCAGCAGGACTTCGAGTCGGTCCTTGTTGACGCGCCAGGGGATGGCACCCGCAGCGGTCACGGCTACGGGTTCCCCGGGGTGGTCGGTCTGGTCGGCTACAAGTGCATCACTCGACAAAGCGGCTGCCTATCGCCGGCTCAGGCTGCGTTGCCGCGGCCGGGACGCCAGCAGCCAGGACTGGACATCTTCAAGCGGTTTCCCGTCTTCGGAGAGATGGTGCCGGATCCAGCGGCCCTCGTTGTCGAGGTGCCAGCTGGAGGTTTCCGGGTCCATGTACCGCTTCAGGAGGTCCAGGACGTAGGTGATGTCGTCAGGGCTGGCCAGCTGCACCAGGGCCTCCACCCGGCGGTCCAGGTTGCGGTGCATCATGTCGGCCGAACCGATGTACACCACAGGATCGCCGCCATTGGCAAAGGCGAACACGCGCGAGTGCTCCAGGAAGCGGCCCAGGATGGAGCGGACGGTGATGTTCTCGCTGAGGCCTGGAACGCCCGGGCGCAAGGAGCAGATGCCACGAACCACCACATCCACCCTCACCCCGGCCTGGGAGGCGCGGTACAGGGAATCGATGATGGCTTCGTCCACCATGGAGTTCACCTTGATCTGCACCAGTCCCGGCACACCGGCCCGGGCATTGCGGATCTCCGTCTCGATCCTGTCGATAAGCCCGGACCTGACCGACCGGGGCGCCACCAGCAGCCGCTTGAAGGTGGACTTTGGTGCGTAGCCGGAGAGCTGGTTGAAGAGCTTGGAGAGGTCCTCGCCCACTTGGTCGTTGGCTGTCAGCAGGCCAAGGTCCTCGTAATACCGGGCCGTGCGGGGGTGGTAGTTGCCGGTGCCGATGTGGCAGTAGCGGCGGAGCCCGTCCACTTCCTGGCGGACCACCAGTGAAAGCTTGCAGTGCGTCTTCAGGCCCACGATGCCGTACACCACGTGGACTCCCGCCTGCTCCAGCTTGCGGGCCCAGGAGATGTTGGCCTGCTCATCGAAGCGGGCCTTGATTTCCACCAGGGCCAGGACCTGCTTTCCGGCCTCGGCGGCGTCGATCAGGGCGTCCACGATGGGGGAGTCGCCGGAGGTGCGGTAGAGGGTCTGCTTGATGGCCTGGACCTTGGGGTCGGATGCCGCCTGTTCCAGGAACGCCTGCACCGAGGTGGAGAACGAATCGTACGGGTGGTGGAGCAGGATGTCCCGGCGGCGCATAGCGGCGAAAACGTTGGCGGCCTTGGACGTTTCGGATTCGTTCAGGTACCGGGAGGTGTGCGGGACGTGCTTGGGGTAGTGCAGGTCCGCGCGGTCGATCGCGGCAATCACGGACAGGCCCCGGAGGTCCAGCGGAGCCGGCACCGAATACACCTCCGACTCCTCCACACCCAGTTCGCGGATCAGCAGTGCCCGGATGTTGGGATTGATGTCGTTGGTGACTTCCAGCCGGACCGGAGGGCCGAAGCGGCGCCGAAGGAGTTCCTTTTCCAATGCCTGCAGGAGGTTCTCGGCGTCGTCCTCTTCCACCTCCACGTCCTCGTTGCGGGTGACGCGGAAGGTGTGGTGCTCCAGGACCTCCATGCCCGGGAACAGCTTGTCCAGGTGGACGGCGATGACTTCCTCAAGCGCGATGAAGCGGGCCACCCGGCCGGGGACCGCGCCGGCCCGCGGACCGTCGATGGAGATCAGGCGCGGGAGCTGGTCCGGGACCTTGACGCGGGCGAACAGCTCCTTGTCGCTGACGGGGTTCCTGACCACGACGGCAAGGTTCAGCGACAGGCCGGAGATATAGGGGAAGGGGTGGGCCGGGTCAACCGCCAGGGGAGTAAGGATGGGGAAGACCTTCTCCGCGAACATGACGCTGAGCTGCTGCCGGGCGGTGTCGTCCAGCTCCTCCCAGTGCATGAGGTGGATGTGTTCGTAGGCAAGGGCCGGGCGGATCTGGTCGGCGTAGACCTGCGCGTGCCGTTCCTGCAGCCGGTGGGCTTCCTCGCTGATCCTTTCGAGCACCTCAACCGGGCTCAGGCCTGCGGGGGAGGGCACCGCGAGGCCCGTGGCGATGCGGCGCTTGAGACCGGCCACGCGGACCATGAAGAACTCGTCCAGGTTGGACGCAAAGATGGACAGGAAGCTGACCCGCTCCAGCAGATGCAGGGTGGGGTCCTCCGCCAGCTCCAGAACGCGGGAGTTGAAGGCGAGCCAGCTCAATTCGCGGTCCAGGAACCGGTCGGGCCGGATGTCACCCTCCGGCTGCAGGTTCGGGGCGAACTCCGGAATGTCGATGCGGTCCTGGGTGGCCCTGGACGCAGGTACTTCGGATGAGCCGAAGCGGGCCCGTACTGGCACCGCAACATCCTTGGACGTGGCTGTTCCGGTGGCTTCCGGGTTCATGACTTCTCCTTTAGCTGGCGCTCTGTGCCGGCGTTTCCGCCCCGCATGGTCCGGTTTCAACCTTACAAGCATTCCCCGGCCCCCGGCCCTTGTTTTACACCGGGCCGGGAATGTTCCCGCGGCCCTGCCTAGGCGCCGGCCGGGCCGTACATAACGTCCATATCCCAGCGGGTGAACCCCAGCCGCCGGTACAGGGCCACCGCCGCGGCGTTATCGGCATCCACGTAGAGCATGACCGCGTTCAGCCCCGAGTCGCGCAGGTGCTTGATACCGGCGATGGTCAACGCCTGGCCCAGGCCCATGCCCTGGGCCTCCGGGGCCACGCCCACAACATACACTTCGCCGATCGCCGGGTGTTCGCCGTGCCGGGGATGGACCTTGGTCCAGTGGTAGCCCAGCAGGCGGCCATCCCGGTCCTCGGCCAGGAAGAACCCCGCAGGATCGAACCAGTCCTCCGTCATGCGCGCCTCAAGGTCGAGCCGTGTCAGGTTCCCCTGTTCCGGGTGGTGGGCGAACGCCGCGCGGTTGGCAGCCAGCCAGGCGTCCTCATCCCGGCCTGGCACAAAGGTGCGGATTGCCACCCCATCCGGAAGAACGGCGTCGGGAAGGTCCGCGCCCGCCGTCGTCATGCGCATCTTCCACAGCTCACGCACCGGCGCATAGCCGTACCGGGCGGCAAGGTCGGCCGCGGCCTCGTGGTTGCCGTGGGACCATGCCTTCAGGCCGTCAAAGCCGCGGACCTCCTTGAGGGCACCCACCAGCCGGTCGGCAACGCCCTGGTTCCGGTACGAAGGATGCACCGCGATCTCCAGGACCCCGTTGCCGTCCGGCTCGTCAACCACGACGGCGAAGCCCGCCAGGTCCTGGCCTGTGGACGGGTCTGAGTCCTCGTCAGGGGCATACAGGGCCAGCGTCAGGAGTGTGTGGGCGCCGGCATCACCGGCCCGCATGGTCACCAGGGTCTGTTCGGAGATGGACGGGTTGCCGTCCGATTCCTCAGCCGCGGCGAGCACACCGCGGCAGTCCTTCAGGAGTTGCTGGTCAACCCCGCCCCGGACAACCTGGACGGGCCACTTCTGCGGATGCGCTGGAGTCATGAGCCAAGGCTATACGCCGCTGGCGGTCCAGGCTCAGGCCTCGGTGAGCTCGTCTTCCTGCTGGCGCACCAGAGTCAGGCGGTAACCGACGTTCCTGACGGTGCTGATCAGGTTCTCGTGGTCCGCACCGAGCTTGGCGCGCAGGCGCCGCACATGGACGTCCACCGTCCGGGTGCCGCCGTAGTAGTCGTAGCCCCAGACTTCCGTCAGCAGCTGCTGGCGGGTAAACACCCGGCCCGGGTGCTGTGCCAGGTACTTCAGGAGCTCGAACTCCTTGAACGTCAGGTTCAGCGGCGCCCCGTTGACCCGTGCCGTGTAGCTTGCCTCGTCGATGATCACGCCGGCGGCACGGATCTCACTGGGTGCGTCTTCCTGCTCGGGCACCGCGCGGGCAACGGACAGCCGGATGCGGGCTTCCACCTCAGCGGGTCCCGCGGAGTCGAGGACGATGTCATCAACCGCCCACGCGGAGGAAACGGCAGCCATGCCGCCTTCGGTCAGGATCAGGACCAGCGGCGCGCTGAGGCCGGTGGCTTTCAGGAGCTGTGTAAGGGAGCGGGCGCCCACCAGGTCCTTGCGCGCATCCAGCAGGACGATGTCGCAGGGGTCCGTCTCAAGGAGGGCAGTCGGCTCGGCCGGGAGGATATGGACCCGATGGTTCAGCAATTCGAGGGCAGGCAGGATGTCGACCGAAGATCCGGTGCTGTTGGTCAGTAACAGGATGTGCGACATTGTTCCTCCAAGGGCCGTCCGCGCATCATTGGGCGACTGAACCGGATTCTCACCGGCCGGTACTGGCTTCCTGCAGGGAATTGAGGTCCGACAGCAGGCCGTCGGACAGCAGCCCCGGCAGGGAGCTTAGCTGAACTTTGAGTATACCCGGCGGGGTCCTCCGGACCACAGATCCGCGCCGCGGACGGGGCCGTTTTGCGACATATGAGGTTCATATAAGGCAGGATTGAACCAGGGCCCACCAGCCCTGCCACGGGGGGCGGACCAGCCTTCCGGCCGACGCCAGGATGGGAAAAAGCGCAGTGAGTGCACCGACGAAGCACAGGGCGGGCCCCGCATGACCGCGGAATTGCAGGCACCTGCGCGCTCGCTCGGTTCCTGGACTGTGGGTGCCGTGGGAATTGCCGGGCTCATCGCCATCATCGCCGGGGTCTATGCCTCGCCGGAGGCGCTTGTGGTGGTTGGCATCCTGATCGCCGCGGCCGTTGGCATCGGGTGGCCCCATTTCCTTCGCATTCCGGCCAGGAAGACCCTCGCGGCTGTCATAGCGCTGCCCGGCGCCGCTGCCGCGGTGGCTGCGGCGCTGACCCCTGCTCCCGGTTACCTTGACTGGACGCCGGCTTTCGTGGCCCTGGGCATGATGGCCGTCTTCGTGGTGCAGCTGATCCGCGGCACCGGCCAGGCGCAACGCCTTGAATCCACCCTCGGATGCTGCGCCGGTGTATTGCTGTCCTGCCTCGGCGCAGGCTGGATCGCCGGCGCCCGCTTCAACGGGGTCCGCGAAATGCTGCTGGTAGCGGCGGTCAGCGCGGCCGTGGCCCTGCTGGCCGGGCTCATCCGGTGGCCTGACAGCATCATCGCGCCGCTGGGAATTGTCCTTGCCGGCCTGGCCGGACCCCTCGCCGGACTGGTCCTGTCGGACATCGCCGTCCTGCCCGCTGCGGTGTTCGGGGTCATAGTCGGCGCGGTCCTGGCCAGCTTCCGCAGGCTTGCCACGCTTCGCGGCGCACCGCTGGACATCCTGGCCGCCCTCGGCATGGGCCTTGCACCGGTTTCGGCCGTGGGGTCCCTCGCGTACTTCATAGACAAACTACTCATCTACTAACGGGTTAGGATGGCACCATGTCCGTACTTGCTTTTGAAATCTTCTTCCTTGTCCTGCTCGGCATCGCGAGCCTGTCCATGGCCTGGTTCGCCGGTTTTGTGGTCTACCGCCTCTTCAAGGGCCAGAAGTAGCCACCCCTTTCGCAGGGTCGCCCGTTTCTCGAGGTAATGCCAATGCCCATTGAGATTCCAACAGATCTGACTCCCGAACTCGTCCCCCTCTCGTGGCTCATCGGTGAGTGGGAGGGCCGCGGCCGGCTGGGCAGCGGCGACGAGGACTCGGAACACTTCCTGCAGCACGTCTCCTTCACGCACAACGGCCTGCCGTACCTGCAGTACCGCGCCGAAAGCTGGCTGACCGACGACGAAGGGACCCGCCTGCGGCCGCTCACCGTCGAGACGGGGTTCTGGGCGCTCGAGCGCAAGCAGCTCGATGCCGACGGCGGCCCCGGGCTGGTGCCTGCGGACATCGTGCCGGTGCTGAAGAGTGCCGACGAGGTCGAAGCGCTGCGCAACAAGGACGGCGGTTTCGACATCTCCGTCTCCATCGCGCATCCCGGCGGGATCACGGAGCTGTACTACGGCCAGATCAAGGGCCCACAGATCCAGCTGAGCACCGACATGGTGATGCGCGGCAGCCACTCGAAGGAATACAGTGCCGCCACCCGGATCTTCGGCCTGGTGGACGGCAACCTTTTGTGGCGGTGGGACGTTGCTACTGGGGGAGAAGGCGGAAAAGGGCTGGAGGCACACGCCTCCGCTTTCCTGCACAGAGTCTCCTGATCCGGAAAGGGCCCATGATGGAAGACGGCACGGAACCAGCAGGAACGCCAGGCGGCTACAGCGGACTGAAAGCCGTCTTCTTCAACGGAACCCTTAAGAAATCACCGCAGACATCCAACACGGACGGCCTGATCGCAATCAGCCGCCGGATCATGGAAAAACAGGGTGTCAGCACCAAGGTGATCCGTACCGTGGACCACGACATCGCCAGCGGCGTCTACCCGGACATGACGCAGCACGGCTGGGCCACTGACGAATGGCCGGAACTCTATCCCGCCGTCAAGGACGCAGACATCGTGGTGGTGGCCGGCCCCATCTGGCTCGGTGACAACTCGTCCCAGACCAAAAAACTGATCGAGCGGCTCTACGCCCACTCCGGTGAGCTGAACGGGAAGGGGCAGTGGGCCTTCTATCCCAAGGTGGGCGGCTGCCTGATCACGGGGAATGAGGACGGCATCAAGCACTGCTCGATGAACATCCTCTACAGCCTGCAGCACATCGGCTTCAGCATCCCGCCGCAGGCGGACGCCGGCTGGATTGGTCCCGTGGGACCCGGCCCCAGCTACCTGGATGAAGGGTCCGGCGGCCCGGAGTCCGACTTCACCAACCGCAACACCACCTTCATGACCTGGAACCTCCTGCACCTGGCCAGGACACTGAAGGACGCGGGCGGCTACCCCGCTTACGGCAACCTGCCGAACGAGTGGAAGGCCGGCACGCATTTCGGTTTCGAAAACCCGGAATACCGTTAGCTTCCAAGGACTTCTACTACATATGACTACGCCCAGCCCTTTGTTGTCGCGCCCCGGCGCCGTCGAGGCCACCGGCCCTGACGCCGGTGTTGCCGCCCACTACGGTGAGCCCCTGCGCGAGCAGCGTGCCCTCGCCGCCGGAACAGCCGTCGTCGACCTTGCCCACCGCGGCGTGGTCACCGTCACGGGTCCGGACCGGCTGAGCTGGCTGAACACCTTGTCCTCCCAGCAGGTGGCAGGCCTGCAGTCCGGCGAGTCCAGCGAACTGCTGCTCCTCAGTGTCCAGGGCCGCATTGAGTTCGACGCGCGGGTGGTGGACGACGGCGGGACCACCTGGCTGATCGTGGAGGCTGCCGAAGCCGCCCCGCTTGCCGAGTACCTCAACCGCATGAAGTTCATGCTGCGGGTGGAGATCGCCGACGTCTCGGCGGACTGGGCCGTCGTGGGCAGCACACGTGCCGTCCCCGAATGGTCCGGCCACCTCGCCTGGCAGGACCCGTGGCCGCACGTCTCCGCCGGCGGATTCTCCTACGCCACCGTCTCCGAGGAGAACCATCCCGGGCTTGAGCGCCCTTGGTTCGAGTACCTCATCCCCGCCGCCGGGCTTGAGGACGCCGTCGCCGGGCGCGCGTTGGCCGGCATGCTCGCCGCCGAGGCCCTCCGGGTCGCCGCCTGGCGCCCCCGTATCGGCGCCGAGACGGACGACAAGACCATCCCGCACGAGCTGGACCTGCTGCGCACCGCCGTCCATCTGGCCAAAGGCTGCTACAAGGGGCAGGAAACCATTGCCCGCGTCCACAACCTGGGCCACCCGCCGCGCCGGCTGGTGTTCCTGCAGCTCGACGGCTCGCAGCACACCCTGCCCGCGGCCGGAAGTCCGGTCATGGCTGGGGAACGCAAGGTGGGAACGGTGACGTCCGTCGCCCAGCACTACGAGATGGGTCCCGTTGCCCTGGCAGTCATAAAGCGTTCCGTTGCCCCGGATGAGATACTGACGGTCCTGGACGGCGATGAACCCTATCCCGCCGCCCAGGAACTCATCGTCGCCCCGGACGCCGGCCAGGTTGTGGGGCGCCAAACCGGATTCCTGAGGGGGCCACGCTGATGATTGAGAACGCCGGAACCGAGGGCGGGCAGACGGGCGCAGGGGAAGGGCACGACGACGCCCTGGCCTTGGCCCACACGCTTTTCCAGGCGGCCCGCGAGGGCAACGACGGGATGCTGGGTGCCTACCTGGACGCAGGAGTTCCCGCCACCCTGACAAACTCCGCGGGGGACACACTGCTCATGCTCGCCGCCTACCACGGGCACGCCGGCACCGTTCAGTTGCTCCTGCGGCACGGTGCCGACGCCAACTCCGCCAATGACCGGGGACAGACCCCGCTGGCCGGCGCGGCATTCAAGGGCTACACGGACGTGGCCAGGGTCCTGCTGGATTCCGGCGCGGATCCGGACGCCGGTGCGCCATCGGCACGGGCCGCCGCGCAAATGTTCGCCCGCACGGAAATTCTGGACCTCCTGGGCTAACGCCACCCGGGCCCTGCCCGGCTCTTCAACAAAACTTCAGAAGGATGAGCGGATGGAAGACGTAGAAAAGCCCTGGCCGGCACTGTGGTCCCTGGTGATCGGGTTCTTCATGATCCTGATCGACAGCACCATTGTGTCCGTCGCCAATCCCCGGATCATGGAGGGCCTGAACGCCGATATCAACTCGGTGATCTGGGTGACCAGCGCCTACCTGCTGGCCTACGCCGTGCCGCTGCTCATTACCGGCCGGCTGGGTGACAGGTTTGGGCCCAAGCGGCTCTACCTGCTGGGACTGGTGGTGTTCACGCTCGCCTCCCTGTGGTGCGGCCTGGCCCAGAACGTGGAAACCCTTATCGTGGCGCGCGTGCTGCAGGGTATCGGCGCGGCGGTCATGACGCCCCAGACCATGGCTGTCATCACCCGCATCTTCCCGCCCGACCGCCGCGGCGCCGCCATGGCCATTTGGGGTGCCACCGCCGGAATGGCAACCCTGGTGGGGCCCATCCTGGGTGGCGTCCTGGTGGACGGCCTGGGCTGGGAGTGGATCTTCTTCATCAACGTTCCCATCGGCGTCGTCGGCTTCATCCTGGCCATGCGGAACGTCCCGGCCCTGAGCACCCACCCACACCGGTTTGACATCCCCGGCGTGCTGCTGAGCGCCGTCGGGCTCTTCCTGCTGGTCTTCGGCATCCAGGAAGGCGAGACCTACAACTGGGGCACCATCACCGGGCCGATCAGTGTGTGGGGCCTCATCATCGCCGGCCTTGTCATCCTCGCGGCCTTCGTGGCGTGGCAGCGGTTCAACAAGGGCGAGCCGCTGCTTCCCCTTGGACTGTTCCGTGACCGGAACTTCTCCCTCGCCAATCTGGGCATCACCATGGTGGGCTTCACCGTGACGTCCTTCAGCCTGCCCCTGATCTTCTACTACCAGCTGGTCCGTGGCTTGACGCCCACCCAGTCGGCACTGCTGATGGTGCCTATGGCGCTGATCTCGGGTGGCATGGCACCCGTGGTGGGCAAGATCGTGGACCGGGTCAACCCCAAATACCTGGCCGCCGCCGGGCTGACGCTCATGGCGGTGGCACTGGTGTGGAACGGCCTGCTGATGCAGCCGGACACCCCCATCCTGCTGTTCCTACTTCCCAGCGCCGTGCTGGGCTTCGCCAACGCCGGCATCTGGGCTCCGCTGAGCACCACCGCAACCCGGAACCTTCCGCCGCGCCAGGCCGGTGCGGGCTCCGGCGTTTACAACACCACCCGGCAGTTCGGTGCCGTGCTGGGCAGCGCGGCGATCGCTGTCCTTATCCAGTCGCGGCTGGCGGCCGAACTCCCGTCCCGCGGCCCGGGCGGTCCATCCGGTGAGGGCATGGGCATGGGCGGCGGTACGCTTCCGGAGTTCCTGCACACAGGGTTTTCGACGGCGATGGCCCAGTCGATCCTCCTACCCGCCGCAGTGGTGCTGGTTGCGGCAGCCGTTGCGCTGTTCTTCGCCAAGCCCAAGCCGGTCCAGAACTGGGGAGGCCCGGGGCAGGGCCAGGCGTCACCGAAGGTGGACGCTGGTCTGGATTCCGCCGGCTGAGAGCCCCAGTTTCCGGGCGAGGGCAAGGCAGCCGGTGTTGCTGACGTCTGCACGCCATTGCAGCGTCAGCCCGGCCGCCAGTGCCTCGTGGGCGGCGATGGATCCCGCCAGGCCCCCAAGACCTTGCCGCCGCCACTCAGGATCCACCAGGACCCCCATGTTGCCGAGCAGGCCTTCCCACTCGCCATAAGCTCCACAGGCGAGGGGGACCCGCCTGCCATCGACTTCATGGACGATGGTGTACCGGTTTTCGAGGTCGGAAAGCCCCACTTCGTTGACGTCGTCCGGCGGGCAGCGGCCCTCCAGTTCAATCGCCTCAGGGTTTCCGTGCGAGACCGTCAGTTCTTCGGACGGCTGCTGCAGCGGCAGGTCGTCCGCGAAGAACAGGGCTGCCGCCCCGAGCCCGTGGCCGCCCCGCTCCCGGGTCAGCTTCAGGAGGGTCACGTGGTGGGCCATTTCCTCGTCGGGGATGTCCGCTGCGGCGTCGATGACGGCCTGCGGGCCCACCAGTGCGGAGCTTCCGAACAACCGCACGAACTCCACGGTCCGGGCTGATTCGTCGGCGCGGACTATCCGTTCGCCAGAGGCCAGCGCGTCTCCGAATGCGTCGTCGTCAAGGCCCAGCCGGCGTGCCCACGCCAGCTGGATGATGGCCGCAGAGCCGGGATCGAGTGTCATGGTCCCAGCCTAGGGCGGCCCGCTGGCTTAGCCGAACAGGACCGCGGCTTCGTCGTAGCGGTTTTGCGGAACGGTTTTCAGCTGGCCCAGGGCTTCCTCGAAGGCCACGTGGCGGATGTCCGTGCCCTTCAGTGCCACCATGGTGCCCCAGTAGCCTTCCACCACCGAGTCGATGGCGGCCATGCCGAGCCGGGTGGCCAGGACCCGGTCGAAGGCGGACGGGACGCCGCCGCGCTGGATATGGCCCAGGATGGTGGCACGGGTTTCGACGCCGGTCCGTGCCTCGAGCTCGGGGGCCAGCTGGTCTGCGATGCCGCCCAGGCGGGGACGGCCGAACGTGTCCAGGCCGCGCTCGGAGTGCGGGCTTTCCATGTGATCTGGCACGAAGCCTTCGGCCACCACCACCAGCGGCGCGCGGCCGCGGGCGTGGGCTTCCTTCACCCACTCGGTGATCTGCTCGATGCTGACCTTCTGCTCCGGAATGAGGATGGCGTGCGCGCCGGCGGCCATTCCTGCGTGCAGGGCGATCCAGCCCACATGCCGGCCCATCACTTCGGCGATCATGCAGCGGTGGTGGGATTCGCCCGTGGTGCGGAGGCGGTCGATGGCTTCGGTGGCAATCTGCACGGCGGTATCGAACCCGAAGGTGTAGTCCGTGGCGTCGAGGTCGTTGTCCACCGTCTTCGGCACGCCGACGATCTTCAGGCCCGCGTCGGTGAGCCGCTTGGCCGCGGCGAGCGTTCCCTCACCGCCGATGGCGATGATCGCGTCGATGCCGAGCCGGTCCATGTGGGCCTTGATGGTTTCGGGGCCGCCGCCGTTTTCGAACGGGTTGGTGCGGGACGTGCCCAGGATGGTGCCGCCCTGCTTGGCGATGCCGCGGACCATGGTGCGGGGGATGTCGATGATGTCGCCCTCCACCACGCCGCGCCAGCCGTCGCGGAACCCGACGAATTCCTGGCCGTGGATGGCGATGCCCTTCAACACGGCGCCGCGGATGACGGCGTTCAATCCGGGGCAGTCGCCACCGCTGGTGAGGATTCCAATTTTCATGTTCGGCTCAAATCCTAGAAGAAGGTTTACAGGCAGAGCGCCACGCTGAGCTCACCTAGAAGTGTAATGGGGTGTGTGGGGTACGACACAAACCGGTTACATGCAGGTGCCTGAACGAGCGGAAACATGGGCAGGCAAAAGCCCCCGCCCAGTACAACGGATTCACGGGCGGGGGCTCTTGGCGGTTCGGGAGCAGTGCCTGTCAGGGCCGGTCGATGGAGCGCCTGTCCAGGAAGGTTTGGAGCACGATCTCATTGCGCTGGTCCGGGAGGATCACCCAGGCCAGGAGGTAGAAGACGAAAGCCGGCCCTGGCAGCAGTGCGAAGAGCAGGAAGGCGATCCGGACGAACGCAACGTCCACATTGAGCTTGGCTGCAATGCCGCCGCAGACTCCGCCGAGCCACCGTTCCGGTCCGCGCTTCAGGCCGAGGCCCCTGACGATGCTGAAGAACTTATCCATGGTTCAAGACTTCCCTGTCGTTGGTTCGTTGTCACGTTTCCGGGCCGAGAGCAGGCCGCCCACCACCAGCGCAACGCCGGCGCCGATCATGAGCCCGATCAGCACGTAGGTGCCGTTGAGGGTGACGATGCCCAGCTGCGCCACGATGATGAGCGCCGCCAGTGCCAGCACGATCAGTCCCCACACCACCGTCCCCACCCTGGCAGGTGCCGGACCCTGGCTGTCCTGGCCCGCCGTCGTCGGAATGTTGCTGCTGTCCATGTCAGTTGCCTTCCTGGATCGTGACATTGCTGAAGGTGCCGTCGATCTGCACCACCAAGTGGTTGCCTGGCTTGTCCGTGTTGTAAGTGCTTTCACGCGTGGTGGTGCCGCCGCGCTGTCCGCTTGCCTCGTTCAGGTTCCCCATGGTCATGTCCGCCTTGATGTCCACGGGCACGTTCTGCGGGATCACCACGGTGACGTTGCTGGCGGTGATGTCGAGGGGGACCAGGACGTCGGAGGTCAGGGGGGCGGTGGGGGAAAGGCCCGTGAGATCCACAGTTCCCCGGCCGGCGGTGATGTCGATGCCGCCGCGCGCTTCCTCGACGCTGGCCGGGTTCCAGTCCACCTGCTGGAAACGCATCCGGCCGTCATCCAGAGTGTTGTAGATGCCGCCGGTGACCAGGGCGATGACCGCGAACAGGCTCAGGATGCCCGAAGTCCGGCCACGGAACCCGGCTACCAGGATGCCCAGGCCAAGGACTGCTGCGGCGCTGGCCCACACGATGGCATTGCCGGAGCCGCCGAGGTCGACGATGTTCGCGGCATCGAGAGCTTTGAGTCCGCCGCCCACCAGCAGGGCAGAGCCCGTGGCGATGGCAACGGCTGGGGCGCCGGGGCCGGCCGGATGGGGCTTTGGCGGCTTGGGCGGGACCCAAGGTGCCGGGTAACCGCCGGTGCCGGGGACCCCGCTCCCGGTGCCCGTGCCGCCAGTACCCACTCCGCCTGAACCCGTGCCGCCGGCGGTGTAGCCGGGCTGGCCGTATGTTCCGGCGCCGGGACCCACGGGTGCGCCGCCGTACAGGGGCGCCGGCGGGAATTCCGTCGTGCGCCCGGACGCGGTGCCCGTGGAGAAGGACGACGTGGGCACCGTGGTGGAGCGGGCCGCCGGGTAGGCCGAAGCGGAAGGGGACGTGTGGCCGGCAGCGGTGGGGTGGGCCTTATTGCGCTGGGAAAGGTAGTAGACCAGGAAGATGGCGCCGCCCACCCAGAAGAGGGTCCAGAGCAGGCCGCTGAGGCCGTTATGGCTCCAGCCCCAGTAGCCTCCGCCGAGGCCGGTAAGTCCAAGGACGCTGGCAATCAGGGAACCGGTCATGCCGCTGGACCAGCGGCCCGCACCGGCTTCCTGGACGTGGATCCTGCCGTCAGGTTCCGGAAGGAAGGCCCATGCCAGGCCGTACAGCAGCACGCCGATGCCGGCCAGGAGGGTCAGGACCACCGCGGCGCCGCGGATGATGATGGGGTCCACGTTGAGGCGATGGGCGATTCCGCTGCAGACGCCGCCGATCCACCGGTCGCCGCCACGGGAGATGCCGTGGCTGCGCACCCAGCCAAAGAAGTCCGTGGAAGGTGACGGTGCCTGGCGGCCCTGGAAGGCGTAACTACCGGCGGGACCACCAGCCTGGCCATCCGTTTCCTCGCCAGGACCGAAGGTCGAATCAGCGGGAGGCGAATCAGCGCGGTTTGGGCCAGTGGGGTTGGAACCGGCGGATGGCAGCGGTTGGGTCGGCTGTCCGCTGTCCGGAGCGGGTACGGGCACTGCAGGGTGTTCGTCGTCGGGGGAGGGGTTCTGCGAGTTCATACCTCGATCCTGCCGTTCGCGCCGGCCGGCGCTCTACTGGGGGAAACCCTGAACGGTCCCTGAGCTGTCCCCGGGAACGGCCGTGAAGCAGTCCGGGTAACCGTGATCCATGTTTGGATTGGATCATGACAACCCTCCCGGCGCGGCCGCCACTGGCGCGCAGCAGCGACCGCGTCATCGCCGGTGTCTGCTCGGGCCTCGCAGTACACCTTGGCTGGCCGGTTAAGAACGTCCGCCTGGCCATGGTCCTCGCCTCATTCGCCGGCGGGGCAGGGCTGCTCTTCTACGCCTGGCTTTGGATCATGGTGCCCACCGCGGACGAGGCCGCACGCCGCAATGCCCGCCGCCCGGCGTCGCCCATTGCCCCCGCCGTAAGCCAGCCCGGGCAGGTGCCGGCGCAGGCAATAATGTCCGACGGCGGGACATCCGCTGGTCCCGCCGGTTCCGTCCCAGCCGGCACAGCAGGCACGCACGGCACCGGCGGCACGGGCGGTGCGCCGTGGTTCAAGGTGCGCGGCATGCGGTACGGCAAGGAAATCCTGCTCGGCTCCGGACTCCTGCTGGTGGCGGGCATCATGATCGCCCAAATGCTGGGTGTGGACGTGTCCCTGGGGACACTTATCCCCGCCGCTGCCGTACTCGGCGGTGCGTCGATCGCGTGGATGCAGCTGGACGAAACCCGGCGTGCGGGGCTGGTGGACAAGACCAAGGCGGACCAGGCCGGCGGCTGGGGCCGGCTGGCTGCCGGGCTGGCGTTGGTGGTGGCCGGTGTCCTTGTGATGGTGTCCGGCTCCGGCTCCTGGGAACAGACCTGGCTGGCGCTGCTGGCGTCCGTCGCCGTCCTGGGCGGCGTGGTCCTGGTCCTGCTGCCGTGGGCCCTGAAGTTCTGGCGTGACCTGGAAGCGGAGCGCGCCGGCAGGATCCGGGAGACGGAGCGGGCAGAGATCGCCGCCCACCTCCATGACTCCGTCCTGCAGACCCTGGCGCTGATCCAGCGGCGTGCCGGCAACGAGCACGACGTTGTCCGGCTGGCCCGTGCCCAGGAACGCGAGCTGCGCGGCTGGCTGTTCCAGGACCCGGGCCGCGAAAGCGGACAGCTTTCGGACCGGATCAAGGCCGTCGCCGCCGAGGTGGAAGACCTGCTGGGCAATGCCGTGGAGGTGGTCAGCGTTGGCGACGCCACCATGACCGAGGCGCACGAGGCCCTGGTCCAGGCGAGCCGCGAGGCCATGGTCAACGCCTCCCGGCATGGCGGCGGGACTGTCTCGGTCTATCTCGAGGCCTCGGACGGGCAGGCCGAGGTCTTCATCAAGGACAGGGGACCCGGGTTCGAACTGGGGGACGTGCCCGCGGACAGGCTCGGTGTCCGGGAATCGATTATCGGCAGGATGAAACGGCACGGCGGCTCGGCTGCCATCCTCAGCACCGGCAACGGTACCGAAGTGCGCCTCAGGCTGCCGGCGGCAGCAGAACACGCGGAAGGAAAATCATGAACACCACCCAGGGAACAGCTGCGGGAAGCGCCGGGCGGCCCGGAACCGTGCGCGTGGTCATCGTCGATGACCACGCCATTTTCCGGTCCGGGCTGAAAGCCGACCTGGACGCCAGCATCCAGGTGGTGGGGGAGGCTGCGACCGTCGAACAGGCCATCGCGGTCATTGCCCAGCAGCGGCCCGACGTGGTGCTCCTCGATGTGCACCTGCCCGGCGGGCTGGGCGGTGGTGGGCGGGAAGTCATCGCCGGCTCCGCTGCCCTCCTGCCCGACACCCGTTTCCTGGCCCTGAGCGTGTCAGACGCGGCGGAGGACGTGGTGGCAGTGATCCGTGCCGGCGCCCGGGGCTACGTCACAAAGACCATCTCCGGGGCCGAAATTACCGATGCCGTGCACAGGGTGGCCGGCGGGGACGCTGTTTTCTCACCCCGCCTGGCCGGGTTCGTTCTGGATGCCTTTGGAACCGCTCCGGCGGACATCGCCGACGACGAACTGGACAAGCTCTCCGCCCGTGAACTGGAGGTCATGCGGCTCATCGCCCGCGGCTACAGCTACAAGGAAGTAGCCAAGGAGCTCTTCATCAGCATCAAGACGGTGGAAACCCATGTCTCCGCCGTGCTGCGGAAGCTCCAGCTCTCAAGCCGGCACGAACTCACCAAGTGGGCCGCCGAGCGCCGCCTCCTCTAGACGCCCCATCAGATCCTGCCGTTCAATCTCCAACGCCCCATCACCTTTCGCGCATTAACGCCTAACGCCCCATCACAAGGTGATGGGGCGTTAGGCGTCTTCCTGCGAAAGGTGATGAGGCGTCCTACTGGGCCTTGCCCAGGAAGTCCTGCAGGCGCTGCACGCCGGTGGCCAGGTCGTCGTCGCCCAGTGCGTAGGAGAGGCGCACGAAACCTGACGGGCCGAACGCCTCGCCCGGGACCACTGCCACCTCAACCTCGTCCAGGATCAGGGCCGCCAGCTCAGCTGACGTCTGCGGGGTGGCGGTGCCTGACGCCGTCGGGAATTCCTTGCCCAGCAGCGCACGGACGTCCGCGTACACGTAGAAGGCGCCCTTCGGCGTCGGGCATTCCACCCCGTCAATGGCGTTCAGGCCGGCAACAATGGCCTTGCGGCGGCGGTCGAAGGCCACCTTCATCTCGTCCACGGCCGTCAGGGGCCCGGACACGGCGGCGAGGGCGGCCACCTGCATGATGTTGGAGACGTTGGACGTGGCGTGCGACTGCAGGTTGGTGGCCGCCTTGATGACGTCGGTGGGGCCGATCATCCAGCCCACACGCCAGCCGGTCATGGCGTAGGTTTTGGCAACACCGTTCAGGATGACAACCTTGTCGCCCAGCTCGGGGGCGGCGGTGGCGATGGAGGTGAACGGCACGCCATCGTAGGTCAGGTGCTCGTAGATCTCGTCGGTGACCACCCACAGGCCCTTCGAAGCAGCCCACTTGCCGATCTCGGCGACCTGTTCGGGGGAGTAGACGGCGCCGGTGGGGTTCGACGGCGAAACAAACAGCAGGATCTTGGTCCGGTCCGTAACGGCTGCTTCGAGCTGTTCAACGGTCACCAGGTAATCCTGTTCGGGCCCGGCGAAAACCTCCACGGGCACACCGCCGGCCAGCCGGATGGCTTCAGGGTAGGTGGTCCAGAACGGGGTGGGGACGATGACCTCGTCACCCGGGTCCACCAGGGTGGCGAACGTGTTGTAGACCGCCTGCTTGCCCCCGTTGGTCACCAGCACCTGGGCAGGGTCCACCTGGTAGCCGGAATCGCGCAAGGTCTTCTCGGCGATGGCCTTCTTCAGCTCGGGCAGGCCGCCGGCGGGGGAGTACCGGTGGTACTTGGGCTGGCCTGCAGCTTCAATGGCGGCCTGGACGATGTAGTCCGGGGTGGGAAAGTCGGGCTCGCCCGCGCCGAAGCCAATGACCGGCCGGCCAGCTGCCTTCAGCGCCTTGGCCTTGGCATCGACTGCCAGGGTTGCGGATTCGGCAATTGCGGAAATGCGTTGGGAAACGCGGGCGGCAGACATGGCAGGTCCGTTCTTCGCTTGCAGCCGGGAGGCTGGAATGTGGGATTCGACGAGTTCTACTCTATGCTGTTCACCGGACCCACCGGGGTGCCGGTTTTGATTTATGACTGCCCTGCGCAGTACGTTTCAGGCCGGGCTGCGGCTGGGCCGGGAGAGCCGGTTTTACCTACGGGACGTTCTTGCGTAGACTGGTTCACCGGTGTTGAAACACGGATGATGACGTGCGCCCCAGTTCAAACTGTCGGTCGGTCTTCAAAGAGTGGAATTCACTCCATAGGGTAGTGGCGCAATTGGTAGCGCAGCGGTCTCCAAAACCGCAGGTTGCAGGTTCGAGTCCTGTCTGCCCTGCGCAAGCTGTTCCGGGCGAGAGCCCGGAACAGGCGCAGCAACCATGGTTCTGATCAGGGCCGGGTAATCCACCATTGCAAAGATGAGCGAGGACCAGGTGACCGAAACAGCTGCCAGCAGCTCCAAGGGCCGCCCAGCTAAGAAGGAAGCCAAGGCAAACTTCTTCGCCCGCATCGCACTCTTTGTCCGCCAGATCATCGGCGAACTGAAGAAGGTTGTTGCCCCCACCCGCAAGGAACTGATCAACTACACGCTCGTGGTGCTGGTTTTCGTGGCCATCATGATGGTCATCGTCAGCCTGCTGGACATTGGTTTCGGAACCGCTGTCGGCTGGATCTTCGGCGGAACCGGCCCCACGGACAGCTAAGGCTGCACGGTCCGCAGGCCGCGTGCTCCGCCCGGGGAACCGGAAGGGAAGCGCGGCGTGCGGAATTGAGCCATTTAAATAGGCATGTTAGGCAATGAGGAAGCAGGAGACCAAGTGTCTGAGCAGGAGCTCGAGGTAACCGAGACTGGGCTGGAAGAATCCCCGGACGTCGCGGCAGAAGCCGGTACGGAGTCCGAGGTGGAGTCCTCCACGCCCGAATCCGACGACGCCGCCTCCGACGACGCAGAGGCAGCCGACGCCGACTCTTCTGATGCCGACGGCGAAGAAGGGGCCGACGACGCCCTTGCCGCCGCAGCAGCCACCGCAGCCGCGGACCCCGCTGAGGAGTTCAAGGCAAAGCTGCGCCGCCAGGAAGGTGACTGGTACGTCATCCACTCCTACGCCGGTTACGAGAACCGCGTGAAGGCCAACCTTGAAACCCGCATCCAGACCCTGGACATGGAAGATTACATCTTCGAGATCCAGGTGCCCATGGAGGAAGTCGTGGAGATCAAGAACGCCCAGCGCAAGGTGATCAACCGCGTCCGCATCCCCGGTTACGTCCTGGTCCGCATGGACCTGACCGACGCCTCCTGGGGCGCCGTCCGCCACACCCCCGGTGTCACCGGCTTCGTGGGCAACGCCCACAACCCGGTCCCGCTGCGCCTGGACGAGGTCTTCTCCATGCTCGCCCCTGTCTTCGAAGAAGAGCAGGCCGAGAAGGGCAAGCCGGTCAACAAGCAGAACCAGGCTCCCGTGGCCGTGGACTTCGAAGTGGGCGAGTCCGTCATCGTCAAGGAAGGTCCGTTCGAGACCCTCCCGGCCACGATCTCCGAGATCAAGCCCGAGTCCCAGACCCTCGTGGTACTGGTCTCCATCTTCGAGCGCGAAACGCCCGTTACCCTGGCGTTCAACCAGGTCACCAAGATCTGACAACCCAAAGATTTCGTCCCGGCACCGCCCGCTTAGCGGCACCGGAACGGCCGGCCGCCTCGCCATGGCGGCCACAAACCTGAGGCACGCTCCTGTGCCCCAGGACGTTATTGAGAGAAGGACCCTACATTGGCTCCCAAGAAGAAGGTCACCGGCCTCATCAAGCTGCAGATCCAGGCAGGTGCCGCCAACCCGGCCCCGCCGATCGGTCCTGCGCTTGGCCAGCACGGTGTCAACATCATGGAATTCTGCAAGGCGTACAACGCTGCGACGGAAGCCCAGCGCGGAAACGTCATCCCCGTGGAAATCACGGTCTACGAGGACCGTTCCTTCACGTTCATCACCAAGACCCCGCCGGCTGCAGAGCTCATCAAGAAGGCTGCAGGCGTCGCCAAGGGTTCATCCACCCCGCACACCGTCAAGGTTGCCAAGCTGACCCAGGCCCAGGTCAACGAGATCGCCTCCACCAAGATGGAAGACCTCAACGCCACCAGCCTCGAAGGCGCAGCCAAGATCATCGCCGGCACCGCCCGCTCCATGGGTATCACCGTCGAGGGCTGACCACCCCTACCGCTGTCCCGCGTCAGGGTACTTGACGACGACGGGCCGCACCGCCGGGATACCGGCACCTAAAAACTGAAATGTTGGCCATCCGGGCCGGATAACGAACCGGGTTGCCGACTGTGGCAGGGCCCAGCGCGGTCCGCAGACCACAACTGCACAAGGAGAAATAAGCAGCATGGCAAAGCGCAGCAAAGCATATGAGGCAGCAGTCGCCAAGATCGATGCAACCAAGCACTACGCACCGTTCGAGGCAGTAACGCTGGCCAAGGACACCAACCCGTCCAAGTTCGACGCCACCGTTGAGGTTGCATTCCGCCTCGGCGTCGACCCCCGCAAGGCTGACCAGATGGTCCGCGGCACCGTCAACCTGCCCCACGGCACCGGTAAGACTGCCCGCGTTCTGGTCTTCGCCACGGGTGACAAGGCTGAGGCCGCAATCGCAGCCGGCGCCGACTTCGTTGGTTCCGACGACCTGATCGAGAAGATCGCCGCCGGCTGGACCGACTTCGACGCCGCCGTTGCCACCCCTGACCTCATGGGCAAGGTTGGCCGCCTCGGTAAGGTCCTGGGCCCCCGTAACCTGATGCCGAACCCGAAGACGGGCACCGTGACCCCCGACGTCACCAAGGCTGTCAACGACATCAAGGGTGGAAAGATCGACTTCCGCGTCGACAAGCACTCCAACCTGCACTTCATCATCGGCAAGGTTTCCTTCGACGCCTTGAAGCTCGCCGAGAACTACGCCGCTGCCCTGGAAGAGGTCCTGCGCCTCAAGCCGTCCGCAGCAAAGGGCCGCTACATCCAGAAGGCCACCGTGGCCACCACGTTCGGCCCGGGCATCTCCGTTGACCCCAACGTCACCAAGGTGCTCACCGAGGCATAGTCCCCGATAAGTGTTCCTGCCCCGGATTGATTCCGGAGCACCCGAAGACCGCCCCCGGCGCGCGTATGCGCCGGGGGCGGTCTTCTTTTGTGCCCGCAAACTGTGCCTAAGCTGGCCCCATGGACCAGCCCGTGCCAACCGGCCCCCTGCCCTCCCGGCCGCACCCCGATGTGGTGATAGCCGCCGTCGAAATTCCACCGCGGGGCGTGCACGCCAGCCGGGATGCATCAAGCGCGGCCGCTGGACGGTTTGCGGATTTCTTTGCCTGCCAGGCCCTGCAGGAAGCCCACGCAATGGACGTCTGGGGGAGCCTGGAGCGATGCCCCACACTGGCCGAGGCACTGGAGTACTGGCGCGGCAACCGGTACGAGGAACGGCATCTGTTCCTTGCCCGGGCCGGCCGGGAAGCAGTGGGGCTGTGTTCGGTCGCGCTGCCCCTGCGCGAGAACCGGGCCACCGCCGGGATCGACGTCCTGGTGGACCCGCGCTGGCGGCGCAGGGGAGTGGGACGGGCGCTGCTGGATCAGGCGGAAGCCGTGGCCCGGAAGCGCGGGCGTTCATCGCTCGAAGGCTTCCATGAACTGCCCCTTGAGGCGGTGCCGCCCGGAGCCCGCCTGGTCACGGCAAAGTCCGGGGCAGGTGCCCTGCCTTTGGCTGATCCGGCCACCGCCTTTGCCCTGGTCCACGGGTATGAGCTTGAGCAGGTGGAACGCTCCAGCCGGCTCACGCTGCCCGTGCCCGGCCAACTGCTGGAGCGGCTGGAGACCGACGTCCGCCGCCACGCGGGAGACTACGTCCTGACGGGCTGGGACGGCCACTGCCCGGACGGATTCCTTGCCGGCTACGCGGGGCTGAGGGCGAGGATGAGCACGGACGCGCCCACCGCCGGCATGGACTGGGAGCGTGAGGACTGGGACGCCGTGCGGGTGCGGGAGGACGAGCAGGAACTGGTCCGCGCCGGCGTCCAGTCATCGGTGGCGGCCGCCCTGCACCGGGCCACGGGTGAGCTGGCCGCCTACAGCGTCCTGACGTGGCGCGCGGAGGTGCCTGAATCAGTCATCCAGCAGGACACCCTGGTGGCAGGGGAACACCGCGGCCACCGCCTGGGCATGCTCGTGAAGACGGCCAACCTGCGCCGGATTTCGGAGAAGTGGCCCGGCGCGCGCTCGGTCCTGACATGGAACGCCAGCGAAAACCAGCATATGCTGGCGATAAATACCGCACTTGGATTCAAGCCCGCTGGCTATGAAGGTGAGTGGCAGAAACGGCTGGGATGATGCCCCGTATGGCAAAAGACGTGAAGATCGAGCAGCTATGGATCCCCGACTCACTGGACACCCCCGACGCAATGGACTTCCTCGCCGCCGTCGAAGTGGGCCGCAAAGTCCGCATGGCCACGTGGGGCAGCGATGACCTCGCTTACGGTCCGATGGAAAAGCTCCTCGAATTCGCAGACCCGTATGAACGTCAGCTCATCCTGGTGGCCAAGGTGGACGGCGAAATCATTGGCACGGTGGACATTGCGCTGCCACTGACGGACCACCTTGACCTGGCTGAGCTCACGCTGGACATCCTGCCGGAGTTCCAGCGCCAGGGCGTCGGGCGGCGGCTGCTTGAGGCCGCGGAACAGCTGGCCCGCGGCGAAGGCCGGAGCATGATCCTGGTGGATACGAACCATCCCGGCGCGTCGCTGCATGAATTTGAACAGGCGCAGCTGGTACCCGGTTCAGGCCAGGGATTCGTGCCCCTGGAGAGCCGCGAAGTGGAGTTCGCCCAGAAGACCGGCTACACGCTGCAGCACATCGAGCAGTTCAGCTCCTGCCTGCTGCCCCTGGACTCCAAACTGGTGGCCGACCTCCAGGCTGAGGCGGAGGAGGCCAACAACGGCAGGTACCGGCTGCACCACTGGACGGACCGCTGCCCGGACCGCTGGCTGGAGGCCGTGGCCGTCCTGGAGAACCAGGCGGGGGCGGACGTCGACCCGTCACTGGACCCGCCCATCGAGCAGGACATGGTGTTCGACGGCGGCATCCTGCGGGAGGCCGAAGACGTCGCCATCGCGCAGGGCCGCAGGACCGTGGTCACCGCCGTGGAGCACGTCGCCACCGGTTCGCTGGTAGGACTGACAACCATCACCGTGCTGGCCCACCGGGCCGATGTCGTCTTTCAGGACGACACCCTGGTCCTGCAGGAGCACCGGGGCAACAAGCTGGGGCTGCTGATCAAGGTGGCCAACATGGTGCGGCTCAGCGAGCAGTTCCCGGACGCGCGCATCATCTACACGTGGAACGCGCCCGAAAACCGGTACCTCCTGACGGTCAACAGGCAGCTCGGATTCCAGACCGCCGGGGTGACCGGGATCTGGCAAAAGGAGCTTCCCACGCGGCATACCAGCACCAGCTGACGGCCCGATTTGGCGGACCGGCAACGCCTCCCGTAAGCTTGGAGTACCAAAGACCGTCGGTTGTTGGAAATCCACTCTCCTGAACATGGCTCAACTCTGCAGTTGTGCTCCGGGGACCACAGTGGCTTTCCGGACGAAGGACCCTCAACGCAGGGCGGCCGGCGCAGGTGAACGAAGCAAAGCTCCACGGTTGAACCGTGTTGAGCCAAGCCCCGTGCATCTGCGCGGGGCGTTTTTAGTTTTAGCTCTCTTGAGCGGGGACCGTCGAATACCGGCACTATCCCCGGAAGGAGGGTTATGGCAACGCCTACCAAGGTTTCAGCAGTAGCTGAGATCACTAACGATTTCAAGGAATCGAACGCCGCTGTCCTGACCGAATACCGCGGGCTCACCGTTGCACAGCTCAAGCAGCTGCGTGTTTCTCTCGGCCAGGACACCAAGTTCGCGGTCGTCAAGAACACCCTGACCGCAATTGCAGCCAAGGAAGCCGGCGTCGAAGCATTCGACGGCCAGCTTGCCGGCCCCACTGCAATCGCGTTCATCAAGGGTGACGCAGTTGCCGCTGCCAAGAGCCTGACGGATTTTGCCAAGGCCAACAAGCAGCTGGTCATCAAGACCGGTTACTTCGAGGGCAAGGCGCTGGACGCCACCGAGGTTGCCGCACTGGCTGCCCTCGAGTCCCGTGAGCTGCAGCTCGCCAAGGTTGCAGGCGTCCTCAAGGCACCTGCCGCCGCTGCTGCACGCATCATCGACGCACTGCGCCTCAAGCTTGAAGAAGAGAACGGTGCACCGGCAGCTGCCGAAGCGCCCGCCGCTGAAGAAGCCCCTGCCGCTGAAGCTGAAGCTGCCGCCGAAGCTCCCGCTGCCGAAGAGAACTAATTCTCTTACCCCCACCAGACTCCGGTTCCGGCACGGCCCTGCGCCGTTCGGATACCACAACAGGAAGGACGCCTACCATGGCGAAGCTCAGCAACGAAGAGCTCATTGAAGCTTTCAAGGAACTGACCATCATCGAGCTCTCCGAGTTCGTCAAGCTCTTCGAAGAGACCTTCGAAGTTACCGCTGCTGCTGTAGCTGTTGCCGGCCCCGCTGCCGGTGGCGCTGCTGAAGAGGCTGAAGAGAAGACTGACTTCGACGTCATCCTCGAAGCTGCCGGTGACAAGAAGATCGCAGTCATCAAGGAAGTTCGCGCCATCACCTCCCTCGGCCTCAAGGAAGCTAAGGACCTGGTTGACGGTGCCCCCAAGGCTGTCCTCGAAGGCGCCAACAAGGAAGCTGCCGAGAAGGCCAAGGAGCAGCTCGAGGCTGCAGGCGCTACCGTTACCCTCAAGTAACAACGCCTTTTCCCGGAAAACCCCGTCCACTTCGGTGGGCGGGGTTTTCCCGTTTAAGTGAGCTGGGTAGCAGGTGAACTGTCGTTTTGGGTGGCAGAACGACTGTTGGCGCTACCCCGAGGGGTCGCTGATGTCGGCCACCACGGCGTGCAAAGCTTCAGTCAGGGCGTCGGCGTCAACGAACGCGCTGTAGCCGTGGGCACCGGCGCCCATGGAGATCCGGCGCCCGGTGATGGTGGCGTCCGCGTAGACCGGCCAGGTGCCGGTGCTCCCCAGCGGCGTGATGGTGCCCCGCTCGTAGCCCGTTGCCTCCAAGGCCACGTCAGCCGGGGGCAGCGAGAGCTTGTTAACGCCCACCAGGGCCCGCAGTTTGGGCCAGGAGATCTGCCGGTCACCCGGGATCAGGGCAAACAGGAACGTGCCGTCCTTATGCTTGACCACCAGCGACTTCACGATGTCCGCCGGGTCGATTCCCAGGATCCCCGCGGCTTCCTCGAGACTCTTCGCAGCGGGACGTTCCACAACCTCCACGTGAAGCCCGCGGGCCGCGGCGTCGGCCAGGAAACGCTCCCGCCCGACGCCGTCTGTTGCTGTTCCGGTTCCGCCCGCCATCAGTCGCGGTACAGCAGGAGGGCCTCGCCCTGCCCGCCCCCGCCGCAAAGGGAGACCGCGGCCTTGCCGGTCCCGCGGCGCATAAGCTCGTGCGCGGCATGGGCAGCAAGCCGTGCGCCCGACGCTCCGATCGGGTGGCCCAGGGCAATGGCTCCGCCGTGGATGTTGCATTTCTCCAGCGGGTAGTCCAGGTCCTTCAGGGACTGTACTGCCACCGACCCGAACGCCTCATTGATCTCGATGAAGTCAAGGTCCGCGGTGCTCCAGCCAGCCTTGCCGAGCGCGTTCATGATCGCGTTGGACGGCTGGGAATGCAGCGAGTTGTCCGGCCCGGCCACCTGACCGGGCTTTCCAACCACCGCAAGATAGTCCAGCCCGCGCTCCTCCGCATAGCCACGGGAGGCGAGCACCAGCGCAGCGGCGCCGTCCGAAAGGGGAGAGGAGTTGCCGGCAGTGATGGTTCCGTCGGTCACGAACGCCGCCCGCAGCCCCGCCAGCGACTCAACCGAGGTATTGGGGCGGACGCCCTCGTCGGTCGCCACCACCAAGGGCTCGCCTTTACGCTGCTTCACGCTGATCGGCGCGATCTCGCCGTCGAACGTTCCGTTCTTTGCCGCCAGTGCGGCGCGCTGGTGCGACTGCGCGGCCACGTTGTCCTGTGAGCTGCGGTCGATGCCGAGCGTAAGGTTCCATGTCTCGGTGGACAGGCCCATGGACTGTCCGTCAAAGGCGTCGGTCAGGCCGTCGTGCGCTGCAGCGTCCAGCGCCTGGATGGAGCCGTAGGTCCAACCCTGGCGTGAGCCGGGGAGCAGGTGCGGTGCCCGGCTCATCGACTCCTGGCCGCCAGCCACCACTACTGCGGCTTCGCCGGCGCGGATCATGCGGGCTGCGTCGATCACGGCGGTCAGGCCGGAGAGGCATACCTTGTTGACCGTCACTGCAGGGACGTTCCAGCCGATGCCCGCGCCGATGGCGCTTTGCCCCGCCGGGTTCTGCCCGGCACCTGCCTGCAGCACCTGGCCCATGATGACGGCTTCCACGTCGGCGGCGTCGACGCCACTTCCGTCCAGGGCGGCCCTGATGGCGTGGGCGCCCAGGTCCACTGCCGTGAGACTGGACAGCTGGCCGTTGATCCGGCCCTGCGGAGTCCGCGCTGCCCCAAGGATGACAACGTCGTTGCTGTCAGGAGAGTTGGCCATGGTTACCACTTTCAATCCGGTTCCGGTGTAAGCCACCAAGGCTATCGTGAGCCTGGTCACCTATTTATTCAAACGCCGGAACCACTATGTGCATTCCTGCATTGTCCGGCCCCCGCCGTCGGCCGGCGGGGGAGAGGTCCCCATCGGCGCCATGTGCACGACGGCGGCAGCTTGCGTAGGGTGGACGGCGAGGCTTCGCAGGGGGAGACGGTTTGCAGGGGACAGCCAGGTCCGAAAGCCGGGAAGGACGGGGCGACGACGTTGAAGAATTCAGTTACCGCGGCGGCCATCGCCGCCATGGCGGCACTGGCAGGCGGTGCGCTTTCCGGCTGTTCGGTGTCCACCCCGGCTCCGCCGGAGCCGGCCCAGGCAACGGTGCCAGCCAGTGCAACGGTGCCAGCCAGTACGCAGCATGCCAGCGCCCCGCCGGCCCAGGCCCGTGAAACGGACAGGCGCAACCCTGCCGCCGGGACCAAGGAAACCAAGGAGGCCTGCGAACTCTTCAACAAGCTGGTGGCCGATTACGCCGCCGTTTCACCCACTGATTCCAAGGGGTACGAGGACGTCTATCTCCAGGCGCAGGATGCCAAGGACGCGGTTTCCGGCGACCTCCAGGGACTGTTCGCCTCGCTGGGCCTGCTCGCCATCGACCACTCCGCGGCCGCTGAGACCGGCGGCAGGCCCGCGAAGGAGTCCCAGGACGCGGTACGGGACGCCGTGTTCGCGAACTCCGCAGCCTGCACTGCCGAAGGGGTGACGCTTCGCCTCTGAGCCCGTGGGCGAGTGCAGGGGACGCCCCGCCGGGCAGTCAAAAACAGTGCTTGCAATCCGGCAGGATGTGGGGTAGACACGTAGGCTATTTTGCCGTATCGTAGATATTTGCGTCTTCCCTGTTTACCTTCAGCCTTCATATAGCGGTGGGCTTCGCCTGGCAGCTGGCAATCAACGTGCCCAACAACGGTCACAGCATAGCCGGTCCAGGTCCCGGGTCATATAGCGGAACCGGATGGTAGCGCTGCGGAGTCACTCCGCAGGGTGCACAGCGGGGGAGATCTGAAAACGCCTGAAGGTCTGTGGAAGGATCCCTCTTGGTCGCCTCGAGCACCTCTAATAACGAAACCGCTAACACTGCCGACAGCACTGATGGTGCCACTCGCCGGCTCTCATTCGCAAAGATTCACGAACCTCTTGACGTTCCGAATCTGCTTGCCCTGCAGACGGACAGCTTTGACTGGCTGGTCGGCAATGAGCGCTGGCAGGCACGAGTGGCAAAGGCTGTCGAAGAAAACGATCTCAGCGTCGCCACCACGTCCGGCCTGTCGGACATCTTCGAAGAGATCTCCCCGATCGAGGACTTCCAGGGCACCATGTCCCTGAGCTTCTCCGATCCGGAGTTCGCTGACCCCAAGTACACCATGGCTGAGTGCAAGGACCGGGACGCCACCTACTCGGCTCCGCTGTACGTCAAGGCCGAGTTCATGAACAACAACACGGGCGAAATCAAGCAGCAGACCGTGTTCATGGGCGACTTCCCGCTGATGACCGAGAAGGGCACCTTCGTCGTCAACGGCACCGAACGTGTCGTCGTCTCCCAGCTGGTCCGTTCACCGGGCGCCTACTTCGAGCGCGCCGCTGACAAGACCAGCGACAAGGACATCTTCACCGCCAAGATCATCCCGTCCCGCGGTGCATGGTTCGAGCTCGAGATCGACAAGCGCGACCAGGTCGGTGTCCGCCTCGACCGCAAGCGCAAGCAGTCCGTCACCGTGCTGCTGAAGGCCCTTGGCTGGACTGAAGGCCAGATCCTCGAAGAGTTCGGCCAGTACGACTCCATGCGGGCAACCCTGGAGAAGGACGCCACCGAAACCCGCGAAGACGCCCTGCTGGACATCTACCGCAAGCTGCGTCCGGGCGAGCCGCCCACCGTCGAGGCTGCCCAGTCCCTGCTGGACAACCTGTACTTCAACTCCAAGCGCTACGATCTGGCCAAGGTTGGCCGCTACAAGATCAACCGCAAGCTGGGCATCGACCGCTCCCTTGGCGACAAGGAAGCTTCTGTCCTGCACGTTGAAGACATCGTTGCCATGATCAAGTTCCTCGTCGCGCTGCACGCCGGCGAGAAGACCATCAAGGGCACCCGCGATGGCCAGGAAGTGGACCTGCGCGTCGAGATCGACGACATCGACCACTTCGGCAACCGCCGCATCCGCGCCGTCGGCGAGCTCATCGAGAACCAGGTCCGCACCGGCCTGTCCCGCATGGAGCGCGTTGTCCGCGAGCGTATGACCACGCAGGACGTTGAGGCCATCACGCCGCAGACCCTGATCAACATCCGCCCCGTGGTTGCAGCCATCAAGGAGTTCTTCGGAACGTCCCAGCTGTCGCAGTTCATGGACCAGAACAACCCGCTCTCGGGCCTGACCCACAAGCGCCGCCTGTCCGCGCTTGGCCCCGGTGGTCTGTCCCGTGACCGCGCCGGCATGGAAGTCCGTGACGTGCACCCGTCCCACTACGGACGCATGTGCCCCATCGAAACCCCTGAAGGCCCGAACATTGGCCTGATCGGTTCGCTGGCATCCTACGGACGCATCAACCCGTTCGGCTTCATCGAGACCCCGTACCGCCTGGTCAAGGACGGCGTTGTTTCCGACGACGTCCAGTACCTCACGGCCGACGACGAGGCCGAGGTGCTGATCGCCCAGGCCAACGCGCCGCTGGATGAGAACAACAAGTTCGCCGAGGACACCGTCCTGGTCCGTGCCCGTGGTGGTGGAGGCGAGCCTGTGCTCGTGCCCGCAGCGGACGTCGAGTTCATGGACGTTTCCCCGCGCCAGATGGTGTCCGTGGCTACCGCCCTGATCCCGTTCCTGGAGCACGACGACGCCAACCGTGCACTCATGGGCGCCAACATGCAGCGCCAGGCCGTGCCGCTGGTCCGTTCCGAGGCCCCCTTCGTGGGCACCGGCATGGAGCGCGCCGCAGCTGTTGACGCCGGCGACGTTGTTATTGCCAAGAAGGCCGGTGTGGTCACCGAGGTTTCCGCCGAGCTCGTCATCATGCTCAACGACGACGGTACCGAGACCAACTACCGCATCAACAAGTTCGCCCGCTCCAACCAGGGCAACTGCTACAACCACCGCGTACTGGTGAATGAAGGCCAGCGCCTGGAAGTCGGCGGCATCATCGCCGACGGCCCGGCAACGGACCAGGGTGAGCTCGCCCTCGGAAAGAACCTGCTCGTGGCATTCATGTCATGGGAAGGCCACAACTTCGAGGACGCCATCATCCTCTCGCAGCGCATTGTTGCCGAGGACGTCCTTTCCTCCATCCACATCGAGGAGCACGAGATCGATGCCCGCGACACCAAGCTTGGTGCCGAGGAAATCACCCGTGACATCCCCAACGTGTCCGAGGAAGTCCTGGCAGGGCTGGACGAGCGCGGCATCATCCACATAGGTGCCGAGGTCGAAGCCGGCGACATCCTGGTCGGAAAGGTCACCCCGAAGGGTGAAACCGAGCTGACCCCGGAAGAGCGCCTGCTGCGCGCCATCTTCGGCGAGAAGTCCCGTGAAGTGCGCGACACCTCCCTGAAGGTGCCCCACGGCGAGTCCGGCACCGTCATCGGCGTGCGCGTCTTCGACCGCGACAACGACGACGAGCTCCCCCCGGGCGTGAACCAGCTGGTCCGCGTCTACGTGGCCGCCAAGCGCAAGATCACCGACGGCGACAAGCTCGCCGGCCGCCACGGCAACAAGGGTGTTATCTCCAAGATCCTCCCGATCGAGGACATGCCCTTCCTTGCCGACGGCACCCCCGTTGACATCGTCCTGAACCCGCTGGGTGTTCCGGGCCGTATGAACGTGGGCCAGGTGCTCGAAACCCACCTTGGCTGGGTTGCCAAGACCGGTTGGAAGATCGAAGGCGAGCCCGAGTGGGTCAAGCAGCTGCCGAACCTGCCGCGCGAGAGTGGTCCCACCACTGTTGCAACGCCGGTGTTCGACGGCGCCCGCGAAGAGGAAATCACGGGCCTGCTGGATTCCACCAACGTGACCCGTGACGGTGACCGCCTGATCAACTCCTCGGGCAAGACCCGCCTGTTTGACGGCCGCTCCGGCGAGCCGTTCCCGGATCCGATCTCGGTCGGCTACATGTACATCCTGAAGCTCCACCACCTGGTGGACGACAAGATCCACGCACGCTCCACCGGCCCGTACTCCATGATCACGCAGCAGCCGCTGGGTGGTAAGGCACAGTTCGGTGGCCAGCGCTTCGGTGAAATGGAAGTGTGGGCGCTCGAAGCTTACGGCGCCGCCTACACGCTCCAGGAACTCCTCACGATCAAGTCTGACGACATCCACGGTCGTGTGAAGGTCTACGAAGCCATCGTCAAGGGCGAGAACATCCCCGAGCCGGGCGTTCCCGAATCCTTCAAGGTCTTGATCAAGGAAATGCAGTCGCTGTGCCTGAACGTGGAAGTTCTTTCCACGGACGGAACCACGATTGAAATGCGTGACTCTGATGACGCAGTCTTCACGGCTGCGGAGGAACTGGGCATCGATCTGTCTCGTGCAGAGCCCAGTTCCGTAGAAGAGGTCTAGAAGGCAAGCGTTCGNNNNAACGCCACCTCCCTCATCCCGCACCTAAGACTTCAGAATTTAGAGAACAAGAGAGAACAGGGACCATATGTCCAGCGAATCCTCCTTCGGCCTCATGCAGATCGGCCTCGCCACCGCGGAAGACATCCGCGGCTGGTCGTACGGCGAGGTTAAGAAGCCGGAAACCATCAACTACCGCACGCTCAAGCCCGAGAAGGACGGCCTCTTCTGCGAGAAGATCTTCGGCCCGTCCCGCGACTGGGAATGCTACTGCGGCAAGTACAAGCGCGTGCGCTTCAAGGGCATCATCTGTGAGCGCTGTGGCGTCGAAGTCACCCGCGCCAAGGTCCGCCGTGAGCGCATGGGCCACATCGAACTGGCCGCCCCGGTCACGCACATCTGGTACTTCAAGGGTGTTCCCTCCCGCCTGGGCTACCTCCTTGACCTGGCACCGAAGGACCTCGAAAAGGTCATCTACTTCGCTGCCTACATGATCACCAGCGTTGACGAAGCTGCACGCCACGAGGAACTGCCCAACCTGCAGGTTGAGCACGACATCGAGAAGAAGCAGCTGATCGACAACCGGGACGCCGACATCGCCGCGATCGCCCGCGACCTCGAAGGCGAAATCGCCCGCCTCGAGGGCGAAGGCGCCAAGGCTGCCGACAAGAAGAAGGCCCGCGACTCCGCCGACCGCCAGATGGCCAACGTGCGCAAGCGCGCCGACGCCGACATCGAGCGCCTCGAGCAGGTCTGGGACCGCTTCAAGAACCTGAAGGTCGCCGACCTCGAAGGTGACGAAGGCCTGTACCGCGAACTGCGCGACCGCTACGGCATGTATTTCGAAGGCTCCATGGGTGCCGAAGCCATCAAGAAGCGCCTTGAGAACTTCGACATGCAGGCCGAGTCCGAGTCCCTCCGCGATGTCATCGCCAACGGCAAGGGCCAGCGCAAGACCCGTGCCCTCAAGCGCCTGAAGGTGGTCAACGCATTCCTGACCACCAACAACAGCCCGCTTGGCATGGTCCTCGACGCCGTCCCGGTGATCCCGCCGGAACTGCGCCCCATGGTCCAGCTGGACGGTGGCCGTTTCGCGACCTCCGACCTCAACGACCTGTACCGCCGCGTGATCAACCGCAACAACCGCCTCAAGCGCCTGCTTGACCTGGGCGCTCCGGAGATCATCGTCAACAACGAGAAGCGCATGCTTCAGGAAGCTGTTGACAGCCTCTTCGACAACGGCCGCCGCGGCCGTCCGGTCACCGGACCGGGCAACCGTCCGCTGAAGTCCCTGAGCGACATGCTCAAGGGCAAGCAGGGCCGTTTCCGCCAGAACCTCCTCGGCAAGCGCGTCGACTACTCCGGCCGTTCGGTGATCGTCGTCGGCCCGCAGCTGAAGCTGCACCAGTGCGGCCTGCCCAAGCAGATGGCCCTGGAGCTCTTCAAGCCGTTCGTGATGAAGCGCCTGGTTGACCTCAACCACGCCCAGAACATCAAGTCGGCAAAGCGGATGGTGGAGCGCTACCGCCCGCAGGTCTGGGATGTGCTCGAAGAGATCATCACCGAACACCCGGTGCTGCTCAACCGTGCACCTACCCTGCACCGCCTGGGCATCCAGGCCTTCGAGCCGCAGCTTGTTGAAGGCAAGGCCATCCAGCTTCACCCGCTGGTTTGTGGCGCCTTCAACGCCGACTTCGACGGCGACCAGATGGCAGTGCACCTGCCGCTGAGCCCTGAGGCACAGGCTGAGGCCCGCATCCTGATGCTGTCCTCGAACAACATCCTCAAGCCCTCCGACGGACGTCCGGTCACCCTGCCTTCGCAGGACATGATCATCGGCCTGTACCACTTGACCACCAAGCGCAAGGGTTCAGCCGGTGAAGGCCGCATCTTCGGTTCGGTCTCCGAGGCCATCATGGCGTTCGACGCCCGCGAGCTGCACCTGAACTCGCAGGTCAAGATCCGCCTCGAAGGCTTCGTGCCGTACGCCGGCTGGGAAGCTCCGGAAGGCTGGGAACAGGGTCAGCCGGCTCTCGTCCAGACCTCCCTGGGCCAGGTCCTCTTCAACGAGACCCTGCCCGAGGACTACCCCTGGGTTGAAGCCGTTGCCGACAAGGGCGAGTTGTCCCGCATCGTCAACGACCTCGCGGAGCGCTACCCGAAGGTCGTCACGGCTGCCACGCTGGACAACCTGAAGGATGCCGGTTTCTACTGGGCCACCCGTTCAGGCGTCACCGTCGCCATCTCCGACATCGAGGTCCCGGCCGCCAAGCCGGAAATCCTTGCCGGCTATGAAGAGCGCGCCGCCAAGATCCAGGGCCAGTACGACAAGGGCCTGATCGACGACGACGAGCGTCGCCAGGAACTCATCGAGATCTGGAACAAGGCAACCAACGACATCGCGTCGGTGATGCGTGAAAGCCTGTCCCCGATGAACACCATCAACCGCATGGTGTCCTCCGGTGCACGTGGTAACTGGATGCAGGTCCGCCAGATCGCGGGTATCCGTGGCCTGGTGGCCAACCCGAAGGGTGAGATCATCCCGCGCCCCATCAAGTCCTCCTACCGCGAGGGCCTGTCGGTGCTGGAATACTTCATCGCCACGCACGGTGCCCGTAAGGGCCTGGCCGATACCGCTCTGCGTACCGCCAACTCGGGTTACCTGACCCGTCGTCTGGTGGACGTCTCGCAGGACGTCATCGTCCGTGAAGAGGACTGCGGCACCGAGCGCGGCCTGGTCACGCCCATCGCCGTCGCCGACTCCAACGGTGAGCTGGTCCTGGACGAGAACGTCGAGAACAGCGCCTACGCACGGACGCTGGCCGTCGACGTCGTCGACTCCGAGGGCAATGTCCTCGCAGCCGCCGGCACCGACTGCGGCGACGTGGTCATCGACGAGCTCTTCAAGGCAGGCATCACCGAGGTCAAGGTCCGCTCCGTCCTCACCTGTGAGTCCAGCGTTGGCACCTGCGCCCTGTGCTACGGCCGTTCGCTGGCCACCGGCAAGACCGTTGACATCGGCGAGGCCGTCGGCATCATCGCCGCACAGTCCATCGGTGAGCCCGGTACCCAGCTGACCATGCGTACGTTCCACACCGGTGGTGCTGTCTCGGCCGGCGGCGGCGACGACATCACTCAGGGTCTGCCCCGTATCCAGGAGCTCTTCGAAGCCCGTACTCCGAAGGGTGTTGCCCCGATTGCTGAAGCAGCCGGCCGCATCGCCATCGAAGAGTCCGAGCGCCAGATGCGCCTGGTCATCACCCCGGATGACGGCTCGGAAGAGATCGCCTACCCGGTGCTGCGCCGTTCACGCCTGCTGATCGAGGACGGAGACCACGTCTCCGTCGGCCAGAAGCTGATCAACGGCCCGGTGGACCCCAAGCAGGTCCTGCGCATCATGGGCCCGCGTGCGGCACAGAAGTTCCTGGTGGACGAAGTCCAGGGCGTTTACCGCAGCCAGGGCATCGGTATCCACGACAAGCACGTCGAGGTTATCGTGCGCCAGATGCTGCGCCGCGTCACGGTCATCGAGTCCGGTGAATCGGACCTGCTGCCCGGCGAGCTCGCCGAACGCAGCCGGTTCGAGGAAGCGAACCGCCGCGTCGTGTCCGAGGGCAAGACTCCGGCTTCCGGACGTCCCGAGCTCATGGGCATCACCAAGGCATCACTGGCCACCGAGTCCTGGCTGTCCGCAGCTTCCTTCCAGGAGACCACCCGCGTCCTGACGCAGGCGGCCATGGAAGGCAAGAGCGATCCGCTGCTGGGCCTCAAGGAGAACGTGATCATCGGTAAGCTGATCCCGGCCGGCACGGGCCTCCCGCGCTACACCGAGGTCACCGTGGAGCCCACTGAGGAAGCAAAGGCCAACCTGTTCACCGGCCCCAGCGCATTCAGTGACTTCTCGTACGACACCCTGGGTGGAGACGGAGCTCCCGAGTTCCACGCCATCCCGCTGGATGACTACGACCTGGGCAACGACTTCCGCTAATTCGGAAGCCTGACGACGGATGGTCCCGCACCGCAAGGTGGGGGACCATCCCCGTTTAACCATCGATTAAGGCATGGAGCCTGTCCATGCTAGACTTGTTACCAATTGTTATTGTGGCAGTGGATGAGTGCGCCGGTCTTGGCTGAAAAGCTGGACCAGAGCGACGTTTCCGGTTTGCAGGGTTCTTGTGCAACGTATGCCACATTTTTGCATGCCTAGGGAACATTGGTCCTGAACCGGTTCCCATGTATTGCAATCCGACTATTAAGGCTTCGCCTTCGCCGCCTTGGAGATCATCTTCGTGGCCCGGGCGGCGGGGCATCGCAACAAGAGAGTGGCGGGAAACAGCCACTCCGGATAAAACGGAGAACACGAGAGTGCCTACGATTAACCAGCTGGTCCGCAAGGGCCGCACGCCTAAGGTCTCAAAGACCAAGGCTCCCGCGCTTAAGGGCAGCCCCATGCGCCGCGGTGTCTGCACCCGCGTCTACACCACCACCCCGAAGAAGCCGAACTCGGCTCTGCGTAAGGTGGCACGTGTGCGCCTCAACGGCGGCGTGGAAGTTACCGCCTACATCCCCGGTGTTGGCCACAACCTGCAGGAGCACTCCATTGTGCTCGTTCGCGGTGGTCGTGTGAAGGACCTCCCGGGTGTCCGCTACAAGATCGTCCGTGGCGCCCTCGATACCCAGGGTGTGAAGAACCGTAAGCAGGCCCGCAGCCGCTACGGCGCAAAGATGGAGAAGAAGTAATATGCCTCGCAAGGGTCCGGCCCCCAAGCGGCCGCTCGTTTCGGATCCGGTATACGGTTCCCCGCTGGTAACCCAGCTCATCAACAAGGTGCTCGTTGACGGCAAGAAGTCCACGGCAGAGCGCATTGTCTACGGTGCACTCGAAGGTGCCCGCGCCAAGTCCGGCGGCGACCCCGTTGCAGCCCTGAAGAAGGCCATGGACAACGTCAAGCCTTCCCTCGAGGTCCGCTCCCGCCGTGTCGGTGGCGCCACCTACCAGGTTCCGGTTGAGGTTAAGCCGGGCCGCTCCACCGCACTCGCCCTGCGGTGGCTGGTTGGCTACTCCAAGGCCCGCCGCGAAAAGACGATGACCGAGCGCCTCCAGAACGAAATCCTGGATGCGTCCAACGGTCTCGGTGCCGCTGTGAAGCGTCGCGAAGACACCCACAAGATGGCCGAGTCCAACAAGGCCTTCGCACACTACCGCTGGTAATACTCCCCGGGCGCCGCCGGCTCAACCGAGCCGGCGGCGAACGTGTAGTCCATCCCAAAAGGAGACCCCGTGGCACAGGACGTGCTTACTGACCTTAGTAAGGTCCGCAACATCGGCATCATGGCCCACATCGATGCCGGCAAGACCACCACAACCGAGCGCATCCTGTTCTACACGGGTGTGAACCACAAGATCGGCGAAACGCACGACGGCGCTTCGACCACTGACTGGATGGAACAGGAAAAGGAACGCGGCATCACCATCACGTCTGCCGCCGTGACCTGCTTCTGGGAAAACAACCAGATCAACATCATCGACACCCCGGGCCACGTGGACTTCACGGTTGAGGTTGAGCGCTCCCTGCGCGTCCTCGACGGTGCAGTTGCCGTCTTCGACGGCAAGGAAGGCGTTGAGCCGCAGTCCGAGACCGTATGGCGCCAGGCTGACAAGTACAACGTCCCGCGTATCTGCTTCGTCAACAAGATGGACAAGCTCGGTGCTGACTTCTACTTCACCGTAGACACCATCATCAGCCGCCTCGGCGCCAAGCCGCTGGTCATGCAGTTGCCCATCGGTGCTGAGAACGACTTCATCGGCGTCGTCGACCTGCTCTACATGCGTGCCCTGGTGTGGCCCGGCGATGCCAAGGGTGACGTCACCATGGGTGCCAAGTACGAGATCCGCGAGATCCCGGCTGACCTCCAGGAAAAGGCTGAGGAATACCGCGCGAACCTCGTTGAGACCGTCGCTGAGTCTTCCGAAGAGCTCATGGAGAAGTACCTCGAGGGTGAAGAGATCTCGATCGACGAGCTCAAGGCCGGCATCCGCAAGATGACGATCAACTCCGAGCTGTACCCGATCTTCTGCGGTTCCGCCTTCAAGAACCGCGGCGTTCAGCCCATGCTCGACGCAGTGGTGGACTACCTGCCGAACCCGCTCGATGTCCCCCCGATGGTCGGCCACGATCCCCGCGACGAAGAGAAGGAACTGACCCGCAAGCCTTCCGCTGAAGAGCCGTTCTCGGCCCTGGCGTTCAAGATTGCGGCACACCCCTTCTTCGGCCAGCTCACCTTCATCCGCGTGTACTCCGGTCACGTGGAAGCAGGCGCGCAGGTGGTCAACTCCACCAAGGGCAAGAAGGAGCGCATCGGCAAGCTCTTCCAGATGCACGCCAACAAGGAAATGCCCGTTGAGGGCGCTACCGCCGGCCACATCTACGCAGCCATCGGCCTGAAGGACACCACCACGGGTGACACCCTGTGTGATGCCAACAACCAGATCGTTCTCGAGTCCATGAGCTTCCCGGAGCCCGTGATCTCGGTTGCCATCGAGCCGAACACCAAGGGTGACCAGGAGAAGCTCTCCACGGCCATCCAGAAACTCTCCGCTGAGGACCCCACCTTCCAGGTGTCCCTCAACGAAGACACCGGCCAGACCATCATCGCCGGCATGGGCGAGCTCCACCTGGACATCCTGGTGGACCGCATGCGCCGCGAATTCAAGGTCGAGGCAAACGTGGGCAAGCCCCAGGTTGCTTACCGCGAAACGATCAAGCGCGCCGTCGAACGCCACGACTACACGCACAAGAAGCAGACCGGTGGTTCGGGCCAGTTCGCAAAGATCCAGATCGCGATCGAGCCGCTGGACACCGCCGAGGGCGAGCTGTACGAGTTCGAGAACAAGGTCACCGGTGGCCGCGTTCCGCGCGAGTACATCCCGTCCGTCGACGCGGGCATCCAGGATGCGCTGAACGACGGCGTCCTGGCCGGCTACCCGGTTGTGGGCATCAAGGCGACGCTGATCGACGGCGCCTACCACGATGTTGACTCCTCGGAAATGGCCTTCAAGATCGCAGGCCGTATGGCTTTCAAGGAAGCTGCACGCAAGGCGAATCCCGTTCTGCTCGAACCGCTGATGGATGTCGAGGTCCGCACCCCTGAGGAATACATGGGTGAAGTTATCGGTGACCTCAACTCCCGCCGTGGCCAGATGCAGTCCATGGAAGATGCACAGGGCGTCAAGGTCATCCGTGCGCACGTTCCGCTGTCCGGCATGTTCGGCTACATCGGTGACCTGCGCTCCAAGACCCAGGGCCGCGCTGTGTACTCCATGACGTTCAACAGCTACGCCGAGGTCCCGAAGGCTGTCGCCGACGAGATCATCCAGAAGTCCCGCGGCGAGTAGTCCTTCGGACTTTCAAAGCGAACACCCTCGGCTGTGCTGGCCGCCAGCGGACAGCACAGCCGGTGCAGGTGGCCTGGCCGGCCGGAATCAACCGGCAAGCCGGTCCGGCCTCTGCACGAACAGGCTCAGGGGATTAGTATTAGTTCCTGAATCTGCAATTTCACCAATCCAAAGCCCCCCAAGTAGACTTGCCTGAGTTCTACCGCGATAAGCGCGGCTGGAGGGCAAGCTATTTGAAAACGTTCTAGGAGGAACCTGTGGCAAAGGCAAAGTTCGAGCGGACTAAGCCGCACGTCAACATCGGCACCATTGGTCACGTTGACCACGGTAAGACGACGCTGACGGCCGCCATTTCCAAGGTGCTGTACGACAAGTACCCGGATCTCAACGAGAAGCGTGACTTCGCGTCGATCGACTCTGCACCCGAAGAGCGTCAGCGCGGTATTACCATCAACATCTCCCACGTGGAGTACCAGACCGAGAAGCGTCACTACGCACACGTAGACGCCCCCGGCCACGCTGACTACATCAAGAACATGATCACCGGTGCTGCCCAGATGGACGGCGCAATCCTGGTGGTTGCTGCTACTGACGGCCCGATGGCCCAGACCCGCGAGCACGTTCTGCTCGCCCGCCAGGTTGGTGTTCCCTACCTGCTGGTCGCGCTGAACAAGGCTGACATGGTCGACGACGAGGAACTGCTGGACCTCGTTGAAATGGAAGTTCGTGAGCTCCTGAGCTCGCAGGGCTTCGACGGTGACGAAGCTCCGGTTGTCCGCGTTTCCGGCCTCAAGGCCCTGGAAGGCGACCCCGAGTGGGTCAAGTCCGTTGAGGACCTGATGGCCGCTGTCGACGAGTCCGTTCCGGACCCCGTACGTGACCGCGACAAGCCGTTCCTGATGCCGATCGAGGACGTCTTCACCATCACCGGCCGTGGCACCGTTGTTACGGGCCGCGCCGAGCGTGGAACCCTCGCCATCAACTCCGAGGTCGAGATCGTCGGCATCCGCCCGGTCCAGAAGACCACGGTTACCGGTATCGAGATGTTCCACAAGCAGCTCGACGAAGCATGGGCCGGCGAGAACTGTGGCCTCCTGCTCCGCGGTCTGAAGCGCGACGATGTCGAGCGTGGCCAGGTTGTCGTCAAGCCGGGTTCCATCACCCCGCACACCGACTTCGAGGCCAACGTCTACATCCTGTCCAAGGACGAAGGCGGACGTCACAACCCGTTCTACTCCAACTACCGCCCGCAGTTCTACTTCCGTACCACGGACGTAACCGGCGTTATCACCCTGCCCGAGGGCACGGAAATGGTTATGCCTGGCGACAACACTGAGATGACCGTTGCGCTCATCCAGCCGATCGCTATGGAAGAGGGCCTCGGCTTCGCTATCCGTGAAGGCGGCCGCACCGTTGGTTCGGGACGTGTTACCAAGATCATCAAGTAATACTTGCTGAACTGAAGGACAGCCCCGCTGCGAAAGCAGCGGGGCTGTCCTTTTTCGTTAAAGGCCCCCTGATACTGTTGCAGCACTGAAAGGAGAGCATCATGGGATGGCTTATTTTCCTCATCATTGCGGTCGCCGTTGTAGCCGGAGTGATCTGGGCCAGGAGGAACTTCCGGCACGAGATTGACCGCGCGAAGCGCATCAGCAGGGCCAACAGGAACCAGTAGCCGGAACGCCGGAACAGGGGTGCAGGGAGCCCTTACTCCTACTTTTCGGTATGCCTAAATCTGCGCTATCCTCGTTGTACTGACGCCCGCGACGACGAGGACACGTGATGGCTGCTTCAACGATGACGGCGAAAACCGCCACCCCGGGCATCTGGTCGCGCCTCCTGTTGCTCGGCCCGGCGTTCGTCGCCGCCATCGCATACGTGGATCCAGGCAACGTCGCCGCCAACCTGACCGCCGGCGCAAGCTTTGGGTACCTGCTGGTCTGGGTCCTCGTGGCCGCCAACGCCATGGCCGTCCTGATCCAGTACCAGTCGGCCAAGCTTGGGCTCGCCACCGGCATGAGCCTGCCCGAGATCCTTGGCCAGCGCCTGGGGACCCGGGGCCGCCGTGCCTTCTGGGTCCAGGCGGAGGTGGTGGCCGGTGCCACTGACATGGCTGAGGTGATCGGCGGGGCAGTGGCCCTCAACCTGCTGTTTGGCCTTCCTCTGCTCCAGGGCGGAGTGATCATCGGGCTGGCCTCCATGCTGTTGCTGGCATTGCAGTCACACCGCAGCCAGAAGGCCTTCGAACTCGCCATCCTGACCCTGCTGGGGGTCATCGCCGTCGGCTTCGTCTCGGGATTGTTCGTCAAGCCGCCCGACGGTGGCAGTGCGCTGGCCGGGCTCGTGCCGCGGTTCGAGGGAACGGACACCGTCCTGCTCGCCGCCAGCATGCTCGGCGCCACGGTAATGCCGCATGCCATCTACCTGCATTCGGCCCTCGCCCGGGACCGCCACGGATTTTCGCCGGACCCGCTGGTCAGGACGCGGCTCATCCGGGCCACCCGCGTGGATGTTGCAGGCGCCCTGCTGCTGGCCGGAATCGTCAATATCGCCATGCTGCTGCTGGCTGCCTCCAGCCTCCGCGGTGTGGAGGGGACCGATACCATCGCCGGTGCACATGCCGCCGTCACGTCGGCACTCGGGCCGGTCATCGGCGTCGTCTTTGCCATCGGCCTGCTGGCCTCGGGACTGGCGTCCACCTCGGTGGGCTGCTACGCCGGCGCCACCATTATGGGCGGACTCCTTAAGCTGCGGGTGCCTCTGCTGGTCCGCAGGACCCTAACCCTGGTCCCGGCACTGGTGGTCCTGGGGGCGGGTGTCGAACCTACGCTCGCGCTGGTCCTCAGCCAGGTGCTGCTGAGTTTCGGCATCCCATTCGCGCTGATTCCGCTGATCAGGCTGACCGGCAGCCGGAAGGTGATGGGCATCCATGCCGATTCGAAGCCCCTGCGGATCGCAGGGTGGACCAGCGCCACGCTGATCATCGGCCTGAATTGCGTCCTGATCTTCCTGACGGTGCTCGGCGGCTAACGGCCCCGGGCTGCCTCTGTCAGTGCGGTGCCTACTCCTGGCCGGGGCGACGGGCGCGGGAGAGTGCCTGGTACCAGTAGAAGGAGCGCTTGGGCGTCCTTTCCAGGGTGTCAAAGTCCACGTGCACCAGGCCGAAGCGCTGGGAGTAGCCGGCGGCCCACTCAAAGTTGTCCATCAGCGTCCATACGTAATAACCGCGCAGGTCCACGCCCTCGGCTATCCCGCCGGGTGCGGTGGCCTCCAGGGCAGCTCCGAGGTGGGAGGCCAGGTATTCCACGCGCTCGGCGTCCTCCAAGGTCCCCGAAACGGTGTCCGGCTCAGGAAAGCTGGCGCCGCCCTCAGTGATGTATACCGGAGGGAGGGCGTCGCCATACCGGTCCCGCATCTCCTGCAGCAGCACCCCCAGATGCCCGGGCGCCACAGGCCAGCCAAACCCCGTGCTGCCGTATTCCGGATAGCCCTCCTCGTGGAACGGCAGCTTGGCAAGCTCCTTGTGCATGTCCGCGGGCAGGGGAGTGATGCCCGGCCCCAGGGCAACCTTGACTGGGAAATAATAGTTGAGCCCATAGAAGTCCAGCGGCTGGTGGATGGTCCGGAGGTCGGCGTCGGAAATCCTGCCAATGAAACGCAGCCAGGGTCTTGCGTACAACGGCAGGGACGGGTACCGGCCCAGCAGCACGGGATCGGCATAGACCCTGTTCGCCAGCAGATCGTAAAGGTTCGCCACGAGCCGGTCGCCGAGCCTGCGCGTGGCAGGCCTTACCGGCGAATGCAGGTTGGTCAGGCCGACCTCTCCCTTGACGCCAGCCGCCCGCAGCGCCTGCACGCCGAGCCCGTGCGCCAGGAGCTGGTGGTGGATCGAGGGAAGGGCGTCGAACATCAGCCGGCGGCCCGGGGCGTGCACGCCCAGTGCATACCCGTTCAGTGTGACCGATACGGGCTCGTTGAGGGTCACCCACTGCGCCACCCGGTCGCCGAAACGTTCGCCCGCCGCCTTGGCATAGTCGCCGAACCGTTCCGCCGTTTCCCTGTTGAGCCAGCCGCCCCGGTGTTCCAGCGGCAGGGGTGTGTCCCAGTGGTAAAGGGTGGCCATGGGGGAGATGCCGGCCTCAAGGAGCTGGTCGATCAGGCGGTCGTAGAAGTCCAGTCCCTCGGCGTTGAAGGCACCCTGGCCGCCCGGTTGGATGCGCGGCCAGGAAAGGGAGAACCGGTAGGAGTCAACGCCCAGCTCCTTCAGCAGTGCCACGTCCTCAGGCAACCTGTTGTAGTGGTCGCACGCCACGGCAGGGGAGTGGCCGTCCAGAATTGCGCCCGGCTTCTCTGCGAAGGCATCCCATCCCGACGGTCCACGGCCCCCTGCCTTGAGTGCGCCTTCGATCTGGAACGCCGCTGCCGCGACACCAAGCGTGAACGACGGCGGTACGCGTCGGGCCAGTTCAGTCACCGATTCGGTGCTCTCCAGGGTCATGCCCCTATCATCCAGCCGGGTCCCCGTCCGCGGCAATGCCCCCGGAGGGCCGGGAACCGGAGCCGATTCGCATCTGCCGTGGATTTCCGGCATACTAGATGAGTTGTTCAAGCGCTTCTTCGCGTCCCGATCCGGATAATGCCGGGTGCAGGGTCCAAGCTGAAGACCAAACATAACCCACCCCCAAGGAACTGCGGATTTATATGTGCGCCCAGCGCGACACGCCCGACCGCGGGGGTCGGTTACGCCGGCAAGGTGAGGAACCCGGATTCATCCGGATTCAGTTTGTGCGGCGGATGGTGGTTACGACCTCAAATGCTTCGGCAGCCATACAACGAGTAAGTGAACAGGGCAGCCCTAAACCGGGGAAGCACAGACTGAAAGAGAGTCAGGCGACATGGCGGGACAAAAAATCCGCATCCGGCTGAAGTCATACGACCACGAGGTCATTGACGTTTCAGCACGGAAGATCGTTGAGACGGTCACGCGCGCAGGCGCAACGGTAGTTGGCCCCGTGCCGCTGCCTACGGAGAAGAACGTGTACTGCGTAATCCGCTCTCCGCACAAGTACAAGGACAGCCGCGAGCACTTCGAAATGCGCACGCACAAGCGTCTTATCGACATCATCGATCCCACGCCGAAGGCCGTCGACTCGCTCATGCGTCTCGACCTGCCGGCTGACGTGAACATCGAAATCAAGCTGTAGGGAGGTGCTGAGAAACTATGACCGCAACCCGTAACGTAAAGGGCCTGCTGGGCACGAAGCTCGGCATGACCCAGGTCTGGGACGAGAACAACAAGCTCATCCCCGTCACTGTGGTCCAGGCAGACTCGAACGTCATCACCCAGCTGCGCAACGCAGAAGTTGATGGCTACGTCGCCGTTCAGATCGGCTACGGCCAGATCGATCCCCGCAAGGTCACCAAGCCGCTGGCTGGTCACTTTGAGAAGGCAGGCGTCACGCCTCGCCGCCACGTCGTCGAACTCCGTACCGCAGATGCTGCAGAGTACGAGCTGGGCCAGGAACTCTCCGTAGAGCTCTTTGAAGCCGGCCAGAAGATCGACGTCATCGGCACCACCAAGGGTAAGGGCTTCGCCGGTGTTATGAAGCGTCACGGCTTCCACGGCGTTGGAGCTTCCCACGGTGCCCACAAGAACCACCGTAAGCCCGGTTCAATCGGTGGCGCATCCACCCCGAGCCGCGTCTTCAAGGGCATGAAAATGGCCGGCCGCATGGGCGCCGTTCGTCACACCACGCTGAACCTCACGGTCCACGCGGTTGACGTCGAGAAGTCGCTGCTCCTGATCAAGGGTGCCGTCCCCGGCGCCCGCGGCCAGGTCGTCTTCGTACGTACCGCCGTGAAGGGAGCCTAGTTCAATGGCTAACACTGTCCAGGTTGACCTGCCTGCAGAGATCTTCGACGTTCAGACCAACGTGCCGCTGCTGCACCAGGTTGTCGTTGCCCAGCTCGCTGCTGCCCGCCAGGGAACCCACAAGACCAAGACCCGCGCTGAAGTTTCCGGTGCAGGACGCAAGCCGTTCAAGCAGAAGGGCACCGGCCGCGCCCGTCAGGGTTCCATCCGTGCTCCGCACATGACCGGCGGTGGCATTGTCCACGGTCCCACCCCGCGTGACTACAGCCAGCGGACCCCCAAGAAGATGATTGCTGCTGCACTGCGCGGCGCACTGTCTGACCGGGCCCGCAACGGCCGCATCCACGTTGTCTCCGAGCTGGTTGCAGGCGACAAGCCGTCGTCCAAGACTGCCCTGGCGACGCTTCGCGGCGTTTCCGAGCGCAAGAACCTGCTGGTCGTCATCGAGCGGGACAACGACGTTGCTGCACTGTCCGTGCGCAACCTCGCCGGCGTTCACGTTCTGTACGCAGACCAGCTGAACACCTACGACGTTCTCGTTTCCGATGACGTTGTCTTCACCAAGGCTGCTTACGACGCATTCGTTGCCGCGAAGGCAGCAAAGAACGAGGAGGATGCCAAGTGAGTGCAGCCACCATCAAGGATCCCCGCGACGTCGTGCTTGCACCCGTCGTGTCGGAAAAGAGCTACGGCCTGATCGACGAGGGCAAGTACACCTTCCTGGTGGACCCCCGTTCGAACAAGACCGAGATCAAGCTGGCCGTGGAGAAGATCTTCTCCGTCAAGGTCGAATCGATCAACACCATCAACCGTGCCGGTAAGCGCAAGCGCACCAAATTCGGATGGGGTACCCGCAAGAACACCAAGCGTGCGATTGTCACCCTCAAAGAAGGCACCATCGACATCTTCGGCGGTCCGCTCGCGTAGCGGAGACCACTTTAACGAGGAAATAAATTATGGGAATCCGTAAATACAAGCCGACTACCCCGGGCCGTCGTGGCTCGAGCGTAGCGGACTTCACCGAAATTACGCGGTCGACGCCGGAAAAGTCGTTGGTACGTCCCCTCCCGAAAAAGGGTGGCCGTAACAACTCCGGTAAGATCACGACCCGTCACAAGGGTGGTGGCCACAAGCGCCAGTACCGTCTGATCGACTTCCGTCGCCACGACAAGGACGGCGTCAACGCCCGCGTTGCTGAAATTGAGTACGATCCGAACCGCACGGCTCGCATCGCCCTCCTGCACTACGTTGATGGCACCAAGCGTTACATCATCGCTCCCAACAAGCTCTCCCAGGGTGACGTTGTCGAGGCAGGTGCCGGTGCTGACATCAAGCCCGGTAACAACCTGCCCCTGCTCAACATCCCGGTAGGTACCGTAATCCACGCAGTTGAACTGCGCCCGGGTGGCGGCGCCAAGATGGGCCGCTCCGCCGGCGCATCGATCCAGCTCGTTGCCAAGGAAGGCCGCTTCGCCCAGCTGCGTCTGCCTTCCGGCGAAATCCGCAACGTTGACGTGCGCTGCCGCGCAACCGTCGGCGAGGTCGGCAACGCCGAGCAGTCGAACATCAACTGGGGCAAGGCCGGCCGCATGCGCTGGAAGGGCGTCCGCCCGACCGTCCGTGGTGTCGCCATGAACCCGGTTGACCACCCGCACGGTGGTGGTGAGGGTAAGACGTCCGGTGGACGTAACCCCGTCAACCCGAACGGTAAGCGTGAAGGCCGCACCCGCCGCCCCAACAAAGAGAGCGACAAGCTTATTGTTCGTCGCCGTCGTACTGGCAAGAACAAGCGATAGGAGCCTGGACACATGCCACGCAGCCTGAAAAAAGGTCCTTTCGTTGACCAGCACCTCTTTGTGAAGGTAGCCAGGGAAAACGAAAAGGGCACCAAGAACGTCATCAAGACCTGGTCCCGCCGTTCGATGATCATCCCCGACATGCTCGGACACACGATCGCCGTACACGACGGACGCAAGCACATCCCGGTGTTTGTCACTGAGTCGATGGTCGGGCACAAGCTCGGCGAATTCGCTCCCACGCGGACATTCCGCGGCCATGTCAAGGACGACCGTAAGGGCAAGCGCCGCTAGGCGCCTGCGTTTACGTCAAAGACGAGAGAAGGAAAGCAATGGAAGCCAAGGCAATTGCGCGCCACATCCGCGTAACGCCTATGAAGGCCCGGCGCGTCGTCAACCTTGTTCGTGGATTGCAAGCGAATGAGGCTCTGGCAATTCTGAAGTTTGCCCCCCAGGCAGCTTCGGAGCCGGTATTCAAGGTAGTTCAGTCAGCAATCTCCAACGCCCGGGTCCTCGCGGACCGCGACGGCGTGGCGTTTGACGAAGGCGACCTCATCATCAGCGAAGCGTTTGTTGATGAAGGCCCGACCATGAAGCGGTTCCAGCCGCGTGCCCAGGGTCGTGCATTTCAGATCAAGAAGCGCACCAGCCACATCACCGTGGTAGTCGCTACCCCGGAGAAAGAGGAGGCTCGCTAAGTGGGACAGAAAGTAAACCCGCACGGGTTCCGACTCGGCATCACCACCGATCACGTATCGCACTGGTTCGCTGACAGCACCAAGGCCGGCCAGCGGTACAAGGACTTCGTTCGCGAAGACATCCGCATCCGCCAGCTCATGTCCACGGGCATGGAGCGCGCCGGTATCGCCAAGGTCGAGATCGAGCGCACCCGTGACCGTGTCCGCGTGGACATCCACACGGCCCGTCCCGGCATCGTCATCGGCCGCCGTGGAGCAGAAGCAGACCGCATCCGCGGCGAGCTCGAAAAGCTCACCGGCAAGCAGGTCCAGCTGAACATCCTCGAGGTCAAGAACCCCGAGATGGAAGCCCAGCTTGTTGCCCAGGGTGTTGCAGAGCAGCTGACTTCCCGCGTGGCATTCCGCCGTGCGATGAAGAAGGCCATGCAGTCCGCACAGCGTGCCGGTGCCAAGGGCATCCGTATCGCCTGCTCGGGCCGCCTGGGTGGCGCTGAAATGTCCCGCTCGGAGTTCTACCGCGAAGGCCGTGTGCCCCTGCACACCCTCCGCGCGAACATCGACTACGGCTTCTACGAAGCCAAGACCACCTTCGGCCGCATCGGCGTGAAGGTCTGGATCTACAAGGGTGACGTCACCGCCAAGGAACTGGCCGCACAGGCTGCCGCAGCACCGTCCCGCGGTGGCCGTGGCGAGCGTCCCGGCCGTCCGGGTGGCGCTGACCGTGGTGACCGCCGTCGTCGCAACGACCGCCCGGCCGCTGACGCAGTTCCTGCTGCCGAAGCCCCGGCAGCTGAGGCGGCTCCGGCCGCTGTAGAAGGAGGACAGGCTTAAATGCTTATCCCACGTCGAGTAAAGCACCGTAAGCAGCACCACCCGGGTCGTTCCGGCGCTGCTACGGGCGGCACCGAGGTTTCGTTTGGCGAGTGGGGTATCCAGGCTCTGAGCCCGGCATACGTTACCAACCGCCAGATCGAGTCCGCCCGTATCGCCATGACCCGCCACATCAAGCGTGGCGGTAAGGTCTGGATCAACATCTACCCGGACCGTCCGCTGACCAAGAAGCCGGCCGAAACCCGCATGGGTTCCGGTAAGGGTTCACCGGAATGGTGGGTCGCCAACGTCAAGCCGGGCCGGGTTCTCTTCGAACTCTCCGGTGTCAATGAAGAGGTAGCTCGCGAGGCCCTGCGCCTGGCAATCCACAAGCTGCCGTTGAAGGCACGCATTGTGCGTCGCGAAGGTGGTGAGTAGAAATGGCAGTAGGATCCAAGGATTTGGCTCCCGCACAGCTGGACGGTTTCGACAACGAGCGTCTCGTTGAAGAACTCCGCAAGGCCAAGGAAGAGCTGTTCAACCTGCGTTTCCAGTCCGCCACCGGACAGCTGGAGAACCACGGTCGCCTGCGCGCGGTAAAGAAGGACATCGCACGCATCTACACCGTTCTCCGCGAACGCGAGCTGGGCATTCGTGCCGAGGTTGCCGCACCGGTTGTGGAAGCCAAGGAAGAGAAGAAGTCCAAGAAGGCTTCAACCAAGAAGGCCGACAAGGCTGAAAAGGCTGAGACCGAGGAGGACGCCAAGTGAGTGAAAAGGACCAGAACGTGACCGAAACTGCTACCGAAGCCAAGGCTGGGCAGCGCGGTTACCGCAAGACCCGTCGCGGTTACGTGGTCTCCGACAAGATGGAAAAGACCATCGTTGTCGAGGTTGAGGACCGCGTGAAGCACGCACTGTACGGCAAGGTCATCCGCCGTACCTCCAAGGTCAAGGCACACGACGAAGAGAACACCGCCGGCATCGGCGACCTCGTTGTCATCGCCGAGACCCGTCCGCTGTCCGCCACGAAGAACTGGCGGCTCGTGGAAATCCTCGAAAAGGCCAAGTAGCACCTGCTGCTTTGCTGGAAGCCCCTGCTCCCTTTCCGGGAGCGGGGGCTTCCTCGCTTAAACGGCACGTCACGCTGTGCATCCTTTGGTGACAGCGGACGACGGCGGGGCCCGGCGTGGCGGGGGAGCGGCACCCTGGGTGGGACGAAAGGCTGCCCTGCGTGACGCCGTCGTCCGTCTTGCAGGGCAGGGGATGGTGGTGATATGGGGACCGGCGGAAAACGTGCTAAGATATTGAGTTTGTATGGCGCCTTTCGCGCGCCATCATCAACCTCGTAAACAAGCGTGCCACAGCATAGTGCCCCTGTGCGCCCGGGATCCGTCCCGGACCGGATGGGAGCAACTGCTTCTGGCACGGGCGTTTAGGCCTGGTCTGGCAAAATCCAGGCAGGTCAAGAGACACCCCGATCAACCGTTCCGCAAGGCTCATTCCGTAGCAAGATCACGGCCTGAGAACCGGCGCGACGCAAGGAGTAAATAGTGATTCAGCAGGAGTCGCGACTGAAGGTCGCCGACAACACGGGTGCTAAGGAAATCCTTACCATTCGCGTTCTCGGTGGATCCGGCCGTCGCTACGCAGGCATCGGTGACGTCATTGTCGCCACCGTCAAGGATGCAATCCCGGGCGGCAACGTAAAGAAGGGCGATGTGGTCAAGGCCGTCATCGTCCGTACCAAGAAGGAACGCCGCCGTGCGGACGGTTCCTACATCAAGTTTGACGAGAACGCAGCTGTGATCCTGAAGAACGACGGTGACCCCCGCGGTACCCGTATCTTCGGACCGGTTGGTCGTGAACTGCGTGACAAGAAGTTCATGAAGATCGTTTCTCTGGCTCCGGAGGTGCTCTAGTCCATGGCTGCAAAGATCAAGAAGGGTGACCTGGTTCAGGTCATCACTGGCGCCAAGGCTGAGCGCGGCGGCGACCGTGGCAAGCAGGGCAAGGTTCTGCGCGTCTTCACCGACACCAACCGCGTGCTGGTTGAAGGCGTCAACCGCGTCACCAAGCACACCCGTGTTGGACAGTCGCAGCGCGGCACCAAGACCGGCGGCATCGAGGTCGTAGAGGCCCCGATCCACATTTCGAACGTGGCCCTGGTTGACCCGTCGACCAAGAAGCCGACCCGTGTGGGCTTCCGCCTCGACACTGTGGAGAAGAACGGCGTCAAGAAGACCGTCCGTATCCGCGTGTCCAAGAGCTCCGGGAAGGACATCTAATGACTGAGACTCTCGAGACTCCGGCAACGAAGATCGTTCCTCGTCTGAAGACCAAGTACGCCGAAACCATCAAGGGCCAGCTCCAGGATGAGTTCAAGTACGCCAACGTGAACCAGGTTCCCCGTCTGGTCAAGGTTGTTGTGAACATGGGTGTTGGAGATGCCGCCAAGGACTCCAAGCTGATCGACGGCGCTGTCCGCGACCTCACCCAGATCACCGGCCAGAAGCCGCAGGTCACCAAGGCCCGCAAGTCGATCGCACAGTTCAAGCTGCGCGAAGGCATGCCCATTGGTGCACACGCAACCCTGCGTGGCGACCGCATGTGGGAATTCGTGGACCGCCTGGTCACCCTGGCACTGCCCCGTATCCGCGACTTCCGCGGCCTCAGCGGCAAGCAGTTCGATGGCAACGGCAACTACACCTTCGGTCTGACCGAACAGGTTATGTTCCACGAAATCGACCAGGACAAGATCGACCGCGTCCGCGGTATGGACATCACGGTCGTCACCACTGCCAAGACCGATGACGAAGGCCGCGCGCTGCTCAAGGCGCTTGGTTTCCCGTTCAAAACCGAAGCTTAATTAACTACGTAAAAGGTCCGGCCGCTCCGCTCCGCAAAGGACGGGACGGCGGAAACCGTTACGAGGAAGGGCATGAGCCCACATGACAATGACAGATCCTGTCGCAGATATGCTTACGCGCCTGCGTAACGCAAACTCGGCATACCACGACACCGTGTCTATGCCTTACAGCAAGCTCAAGGCACGCGTTGCCGACATCCTCAAGGCCGAAGGTTTCATCGCCGGCTGGAAGGAAGAGGAAGCCGAGGTTGGCAAGAAGCTGACCCTCGAACTCAAGTTCGGTCCGAACCGCGAGCGTTCCATCGCCGGCGTACGCCGCATCTCCAAGCCGGGTCTCCGCGTTTACGCGAAGTCCACCAACCTGCCTCACGTGCTCGGTGGCCTGGGTATCGCAATCCTGTCCACCTCTTCCGGCCTCCTGACTGACAAGCAGGCCGGCAAGAAGGGCGTGGGCGGCGAAGTCCTCGCGTACGTCTGGTAACGGGAAAGGAAGAGAATAATGTCACGTATTGGACGTCTCCCCATCACCGTTCCTGCCGGCGTTGAGGTCAAGGTTGACGGCTCTGTCGTCAGCGTCAAGGGTTCCAAGGGCGAGCTGAGCCACACTGTGGCCAGCCCCATCGAGGTTGCCCTGGAAGACAACACCCTGACCGTCAGCCGCCCGAACGACGAGCGCGCCTCGCGTTCGCTCCACGGCCTGACCCGCACCCTGATCGCCAACATGATCCAGGGCGTTACCGCAGGCTACGAGAAGAAGCTTGAAATCGTCGGTACCGGTTACCGCGTTCAGGCCAAGGGATCTGACCTTGAGTTCGCTCTGGGCTACAGCCACCCGGTCAACGTTTCGGCTCCGGCCGGCATCACCTTTGCAGTAGAGGGACCGACCAAGCTCTCTGTCTCAGGAATCAACAAGCAGCAGGTCGGCGAAGTTGCTGCCAACATTCGCAAGCTGCGGAAGCCTGACCCCTACAAGGGCAAGGGCATCCGTTACGCCGGCGAAGTCATCCGCCGCAAGGTCGGAAAGGCTGGTAAGTAACCATGGCCATCTCCATTAACAAGAAGCGTACGAACAAGAGCAAGGCTGCTGCCCGCAGCCGCCGCCAGCTTCGTATCCGCAAGCGCATTGCCGGTACGGCTGCCCGCCCCCGCCTGGTGGTCAACCGCTCTGCACGCCACGTATTTGTGCAGGTTGTCGACGACAGCATTGGCCAGACCGTAGCAAGCGCGTCCACTCTGGAAGCTGACCTCCGTGCATTCGACGGTGACAAGACTGCCAAGGCCAAGCGCGTCGGCGAGCTCGTTGCCGAACGTGCCAAGGCTGCCGGCGTCGAAGCCGTCGTGTTCGACCGTGGTGGTAACAAGTACCACGGCCGGATTGCCGCCGTCGCCGACGGTGCACGCGAAGGTGGGCTGTCACTGTGACCGAAGCAAACAAGGAAAAGGACACTGTGTCTGCAGATCAGAAGGCTCCCGAAGCCGCAGCTGCTGAGACCACTGCCCCCGCTGCCGAGGACCGCCGTGGTGGCGCCCGTCGCGGCGAGCGTGGCGACCGCGGCCAGGGCCGCGGCGACCGCGGTGGCCGTGGCGGCCGCGACGGTGGCCGTGAAGCCGAAAAGAACCAGTTCGTAGAGCGCGTTGTCACCATCAACCGCGTTTCCAAGGTCGTCAAGGGTGGTCGTCGCTTCAGCTTCACCGCACTGGTCGTCGTTGGTGACGGTAACGGCATGGTCGGCGTGGGCTACGGCAAGGCCAAGGAAGTTCCCGCTGCTATCGCCAAGGGCGTTGAAGAGGCCAAGAAGTCCTTCTTCCGCGTTCCCCGCGTTGGCAACACCATCCCGCACCGCGTTCAGGGTGAAGCCGCTGCCGGCGTCGTAATGCTGCGTCCGGCTTCTGCCGGTACCGGTGTTATCGCCGGTGGTCCGGTCCGTGCAGTACTGGAGTGCGTGGGCATCCACGACATCCTCTCCAAGTCGCTCGGTTCCTCCAACGCCATCAACATCGTCCACGCGACCGTTGATGCCCTGAAGCGCCTCGAAGAGCCGGCATCCGTGGCAGCACGCCGCGGCCTGCCGCTGGACGAAATCGCTCCGCCGGCACTGGTGAAGGCCCTCCTGGCTCCGAAGGCAGGTGTTTAGTCATGGCTAAGAACCTGGTCCCCTCCGACGCTCAGTTGGAAATCACTCAGATCAAGTCCGCCATTGGCGGCAAGCAGAACCAGCGCGACACCCTGCGGTCCCTCGGCCTGAAGCGGATCGGACACACCGTTGTCCGCACCGCCGACGCCGTGACCGTTGGAATGCTCAACACGGTTCCGCACCTGGTAAAGGTAGAGGAGGCGAAGTAAATGGCAGAGAACACTGCTGATAAGGCACAGGCTGCTGAGAAGCAGAACGCCCTGAAGGTTCACCACCTGCGTCCCGCTCCGGGTGCCAAGACCGCCAAGACCCGTGTTGGTCGTGGTGAGGCATCCAAGGGTAAGACCGCCGGTCGCGGTACCAAGGGTACTGCTGCCCGCTACCAGGTGAAGGCTGGCTTTGCCGGCGGCCAGCTGCCGCTGCACATGCGCCTGCCGAAGCTGCGTGGCTTCAAGAACCCGTTCCGGGTCGAGTTCCAGGTTGTAAACCTGGACAAGCTCAACGAGCTGTTCCCGGAAGGTGGCGCAGTCACCGTGGAGAACCTGGTCGAAAAGGGTGCCGTTCGCAAGAACCAGCCCGTCAAGGTGCTGGGCACCGGCGACATCACCGTCAAGGTCGACGTCACCGCCCACGCATTCTCGGCCAGCGCCGCTGAAAAGATCGCTGCAGCAGGCGGAAGCACTACCGCCCTGTAACGGACGGCGCCAGCTGTTGAACTCCCGGTATCCGCGGGCTTCGGCCCCGGATACCGGGAGTTTTTCGCATCCGCCGGGCGACTATTTCCCGCCATCCGGCGCATGAGCGCGGGGACGGATTGTTCGCATGGCGCATCCACCCGTTAGACTCGGTTGTCGGGATTTATCAAATTCCGCCACCCACCCTTATTGACACCACAGGAGGACGCTTGCTTAGCGCATTTGGCCGGGCCTTTCGCACGCCTGATCTGCGACGCAAGTTGTTGTTCACGCTGGGAATCATCACCATTTTCCGCTTGGGTGCTTTCATTCCCTCGCCAGGTGTGAACTACCAGAATGTCCAGCAATGCTTGCATAACGGTCAGACCGCCGGCGGGCTGTACCAGCTCGTTAACCTCTTCAGCGGCGGTGCGTTGCTGCAGGTGTCCATCTTCGCCCTGGGCATCATGCCCTACATCACGGCCAGCATCATCGTGCAACTGCTCCGGGTGGTCATTCCCCGGTTCCAGGAGCTGTACGACGAGGGCGCGTCGGGACAGTCCAAGCTGACCCAGTACACCCGCTACCTCACCATTGCACTCGGCCTGCTGAACGCGACCACCCTGGTGTCCCTGGCCCGCTCCGGTCAGCTGCTTCCCGGCTGCCAGCTGCCGATCATTCCCAACAGCAGCATCATCACCACAGTCCTGATCATCATCACCCTCACGGCCGGTACCGGCTTGATCATGTGGATGGGCGAACTCGTCACCGAGAAGGGCGTGGGCAACGGCATGTCGCTGCTCATCTTCACGTCCATCGCGGCCCAGTTCCCCACATCGCTGGGTGCCATCTGGACCTCGCAGGGACCGGGAACGTTCTTCCTCGTCCTGGTGGTGGGCTTGCTGACCGTGGCGCTGGTGGTCTTCGTGGAACAGTCGCAACGGCGCGTTCCCGTGCAGTACGCCAAGCGGATGATTGGCCGGCGTACCGTTGGCGGCACCAGCACCTACATCCCCATCAAGGTGAACATGGCCGGTGTCATTCCGGTGATTTTCGCTTCCTCCATGCTCTACATTCCCGGGTTGATCGCGCAGTTCAACCAGCCCCGGAACGGTGAGCCCATGCAGCCGTGGGTTGAGTGGATCAACAACAACCTGACCCGCGGTGACCACCCGATCTATATGGCGGTTTACTTCGTCCTGATCGTGTTTTTCACCTACTTCTACGTCGCGATTACCTTCAACCCTGAAGAAGTCTCAGACAACATGAAGAAGTACGGCGGCTTCATTCCAGGTATCCGCGCCGGCAGGCCGACCGCTGATTACCTGCAGTACGTGCTCTCACGGATCACGCTCCCCGGCGCCCTGTACCTGGGCTTCGTGGCACTGATTCCGCTGGTGGCACTGGTGCTGATCAACGCAAACCAGAACTTCCCGTTCGGTGGCACCTCGATCCTGATCATGGTGGGCGTTGGCCTGGAGACCGTCAAGCAGATTGATGCGCAGCTACAACAACGTCACTACGAAGGGCTTTTGCGATGACGAGAATGCTGATTATTGGACCTCCCGGTTCCGGAAAAGGAACGCAGGCGGAGCGGATCTCAGAACGCCTCGGCGTTGTGCCCATCTCCACCGGCGACATCTTCCGGGCCAACGTGAAGGGCGAAACCCCGCTCGGCATTGAGGCAAAGAAGTACATGGACAACGGTGACTTCGTCCCGGACAGCGTGACCAACAAGATGGTCCGCGACCGGCTGGGCGAATCCGACGTCGAGAACGGCTTCCTGCTGGACGGCTACCCGCGCACCACCGCGCAGGTGGATTACCTTGACGAGATCCTCGCCGACGGCGACGAGAAGCTCGACGTGGTTCTCCAGCTGACCGCCGACGACGAAGAACTGGTTCACCGCCTCCTGGGCCGGGCCAAGGAAACGGGCCGGAGCGACGACAACGAAGCCGTCATCCGCCACCGCCTGGACCTGTACCACGAGCAGACGGAAGCCGTGGTGGCGAAGTACGCCGAGCGCGGCATCCTCACCCAGGTCGACGGGATCGGTCCCATCGATGAAGTGACCAACCGCGTGATGCAGGCCATCAAGGCCGCACAGGCAGCCTGACCACAGGCGCCCGGTTTATCGAGGCTCCTCCCGGAATCCGGGAGGAGCCTCAGCCATTTGAAAGGAAACACCATGGCCTTCGGCCAGCCCCGCATCGAATACAAGAACAACGCCCAGATGCGCACCATGCACGAAGCCGGCCTGGTGCTCAGCCGTGCGCTGGACGCCGCCGTTGCCGCCGCCGTGCCGGGGGTTACCACCAAGCATCTGGATGACGTCTTCGCCGCCGTCCTGAACGACGCGGGCGCCAAGTCCAACTTCCTGGGCTACCACGGCTTCCCGGCCACCATCTGCACGTCCGTCAACGAGGAAGTGGTCCACGGTATCCCGGGCAGCCGGGTCCTGCAGGACGGCGACATTATCTCGATCGACGGCGGCGCGATCGTCGATGGCTGGCACTCCGATTCTGCACGCACCGTGATTGTGGGAACAGCCGATCCCGAGGACCAGCGCCTCTCCGACGTCACCCAGGCAGCCATGTGGCGGGGAATCGCTGCCCTGGCCTCCGGCAAGCACGTGGGTGATATCGGCGCCGCCATCGATGACTACGTCTCGTCAGTCCCCGGGAAGCCGCTGGGGATCCTGGAGGACTATGTGGGCCACGGCATCGGTTCCGAAATGCACATGGCACCGGACGTCCTGAACTACCGCACCAGCCACCGGGGCCCCAAGATCAGGCCCGGCCTCTGCCTTGCCATCGAGCCCATGCTGGTCCGCGGCGGCATCGAGACCGCGGTCCTGGAGGATGACTGGACAGTGGTGACCACCGACGGGAAGCGTTCCTGCCAGTGGGAGCACTCCGTGGCCGTGCATGAAAAAGGCATCTGGGTGCTGTCCGCGCCCGACGGCGGCGCGGAGCACCTGGTGCCCCTCGGCGTCACCCCGGTGCCGATTCCGTAGAGCTTGGTGATTGAGCCTGTCGCCATCCACATCCCGGGTTTCGACAGGCTCAGCCACCGTACCTCCTACGACTTCAGCTTGGGCTTCACGTCCCGGTCGTAGATGGACTGCAGCGTGTTCTTCAAGTCGGTCATGGTGGCCTTGACGTCGCCCTGCTGGGTGAGGATCTTCGCCGCTGCCTTCGCCATCTCCTGGTCGGCGCCGGGCAGGAAGACGCGGGCGTTGTCCTGGACCTTCGTGACCGCCAACTGGTCCATCGCTGTCTTGATCTGCGGTGTCTTGGCCAGGACGGCTGTCATGTCCGCGGACTTGCGGATGGGCATGTAGCCGGTGGCTGCCGAGAACTCGGCGGTGCTTTCCGGCTGGCTGACGAAGTCCAGGAACATCCCGGCGGCAAGCTGTTCCTCCTTGGTGATGCCGCTGGGAATGCCGAGGCCTGCGCCGCCGGTGGGGCACACGTTGGACTGTGCCTTCGGGCCGCCCGGGAGGAAACCTACGCCTACGTTGAACTTGGCGGACTTCAGGATCCCCAGCAGCGAACCCGTGGAGGAGATGGTGGTGGAGGTCAGCCCTGCCGAGAAATCATCCGCGGCCTCCTTTGACGAGACGCCGGCCCACTTGTCCTTGTAGATCGAATCCTGGGCCCACTGCAGCGCAGCTACGGAATCTGTGGAGTCGCAGGTGATGTCCCATTCCTTGGACCACCCGCCGCCCCAGCCCCACAGCATGTTCTGCAGCGTCCACCCCGCGTACCCGGCCAGGGCCGGGTAGATGTACGCGTACTGCGCGCCGGAGCTTGCCTTGAGCTTGGGCGCCCAGCCGGCGAACTCATCCCAGGTCTTCGGTGCCCGGTCGGGAAGCCCGGCCGCCGCGAAGTGGTCCTTGTTGTAGTAGAACAACGGCGTCGACCGGCCATAGGGGAGGGCCCACTGCTTGCCGTCGTACTTGTAGTCGTTCACCAGTGACTGCTGGAAGTCGTCCATCTTCATGTCGAGCTTCTTGGTCAGGCTGTCCACGGGGATGATGCTGCCGTTGGTGTAGTAGCGGAACCACCATACGTCGGACAGCACCACGACGCCGGGCAGGCCGGACTTGGCCGCCTGTGCGGTCTGGAACTTCTGCGCGATTTCCTCGTAGTTGGCGCCCGCGGTGACCAGGTTGACGGTGATGTCAGGGTTCTTGGCGTGGAACTTGTCGATCAGGCTCTTCTCCACGTCCTGCGACTGCCCGGGGTGGCTGGACCAGAAGTCGATCTTGGCCGCCGGCTTCACGCCGTTGAAGTCGATCTCGGCGGCCTGGGACGTGGCCTGGCCCCCGCCGCTCGTTGAGGGGCCGCCGCATGCGGCCAGGGCGGCGGCAGAGGCGGTTACCCCTGCCAGGCCCAGGAAGTGCCTCCGGTCCAGGTGTGTCATGACGGTTCCTTTCGGTTGTTGCCAGTGGAAGGTCGGAATGTACTGCACGGTATGAAGTACGACGGCGGCCGGCGGCTTAGCCGGTGACGCTGCCTTGGGTGAGGCCCGCGACGATGTAACGCTGCAGGGCGGCAAAGATGATCAGGATCGGCACGATGACCAGGACGGCCCCGGCCATGAGGACTCCCCAGCCCGCCGCGTTGCTTTCGTTGTTCTGCAGCAGGGTGAGGCCCACCGGCAGGGTCATTGTTTCCGGCCGGTCCGTGATGATGAGCGGCCAGATGTAGTCGTTCCATTCGGTCACGATGGTGACCAGTGCCACGGTGGCGATGGACGGGATGGAGACGGGGACCACGATCTGCCACAAACGGCGCCAATGGCCGGCACCGTCCACTTCGGCCGATTCGAGGATGGAGGCCGGAAGGGTCCGGAAGTGCTGGCGCAGCAGGAAGGTGCCGAACGCGGTGCCAAGACCGGGCAGGATGATGCCCCACAGGGTGTTCTTCCCGCCGATACCTGCGATCAGGATGAAGTTGGGCAGGATGGACACCTGCGGCGGCACCATGAGGGCCACCAGGATCAGCAGGAAGATGAAGTTCCGGAACGGGAAGCGGACAAAGACCAGGGCGTATGCCGTCAGGATCGCCAGCAGCACCTTGATGGTGGCCCCGGACAGGGTAACGATGGTGCTGTTCAGGAAGAACTGTCCAAACGGCACCGTGGTCATGGCGGTCCGGTAGTTCTCCAGGTTCAGGCTTTCCGGAAGGATCTTCAGGTCTGTGGTGACGATTTCGCCGGATTGTTTGAAGGAGCTCAGCACCATCCACAGCAGTGGCAGGAACACCACCAGGGTGGCCACGAGCAGCGGCAGGTAACCGCCCATCACGGTCCGGACCAGGTTGCGGCGGGAGAACGGGTGGTCGCGTCGAAGGTCTGGTTCCGGGGCAGCGGTGGTGGGTGCGGCGGGATCCGGGTTCACCGGGGACAGGGAGGTCACGAGTAGTGCACCTTTCGTTCAACGAACCTCAGCTGAAGCACGGTGATCACCAGGAGGATGGCGAACAGGACCACCGAGATGGCCGCCGAGTAGCCGGCCCTGTTGTAGGCGCCGAAGGCCTGGAGGTAGGCCTCGTAGATCAGGGTGCTGGTGCCCGTGCCCAGCGGCGTCATGATCCGGATCAGGTCGAAGGCCTGCAGGGAACTGAGCATGGTGGTGATCAGGAGGAAGAACGTGGTGGGGGACAGCAGCGGCAGCGAAATGCTGACGAAGCGGCGGAATCCGTTGGCGCCGTCGAGCGACGCCGCCTCCATGACCTCCTGCGGGAGCGACTGGAGCCCGGCGAGGTATACCACCGCGCAGTAACCCAGGTTCTTCCAGACGTACACCAGGATCACCATGACCAGAGACAGTTGGGGATCGTTGATCCACTGCGGGCTCTGCTGGCCGAAACCCCTCAGCAGCCATGCCAGGACGCCGTAGCCGGGGTCGAAGATAAACAGCCAGACCAGGCCCACGCCGACACCGGAGAGCACATAGGGTGCGAAGACGGCGGAGCGGGCGAACGTGGTTCCCCGGACCTTCGCGTTCAGGGCCAGGGCCACCAGCAAACCCAGGATCATCGAACCGCCCACGGTCACCAGCGTGAAGACAGCGGTGGTGCCCAGCACCTTGGGCGCATCGTTGCTGTTGAAGAAGGTGGCGTAGTTGGCCAGGCCCACTACTGTCGCGGTGGGGGACCCGAGCGTCCAGTCCAGCGTCGAGTAATAGATGTTGCTCAACAGCGGACGGTAGGTGAAGACGGCGATGAGCACGAGGTTCGGCAAAGCCATGGCCAGGAAAACCAGGAAGTCGCGGCGCGTCCGTGCGGTCCACCGCCGCTTGGGCACCTTCCCGTCCTGGCCCGGCGGCCGTTTGGGTTTGGCGGAAGGATGCGGGGCGAGTTGACGGGTCATGCGTTTCTCTCCCGGGTTGGGAGCCTGCTCGTGGCCGGCCCTGGCTGGATCTAGGGACTACTACACCAGACCGTCAGAGGGTTGAAACCCGCATATGCCCTTGCCAGGGGACTGTTATCCAAGGCTTCGTCGCCCGTTAACGCTGTGTTGGATGCAGTCTCGCACAAAGTTCGCTGCTGCGGCAGGGGCACGCCCCGCTAAGGGGAGAATAGGGGCATGGGAACCATCACCGACGTCCCGGGCATCCGCGTGGGGCACGTCCAAAGAGACACCGACGGCTGGCTCAGCGGGGTGACGGTGGTCCTGCCGCCGCCGGGCACCACGGGCTCCGTGGACGTCCAGGGCGGCGGTCCGGCCACCCACGAAACGGATGCCCTGGACCCCACCACGCTGGTCAGCGCCGTGGACGCCGTGGTCCTCACCGGCGGAAGCGCGTACGGACTCGCGTCCGCCGCAGGCGCCCAGCGCTGGTGCGAGGAAAACGGCCGCGGCTTTGCCGTGCCCGGGGGAGTGGTGCCGATCGTCCCCGCCGCCGCCATCTTCGACCTTGGCAGGGGCGGCGACTTCTCCGCACGGCCGACGCCGGACATGGGCTACGCGGCAACGGCTGCCGCAGCTGCACACAAGGAAGGGCACGACGTCGGACGCGGCAACGTGGGTGCAGGCACCGGGGCACTCATCGGACGGGGACAGTTCAAAGGGGGAGTGGGGACGGCGTCGGCCACGCTCGAGAACGGGGTGGTAGTCGGAGCGCTGGCCATAGTCAACGCCCTCGGACTTCCGTTTGGCACTTCGGCTGGTGGGTCGGAAGCCAGCCACGGCGCGCCCCTTAACACCACTCTTGTCGTTGTTGCTACCAACGCCGTTCTTGATGTGGCCGAGTGTAAAAGGACTGCCTCTGCTTCCCATGCCGGGATCGCCCGGGCCTTGAATCCCAGCCACACGCTTGCCGACGGGGACACCGTCTTTTGCCTCGCAACCGGTGCCGTGGCACTCGACCGGTCGGACGCAGCCGCCCGGCAGGTCAGCCTTATCACGCTCCAAAGTGCGGCAGCCGACGTCGTACGTCTGGCGATCCTTGACGGCGTGGCCGGCGCGGACAGCGTCAGCACCCCCGCCGGCGAATATGGTGCTTACCGCACCGCGTAGGCTACTATGGCCGATTTAACTTTTACCGCCTGACAGGGTAGTGTTGCTTGTTGGTTGTCTGGACTGCCACGCCCTTTTGGGCCTGGGGAAGGCAATCGATCCAACAAAAACGTTCGTGGTCATGCCCGGTGCAATCCGGCGGGGCTGCGGCAACAACAGTTAGCGGAGGGTATGGCCAAGAAGGACGGGGTCATTGAGATCGAAGGCGTTGTGACCGAGGCGCTGCCTAACGCGATGTTTCGCGTTGAGCTCACCAACAAGCACATCGTTCTGGCACACATCTCTGGAAAGATGCGTCAGCACTACATCCGAATCCTCCCTGAGGACCGCGTAGTGGTGGAGCTGAGCCCGTACGACCTCACCCGTGGTCGTATCGTCTACCGCTACAAGTAAATTGCTGGGCAGCATCAGTGCGAACTGAATGCTGCTCCAGTTGACCACACTGCTACACGCAAAGGAATGCCATGAAGGTCAAGCCGAGCGTCAAGCAGATCTGCGAAAAGTGCAAAGTGATCCGCCGTAATGGCCGGGTCATGGTGATCTGCGAGAACCCGCGCCACAAGCAGCGCCAGGGCTAATTTCCTTCCCTGAAGGAAATCCTGGGTTGCTAACCCACGCAAGTAAATAAAGGCAGCACAAGCTGATCTGGAACATTGAGCTCGAAAGAGTCCGGACAGCTAACCCCCGGTCGGAGGCTGGGGCCGCATGGAACATGCGGGTGTACTGCCTACGACCTCCGGTTTATCAAGGAGTACTGCCACTATGGCTCGTCTCGCTGGCGTAGACATTCCCCGCGAAAAGCGGCTGGAAATTGCGCTTACTTACATCTACGGCGTGGGCAAGACCCGTGCACACGAAACCCTGGCTGCCACGGGCATCAGCGCTGACGTTCGCGTCAAGGACCTGACTGACGCCCAGCTGGTTGAGCTGCGTGACTACATTGAAGGCAACTACAAGGTTGAGGGTGACCTTCGCCGCGAAGTAGCAGCAGATATCCGCCGCAAGGTGGAAATCGGCAGCTACGAAGGCCTGCGCCACCGCAAGGGCCTGCCCGTACGCGGTCAGCGTACGAAGACCAACGCACGTACCCGCAAGGGGCCGAAGCGTACCGTCGCCGGCAAGAAGAAGGCCCGTTAAAATCCCCGCCCGGGATTTACGGACTTTCCCCAATAACTTTCTGTAGGAGAAAAAATGCCCCCGAAGACTCGTGGCGCGGTTCGCAAGCCGCGTAAGAAGGACAAGAAGAATATCGCGCTTGGCCAGGCGCACATCAAGAGCACCTTTAACAACACCATCGTTTCCATCACGGATCCCAGCGGTGCTGTTATCTCCTGGGCTTCCTCGGGTGAGGTTGGCTTCAAGGGCTCGCGCAAGTCCACCCCGTTCGCTGCCCAGATGGCTGCTGAAGCCGCTGCCAAGCGTGCGCAGGAGCACGGCATGCGCAAGGTCGACGTATTCGTCAAGGGCCCGGGTTCCGGACGCGAGACCGCGATCCGTTCGCTGCAGGCCGCTGGCCTCGAGGTTGGCTCCATCCAGGACGTTACCCCGGCAGCCCACAACGGCTGCCGCCCGCCGAAGCGCCGCCGCGTCTAATTCTTTCCGCAGCAGGAGCTTGCCCGGACCNTCCGGGCAAGCCCAGCGCGTTAAGTCTTCAGACCGAATTTCCACCACCTGTGTTGCGTCATATAGCGGATGCTCGCCGAAAGGAAACCTAAGTGCTCATTGCACAGCGCCCCACCCTCTCCGAAGAGGTCGTGTCCGAAAACCGTTCGCGTTTCGTCATTGAACCGCTCGAACCGGGCTTCGGCTACACCCTCGGAAACTCCCTCCGCCGTACCCTGCTCTCCTCCATCCCCGGTGCTGCCGTAACCAGCATCCGGATCGATGGTGTGCTGCACGAGTTCACCACGGTTCCGGGTGTCAAGGAAGATGTCACCGAGATCATCCTGAACATCAAGAACCTGTCGGTTTCCTCCGAGCACGACGAGCCTGTCGTTGCTTACCTGCGCAAGCAGGGCCCCGGAGTCGTCACCGCCGCGGACATCGCTCCGCCGGCCGGCGTCGAATTCCACAACCCGGATCTGCACATTGCCACGCTGAACTCGAAGGGCAAGTTCGAACTCGAACTGACCATCGAGCGCGGCCGCGGCTACGTTTCGGCAGCTCAGAACAAGTCCGGCGACGCAGAGATCGGCCGCATCCCGGTCGACTCCATCTACTCGCCGGTGCTGAAGGTTACTTTCCGCGTGGAAGCAACCCGTGTTGAGCAGCGCACCGACTTCGACAAGCTGATTGTCGACGTCGAGACCAAGCAGGCCATCGCCCCGCGCGATGCCGTTGCTTCCGCAGGCACCACCCTGGTGGAACTGTTCGGTCTGGCCCGTGAGCTGAACACCGCAGCTGAAGGTATCGAGATCGGCCCGTCGCCCACCGACGCTGCCCTGGCAGCCGACATGGCACTGCCGATCGAGGATCTGGACCTCACCGTCCGTTCCTACAACTGCCTCAAGCGTGAGGGCATCCACACCGTGGGTGAACTCGTTGCACGCTCCGAGGCTGACCTGATGGACATCCGCAACTTCGGTGCCAAGTCCATTGACGAGGTCAAGGCAAAGCTGGTTGAACTGGGCCTGTCCCTCAAGGATTCGCCTCCCGGTTTTGACCTCGCAGCACGCGCCGCAGCAATCGAAGAGGACGACGCCGCCTTCGGCGACGACGAACTCTAAACCAGACCTTGGCCGGCGGGCAGCACCATGGAGTGCGGCCCACGGCTTCCACATGAGGAGAAACAATTATGCCTACCCCCACTAAGGGTCCGCGCCTCGGCGGCGGCCCGGCTCACGAGCGCCTCATGCTCGCGAACCTGGCAGCATCCCTGTTCGAGCACAAGCGGATCACCACCACGGTGACCAAGGCCAAGCGCCTGAAGCCGTACGCAGAGCGCCTGGTGACCTTCGCCAAGCGTGGCGACCTCGCTTCCCGCCGCCGCGTGCTCGGCCTGATCAGCAACAAGGGCATCGTCCACGAGCTGTTCACCGACATCGCCCAGGCTGTGGAGAACCGCGACGGCGGCTACACCCGCATCACCAAGATCGGCAACCGCAAGGGCGACAACGCTCCCATGGCTGTCATCGAACTGGTCCTCGAGCCGGTTTCCGCCAAGCAGGCCGTCGTAGCCGAGGCTACCCAGGCTGCTGCCAAGGCTGCCCCGGCCGCCGAGGAAGCTCCCGCTGAAGAGGCTGCTGTTGAAGAAGCACCGGCCGCTGAGGAAGCTGCTGCAACCGAAGAGGCGCCTGCTGCTGAGGAAGCTGCAACCGAAGAGGCTCCGGCCGCTGAGGAAGCTGCCGACGCTCCGGCTGCCGAGGAGAAGGAAGCGAAGTAATTCGCTGACCGGCTTCTTATAGACTTAGGTCTGTGAACCACCAAAAACCCGCGGCCCCCGTTCCAGGGGGCGGCGGGTTTTTGCGTATCCGGCTCGATCTTTCCTACGACGGCGGCCCGTTCAGTGGCTGGGCAGTGCAGCCTGGCCTGCGCACGGTCCAGGGCGTCCTGGAGGAAGCGATTGCACTCCTGGTCCGCCGCCAGGTCCGGGTCACCGTCGCCGGCCGCACCGATGCCGGCGTCCACGCCCGTGGCCAGGTGGTCCACCTGGACCTTACCGAAGCCGAGTGGCAGGCAATGCCGCGCGGGCACGAACTCGATCCCGCCGTCGCCATGCTGCGGCGGCTCCGCGGTGCGTTGAACCGGGTGCTCGGGGACCTGCCCGGCGCAGTGGAGATCCACGCGGCCTCGCTGGCCCCTGACGGTTTCGATGCGCGGTTCTCGGCCCTCTGGCGGCGCTACAGCTACCGGATCGCGGATGGCCCGGCGCTGTGGGATCCGCTGGAGCGCTACTTCACGCTGTGGCATAAGAACCCGCTGGACGTCGACCTCCTCAACAAGGGGGCCTCGCAGCTGCTGGGGCTTCAGAACTTCCTGTCCTTCTGCAAGCCGCGCGAGGGCGCCACCACCGTGCGCGAACTGCAGCGCTTCGAGTTCCGGCGCGGCGAGGACGGCGCCATCGTGGCCACCGTCCAGGCGGATGCCTTTTGCCACAACATGGTGCGCGCGCTGATTGGTTCCGCCCTGTACGTGGGTGAGGGGACAGTGCCGCCCGGCTGGCTGTACGAACGGCTCCTGCTGCAGAAGCGGGACGCAAAATCCGTGCTTGCGGCGCCCCACCCCCTGGTGCTGGAGGAAGTGGCGTACCCGTCAGACAGCGAACTGCTGGCCCGTGCGGAACAGACGCGGGCCCTCCGGGAGCATCAGCCCCCATCGATTGCTCCGTAACTGCCGTTTTCAGGCGTCAAAACGGCATTTACCCGGCAGTCGATGATTTTAGAAAGCGGGCGGGGGACCTTCTGCCGGCAGGGTCACCGTAAAGGTGCTGCCCTGGCCCGCTCCGCTCTCGCACTGGATGCTGCCGCCGTGCCGCTCCACGATCATCCGGGTGATGGAAAGCCCGAGCCCTGCACCCGGAATGTCGGCCTTCTGCGCTGACTCGGTCCGGAAGAAGCGGTTGAATACCCGGGCCGCGTCCTCGTCGGTCATGCCCATTCCGGTGTCCCTGACGCTGAGGCGGACCCACTGCCGGTCCGCCGTGGCACTGATGCTGACCTGGCCGCCGTCGGGGGAGTACTTAATGGCGTTGGAGACCAGGTTGTCCAGCACCTGGCCGATGCGGAGCGGATCCGCGTAGGCCCACAGCGGCGACGGCACGTCCGCGGCAATCTCCACATGGGACCGCTGCGCCGAGGCCTGGGCGGAGCTGATGCTGGTCTCCACCAGGCTGGCCAGGTCCGTCCGCTTGGGATGGACGTTCAGCATAGTGGAGGCAGAGGCCGTCAGGTCGGCCACGAGGTCCAGCAGCCGTTCGGCGTTGCGCTGGACCACCGTAAGGCGCTGGGCCACGCGCGGCGGAAGGCCGTCAGCATCGTCCAGCACCAGGTCCACGTTGCCCAGGATCGAGTTCAGCGGGTTCTTGAATTCGTGCGACACGTTGGATACCAGTTCGTGGTTCGCCGCCAGGGACTCCACCCAGCCGGTGACGTCGGTGTAGACCACCACGGCACCGGTAAGGCGTCCGTCCTCGCTGACCAGGGGGCGGGCAGCGGTGGAGACGGCCCGCTGGTCCGGTCCTTCACCGGCCCACACCAGGTAGTCCGCGAAGGACTCACCTGCCATGGCCCGGTTGATAGGCCGGCGGTCCTGCGGAAGCAGGGTGCTGCGGTCCTGGCCGAAGATCAGCTGGTGGCCCTGGCCGGGGACGGCGTCGTCCGCGCCGGTGGCACGGCGGAAGTTGCGCTGGCGGCTGTTGGATACCAGGAAGTGCCCGGAACGGTCGACGGCGGCAATACCGACGTCGGTTGCGTCCAGTACTGTCTCGAGCAGCTTTTCCCGTTCCCGGCTTGCCGCCAGCAAGTCCCGGAGTTCGCGGTCCTTGTCCGCCAGTTCGGCCTGCTGCTGGCGCAGGCTGACGCTGGCGAAGCGGATAGCCAGGGAGACGGCAAGCATCATTACCGGGAAGAGGACGGCGCTGGTGATGTCCGAGGCCGTGAGGGCCGGGAAGTGGGGCACTGCGGTGGGAAGCATGATCAGGAGCGGCCCTACGAAGCTGAGGACCAGGCTGCTGCGCGCCAGCATCCCGGAGGCCGAGAGCCAGATGACCGGGAAGATGACCAGCACCGCCAGACCCGGCAGGAGGGGTGCAGCACCGTTGCGGAGGAATCCGATGGCGGCGAAATCCAGAACCGGGATGAGCAGGTACGGGCGGTGTGCCAAGCGCTCCCACGGGACCAGGAAACAGCCGAGGAACAGTATTCCATGCAGGACGATCCCGGCGGCGTACAGCGGGCTGTCCACCAGGGAGGGCCAGGCGAAAGGCGTGGCCACCGCAATTGCAGCCACGATTACCGTGAGGGGGAGTTGGCACAGCGCCACCTGGGCACGGGTGCCCAGCCGGCGGAAGATGCGGCCGGGTCCCCGGTGGAACAACGGCTCAGCCATGGTTCTGACTCGTACCCCTTTACACGTGGAAAGCGGGCGCGCGCCAAGGTGTATTGATTTCCCCCAGTTACCTTGGCATCCGCCCTTTCCTCTGATTAATGCACATGTCTTGTCATAATAATTGACTTTTCAATTTTCGGTGCCGATTCAGATGTCATCAGCCCGGCTTACTAGTAGCGTATAAATGGTTGGAGCGGGAATGGCATTGGCGCTGGGCCAATGGGGGGCCATCTCCGCCTGGCGCAGGGATAGCAATGGACGATCTTGGTGTAGCTGTAGTAATTGAAGACGACGCGGATGTGCGCAACCTCCTTGAAGGAGTGCTCACCCAGGCCGGCTTTGAAGTGCATACAGCTGTAGATGGACGGGCCGGAGTTGAGGTGGTCCGCAGCAAGCAGGCCAACGTTGTCACGCTCGACATCGGCCTGCCCGACATTGACGGGTTTGAGGTTCTACGCCGGATCCGGAACTTCAGCAATGCCTACGTGGTGATGCTGACCGGCCGGACGGACGAACCGGACCTGCTCGGTGCTTTGAACGCAGGCGCGGACGACTACATCGCCAAACCCTTCCGGCCCCGGGAACTGCGGGCGCGGGTGGCGGCGATGATGCGCCGGCCCAGGCATGAGGTGACGGGACAGAAGCCGTCGCAGCCGCAGTGGGGGGAGGCGGCGGCTGCCAAGGTGGAACCCGGGGTGCTGCAGCATAACGGCCTGCTGCTGAACCACCGGACGCGCACTGTGGAAATCAAAGGGGAGCCGCTGGGCCTCACCCGCAGCGAGTTCGACCTGCTCCATGTGCTGTTGAAGGGTGGCGGCGCCGTCTGCACCAGGGCTGACCTGGTCCGTGCGGTGAGGGGCGACTTCTACGACCGGGATACGTATATCAGCGAGGCGGACGAGCGGGCCGTCGAGGTGCATGTGGGCAACCTGCGGCGCAAGCTCAAGGAAGACCAGTTGTCGCCGCGCTGGCTGCAGACGGTCCGGGGGGTGGGCTACCGGCTGGCGCCGCGGCGGCCGGATGATGCCTGACTGCTAGCCATTCTCCAGGATGTAGGTGGACTGCAGTTCGGATACGGTGCGGGCCCCGTCCACGGCCACGCCTGCCATCAGTGCCTGGCCCTGGGCGAAATCGCCGCGCCGGATCAGGCCTTCCAGGAGTTCGGCGAGCTTGGCGAGCCGTACCCCGCCTACCATCGCGGAGCTGATCTTGAGGCTGATCACCGCGTCCAGGGCTGAGGCCTCATCCTGGCTGTCCACTGCCGATCCCAGCCGGGCCAGCCGCAGGTCCCACATGGCGGCGTAGTCGCGAACGAAGCGCTGGGCCAGGCCCGACCCTGCCAGTTCGTCTTCAAGTTCTTCCAGGACTGCTGCATCAATCAACGGCAAGAGACCGGCTGCTTCCAGTGAGGGGGCCGGGCCGGCGGGCGGAACGGACGCGGCGGGAGACGCGACCCCGGACAGCGGGGAGTCCGCAGCGGGGCTCTTTCCGCCGGAACCGGGATCGGGACTTTTCATTGTTCAAGGCTACTTCCTGGAAATCCTCTGGTGTCCTATTTCTTCTCATTCTGTGTAAACCTTGAGGCAACCTTGCCGCCGTACTGAGTATCTTTACTGGCCGCTGAAGGTCATCACTGCATTGATGACTGCCGGTCCCAGGATGGCAATGAAGAGGACCGGGAAGATAAAGAACAACAGCGGGAAAAGGATCATGACGGGCAGCTTCATGGCCTTTTCCTCCGCCCGTTGCCGCCTTTTGACGCGCATGACCTTGGCCTGGACGCGCAGCACCCGGCTGATCGCGATGCCGTAGGTGTCGGCCTGCACCACGGCCTGCACAAAGCTGCGCAGTTCCGGGATGCTGGTCCTTTCCGCCAGGGCGATGTAGGACTCCCGGCGGCTGCGTCCCACCTGCATGTCCTGCAGGGTGCGCACCAGTTCCTCAGCGAGCGGGCCCTTGCCGTTCTCTCCGGCCCGGGCCATGGCCCCTTCAAAACCGAGCCCGGCTTCCACGGAGATGAGCATCTGGTCCAGCGTGTTGGCCAGCTCCAGCTGCATGGCCTTCTGCCGCTCCTGGCCCTTGCTGTACAGGAGGAGGTCCGGGATGAAGTAACCGAGGACCAGGACAAATAGACCCGCGAGTTTCATAATCGGTGAGCTGCCGATGGAGGTCAGGTAGAGGCCCACCGCCGCGCCTGCCAGGCCAAGGCCGAGCTTCGACCCCAGCACCTTTCCCAGGGGCATTGAGGCGGGCCGGCCGGCGAGGGACAGCAGCCGGTCAAGGAAAGCGACGTACGCGGGCGGAGTCAGCCGCCTGCCGATCCCTTCCAGCAGGCCCGGCTTGGAGGCGGGCGCAGCGGCAACGGGCGGAGCGCCGCGGGAGAGCAGATCGGAGACAGCTACACGGCCCTGCTTGTCCACCGTGAGGATGGACCAGGCCAGCGCCGCAAGGGGGATGCAGACCAGCAGTACGGACAGGAGGACGATCAGGTTCATGGGGACCTCAGAACTTCAGGTCGATGATCTTGCGCATCCACAGCGCACCGATGGTCATCAGGACAAACGAGGCCCCGATCATCACCCAGCCCAGGGGGTGGGTGAACATGGAGTTCATGTAGCTGGGGCTCACGGTAAGCAGCATGGCCACGATGCCGAACGGCATGGCAATCAGGATGTACGCCGAGAACTTTCCTTCCGCCGCCAGGGCCTTGATGTGGCCCTTGATTTCGGCGCGCTCGCGGATGGTCTCGTTCACCTGGTCCAGCACCTCCGCCAGGTTGCCGCCCACCTCCCGGTTGATCTGGATGGCCTGGGAGATCCAGACGAAGTCCTCGTTCTTCATCCGGTCGGCGGTGTCGTTCAGGGCAGCCAGCAGGTCACGGCCCAGGCTGGTCTCGGTGATCACGCGGCGCATCTCCTCCGACGTCGGTTTTTGGGATTCGGTGGCCGCGGCGTCGATGGCACGCAGGATGCTGTGCCCGGCCCTCAGGCCGCCGGAGAGCAGCTGAAGGGTGTCGCCGAGCTGGCTGTCGAAGGCGCCACGCCGCCTGCCGGCCAGGAACCCGAGGACGAGTTTGCCCACGAACGGTGCCAGCAGGGCGAGGAGCAGCCCGACCAGAAGACCGACGGTCACCAGGCCCACCAGCATGCCCACGCACGCGCCAATTCCCACCAGCAAGAAGAACTCCGCCTGGCTGAGGCGCAGGCCCGCGTTCTCCAGCTCAGCCCGGTTGAAGAGTTTGACGTTCCGCCCGGCGAGCAGCCGCTCGAAGGACCGGACGCCGGACGTTGCCAGGCGGGAGATGGAGGACGGCGGCTCGGGTTCAAACGGACGACGGCGGTCCAGCGGCACCGAGGGGGCGCTGGGCAGGAGCACGGCCACGCCGAGCAGGCAGATGGCCGCCAGCAGGATGACGCTTCCGATGGCGATGATCATGAGTGTGGTCCCTGCTTCGCGCCCGAAGAGAGCGGCCCGGCGAATACGGCCGGGGACACATGGATGCCCAGGTCCTCGAACCGGTCGATGAACCGTGGCCGGATGCCCGTGGCCACCGGCCTGCCCAGGAACCGGCCCTGGCCGTCGACGCCCGCGGAGTAGTCGAAGACAAAGGCGTCCTGGAGGGTGACGATGTCGCCTTCCATGCCCTGGACCTCGGTGACATGGGTGATGCGGCGGGAGCCGTCGCGGAGCCTGGAGATCTGGACAATGAGGTTCACGGCCGAGGCAATTTGTTCACGGATGGCGCGCAGCGGCAGGTCCATGCCGGCCATGAGCACCAGGGTTTCCAGGCGGGCCACCGCGTCGCGGGGCGAGTTGGAGTGCACCGTGGAGAGGGAGCCGTCGTGGCCGGTGTTCATGGCCTGCAGCATGTCCAGGGATTCGCCGCCGCGGACCTCACCCACCACGATGCGGTCCGGGCGCATGCGGAGGGAGTTGCGGAGGAGTTCGCGGATGGTGACCTCGCCCTTGCCTTCGGTGTTGGGCGGGCGGCTTTCCAGCCGGACCACGTGTTCCTGCTGGATCTGCAGTTCCACGGCGTCCTCGATGGTGACGATGCGTTCATCGTGCGGAAGGAACGAGGACAGGACGTTCAGGAGCGTGGTCTTGCCCGTGCCGGTACCGCCGGAAACGATGATGTTCAGCTTTGCCTTGACGCAGGCGTTTAGCAGTTCGGCCATTTCGGGCGTCAGGGTTCCGAAGTCGATGAGGTTGCGGACCGTCAGCGGTGTCTTGCTGAATTTACGGATGGTCAGGGAGGAACCGCCCACGGCCAGCGGCGGGATGACGGCGTTGACGCGCGAGCCGTCCTCCAGGCGGGCGTCCACCAGGGGAGAGGACTCGTCGATGCGGCGGCCCACCTTGGATACAATCCGCTCGATGACTTTCCGCAGGTGTTCCTCCGAGCTGAAGCGTGACTCGGTGAGCGTGAGCTTGCCTTTGCGTTCGACGTAGATCTGGTCCATCCGGTTGACCATGATTTCGGTGACGGCGGGATCGTCCAGCAGGCGCTGGAGGGGGCCATAGCCCAGCACATCGTCGGCAACGTCGCGGACCAGGCGGGTGCGCTCCTCCGGGGTCAGCGGCACCTGTTCGGCGTCGATGATGCGGGTGAGTTCCTCCTTGGCGGTGCTGCGCAGTTCCTTTTCGCTGACCGCAGCGTCATTGAAGCGGGTGCCCATCCGCTCGAAAAGTGCGGTGGCCGCCCTGTCCTTCATGGCTGCGAAGACGTCCACCCTTGGTGAGCTGGGCACCTGCGCTGTGCCGGCGTCGTGCATTGAATGCACGACGGCGGCGTGCGTGGGAAGGTGCCGCTCCGCACTTTCCGTGGTGGCCGCCGGAACCGCGGGACGGGGCGGTTCCAGCAGCGCAGTCCCCGTGCCGGCTGCCTGGTTGCGGTCCTGGACCGCGTTGATGCGTTCGGAGAGTTTCATCAGATGACCACCCTTCGGTGAAGCTTCCGCTGTGTTTGCGTGCGCCAGGCCGGGTTGAAGCGCTCCACCAGTTGGCGGAGGCTCTTGACGGCGGGGTCTTTCTTCGATTCCTGCAGGACAGGGATGCCGCGGTTCGTGGACAGGGCCACGGCGCGGGAGCGGGGGACGCTGACGTCCACCGGTGCACCGATGGTCGATTCGACGTCCTGCACGTTGAGGCCTGCCTTGGCATCGGCCATGTTCAGGACCACGTGGCGGGATTCGGGCATGATTTCCAGTTGGCGGAGGACTTCCAGGCCGGAGCGGAGGCCGCGGAGGCTGGGGATGTCCATGGCGCTGACCCACACCACGTCCGTGCACTGCTCCATGGCGGCGAGGCCGATTTCGGGCATACCGGGGGCGGTGTCGATCACGACGTACTGGAACTCCTGGGCGAGCTGTTCGAGCAGCCGGCTGACCTGGTCCGGGGTGATGTTGTCGGCGTCCACCGGGTTGGGCGGCGCGCAGAGGGCGTAGATGCCGGCCGGGTGGACGGTGAGGAAGGCCTTGAGGACCAGGGAGTCCTGGGCGGCGGCGGGGGTGACGGCGTCCGTGACGGTGTGTTCGGGGTTGAGGTACAGGCCCGAGGCGACGTCGCCGAACTGGAGGTCGAGGTCCACGATGACCACGCTCATGGGGGCGATCTGGCCCAGGCCGATGGCGATGTTGGTGGCCAGGGTGGTTTTGCCGACGCCGCCCTTGGGGGAGAAGACGCCGATGACCAGGCCCTTGCTGTTTGCTTCCGCCTGTTGTGATTCGGGGCCGCGGTGCCTGGTGGCGAAGGACTGGCAGGCGCGCTCCAGCAGCACCCTGATTTCGGCGGCGTCCGCCTGCGGGCTGAGGATGTCCCGGATGCCGGCGCGCATGGCCTGGAGCAGGAACTCCGGCTGCACGTCGCTGACCAGGACCAGGCTGAGGCCTGGAAGCTGGACGTCGAAGACCTTGGCGAACCGCAATGCCTCTTCGTAGGGAACGTCCGGGCCGATGATGAGGACCTCCGGCTGTTCCTGGTTGAGGAGGGCGAAGAGTTCCGCCGGGCCGGCGGGGAGCATGTCGCTTGAGATGGTCTGCACCGTGCCGCGCAGGCCGTGGGCGACGGCGGCGCGGAGTTTCTGGTCGAACTCGGCGTTGGGGGAGAGGAGGACGAAGCGGCTCACTTGTACACCGTGTCCTTCCTGGCGATGAAGCCGCCGTTGTCCTGGGCGTCGAGGGGCTCCTTGGTGAGCCAGAGGTCGCCGTTGTTTGAGGAATAGATGATCTTGGTGGCGTCGATGTCGTTCACGGCCACTGTCACCATGAAGGATCCCTGGGGGAGGGTGGTGTCCTGCGGGTTTGTCCCGTCCGTGGGCTTGGCCATCGGCTGCGGTGCCCTCTGGACTGCGGTGACCAGGACCTTGCGGAGGGTAAGTTGGGTTGTTCCTTCGCCTGGTTTACTCTTGTCCGCACCAGCTCCGAAGCTGAATCCGATGCCGACATGATCACCGGCCTCGATGCGGCCCCCAACCACTCGTTTGGCCTCCAGTTCAAAGGTGATTTCCTGCAGGCCGGCGGGCACCTTCGCTGCTCCGCCGGTGTTGGCGTCCTGAGGGGCGACAAGGCGTTCGGCGAGGAGCTGCTCGCCGGGGACCAGGTCTACGGCCGCGACTTTTCCAGCTGCGTCATCGAGGTTTTTGAGGGCTGTCTTGGAGACAGCGGTAGCCGGGACCTGCTGTACCGTCACTGAGGCCTGCACAACGTCGAGGGACGAACCTGCCGGAACGGCCTTAGTCACCACCAGTACGCCGGTGGGATCCAAGTCCTTCATGGCCCGCTGATCGGCGCCTTGGGCGTAACTGACGATGAGAACCGCTCCGATGATGGCCAGCACCACTGCTGATACACCGGCCAACATACGAGACTTCACTGACTGCTCCTGTTTGTTTCACTAAGGCGTGTTGCCATCTAACTTGCGAGTGCCACGATGGTGGCGCCATCCGGGTTTACCGGACCCAAGGCGTAGCCGCTGGCCAGGGATACGTACTTGACGAAAGTGCCGATAATTCCGCGGCACGGTTCACGGCACTGTACCGAGGCAGGCACGTCGGGCGTTCTGTTGTGGAATGTGTATGGGAGGCCCGTCGGGCCGAACTTCCAACCGGATACCTTGAAGGCGGCAAAGGTGGTGAGGCCGAAAACGGCATTGGTTCCGGTACCGGTCACGGCATTGAAGACGGGAATCAAAACTATGACGTCTTTGCCAGCCGTCATATCGGACGCCCACGAATTCAAGAGCGTGTCGCAGTAAGGCGGAGGATTGTTTCCAGTGTCGCCGCCGGCGGTGCTCTTCGAGATGTCGATGGTGGCTCCGCAAGCAGAGGGATCCTGCTTTAGTCCTCCAAAGCCGCCTTCAACCGCAGCGCCGGAAGGACCATAATTGCAGCTTGGGTTGGCACCGGTTCCGTGTAGCTGAAGCAATTGCAGTACGCCAGTCTGTCCACGTACCTGGCAAATGGAAACTGTGATGGGAAAGGCGGCAAGCCCCTTGCTTGGGCTGCCCCACTGGACCGTGGCGGGGGCGTTGACCTCCGCGGTGTTCAGTCCCAGGACGCGTGCGAACAAGAGAGACACCTGATTTGGCGTGTGGCCTGCTTCCTGGGATGCGACCGAGACGGTCACTTTACGATTGGGTGTATCCAGGGCCACAGACTTTAGGTTGCTCAGGCTGTCATTAGCGTTGTTGTTCGCCAGATTCGCAGCCAACGAGGACGTGGCCGAGCAGTCCGAGTCTGTCAGGCTATTGGCGCACTTTTGAGCGATTGCCAGCGCGGCGGCGTCGGCCCCATTTCGAAGCTGAGTGCGTTCTGCATACATCATTGCTACATCGACAGCCATGGCGCCGAAGCCCAATAGAACTACCAACAGCATCGCGACAATGACGCTTACAGCGCCCCTTTCGTCCTGGTGATTTCCATTAGCCAGCATCAGCCGCCGCACAGCATTGCTCCTTGGCCGGTCATAGTGAAAGGTCCGGCGATACCGGTCATAGTGGATAGGGTGTAGGTGATGGTGACCGTCATGCGGTTACCACTCGCGCAAGTCGCCGTACCTGTATCAAGGTTTTTGAAGGCAATGTTGCTGTCCACTAATCCGGGCTGGAGAGACACCCCGGTGTTCTCGGCAGCGGACCTGGCCGCCGTGGGATCATTCGAGATGGCCATCACACGGACGCCCTCCCGCGCCGCCGCGGAGAGGGAAGCCTGGGCGTTGTAGGCGCGGCTAAACTCCATGATGCCAAGGAGCAACGTAACGAGCACGGGCACCACGATCGCGAATTCGACAGCAGCAGCGCCGCGTTCGGATGCCCTTGACATTACTTCGCCTTTCGCTGGGGGACCGATCATGGCAGTGGCGGCGGTTGTATTCCCGCCGCCACGCGTTGGCCAGAAAGTCGGGACTACTTGGAGCAGCTGCCGGCTGCAGCGGATGTTGCAGCGGTCCAGGTGCCGCCCTTGATCTGGCAGCCAACGGTCTGGAACATTGTGTTCAGCTGACCACCAAGGGTGGTGACGGCGACGATGATGACGACGGCGATGAGTGCGACCATGATGCCGTATTCGACGGCCGTGGCGCCCTTTTCGCTGCGAAGGCGAACCGAAAGGTTGGTGTAGAGAGAAAGCATTTTGACTCCTGAGCGAGACGGATTGGCTGGCCCTGCACCAGCGCTCCAACGAAGTTACCAACGCTTGATACGAGATTGACCGGATCTTGCAACATCCTGCGTAAAGGCTTTCCCGGGTGGCCTTTTCCTGCGTTTTTGCTGGGTCTGTTCTGTGCTGACTGTGGGAAAGGGGGCTTCCTGTCCGGCTTTTTATCTGTCTTCCGGCGATTTAGAACCCAACCGGTGACTCAGCGCTTTTACCTGAGCCTGTGATACGGCGGCACTCATATGCCGGGTGTGGGGATCCAGCAAAGTTGGGCCATTACCTGTTGAAGTCGCACCGGACGCGGATAGGGAGGATCCGCCGCGCCTAGACCCGGGTGCGCACGGGGAAAGCACCTTTACTCGCACCTCAACACGTTTAGCTACTCGAGGTGCCTGCCCGTGCAGTGAAGGGAACACAACGAGGAGAATCTTTGTGGCAAGGCTGAATCTGAGCTGATTCGTATAGGGCGCCGGCCCGACCGATGCGCTGGGGGCCGAAGGGGTGAGACCTTCTCGGCAGCGGCGAAGGTGTAGGCGCTGCCGCCCGTCAGGATACATCGGGCTGCTCTCGGCGTCTCATGAGAGCGATGAAGACTTATTATTCGTGTTTGGATGCGAAGTGCTTCTAGTCGAAGTGAGGCAGCAAACACGTAGGCAGGGCCGCACAGGATTAGAAGCAGGACGTTTTGACCTTGGTTTCCTGCACGATAAATGCCCTCATCAGCAACTCGTGGACACAGGTCGTGCACCACAAGCGCCAGTGAGGGCTGATACCGGTTAGGAATGGCAGGAAACCGGGAACGCTAAGTTTCTTTAATTAGCTCACGGAGCAACTGCCCGCTGCAGCGGATGTTGCAGCGGTCCAGGTGCCGCCTTTGATCTGGCAGCCAACGCTTTGGAACATGCCATTGAGCTGACCGCCAAGGAGGGTGACGGCGGCGATGATGACGACGGCGATGAGTGCGACCATGATGCCGTATTCGACGGCGGTGGCGCCCTTTTCGCTGCGAAGGCGAACCGAAAGGTTGGTGTAGAGAGAAAGCATTTTGACTCCTGAGCGAGACGGATTGGCTGGCCCTGCACCAGCGCTCCGATGAAGTTACCAACGCTTGATCCGAGATCGACCGGATCTTGCAACATCCTGCGCAAAGGCTTTACCGGATGCCCTGACCCTGAGCTTTTACTGCGTTTCTCCTGTGTCTTTAGTGGGTTTCCGCCAGTAGGGGCGCAAAAATGGACCCCCTCGGTTCTGGGTTCCGAGGGGGTCCGGTCTTTGGGGCGCCGCCGCGTTGGGCGGGCCTGAAGGAATGACTGCGGGAGAGTCAGAAAGCGCCTACGAAGTTCTTCATGACATTGATAACCGCAGGACCCATGATGACTATGAACAGGGCTGGGAGGATGCAGAACATCAGTGGGAAGAGAACCTTGATTGGCAGTTTCATGGCCTTCTCCTCGGCCCTTTGCCGCCGCTTGATGCGCATTTGCTTCGCTTGTGTCCGGAGTACGTTCGCGATTGCAATTCCATAGATGTCCGCCTGGACAACGGCCCGTACAAAGGCCCGCAGATCCGGCACATCTGTCCGTGAAGCCAAAGCGAGGTAAGCGTCCCGTCGGCTCCTGCCAACCTGCATGTCCTGGAGGGTTCTCATGAGCTCAAAGGCCAGGGGACCCTTGCCGTTCTGGCCCGCCCGCGCCATGGCGATCTCGAAACCCAGGCCGGCCTCAACGGAGATCAGCATCTGGTCGAGTGTGTTTGGCAGTTCGAGTTCGATTGCTTTCTGGCGTTCGGCGCCCCTGCCGTGAACCAGGATGTCGGGAACGAAGTAGGCGAGGATGGCCGCCAGCGCTACGAACAGGCAAGCAGCTGGTGTGGGATCCTTGCTGATGATAAGGATCCCTAGCACCGCGACGAGGAGCGCCAACGCCGGCTTTGCAATCAACAGCCGCGGCAAGGGCAGCTGTGCGGGCCGGCCAGCCCTGGCAAGCAGCTTATCCAGCCATGCGACGTAACCCTTCGGCGTGACCCTCAGTCCCAGCGGGACTGAGGGTTTGGCGTCCGCAGTGGCCGCCATGCCCGTTCCCGGCACCCCGGTCTCTATAAGGCGGATGCCCCGGCCCAGATTGCTCCGAACTGCTGCGAATCCCCTTCTATCCACGGAGAGGAAGGACCAAGCCATAAAGGAAACGGGAAACACAATCAGGCCGATTATCAGCCAAGCCATTGCTGTCATATCTTCCTCCTAGAACTTGATCTTCACGACGCGGCTGAGCCAGAACGACCCCACCACCAGGATGAGTACAGCCACTCCGAGCATGATCCATCCGATCAAGCTGGTGTAAAGGGTTGCGATGTACGCCGTGTTGACAACCGACATATAGAGGAACATTCCGATGGGCAGGGCCACGAGTATGTAGGCGGACAGTCTTCCCTCTGCACTGAGAGCCTTGACCTGGCCTTTGATCTGGCTGCGTTCCCGGATGGTTTCCCCCACCTGGTCCAGGACTTCCGCAAGGTCTCCACCAACTTCGCGGTGAATTTCGATTGCCTGGCCTACCCACTCGAAGTCTTCACTTCTCATACGGCGGGCAGCATCCAGCATTGAGTCCTTCAGGTCCCGCCCAAGCCGGTTCTCGTTCACCAGCCTTGCGAACTCCTCTGAGGTGGGTGCCTCCGCCTCCTTTGACACTGCGTCCACGGAACGGAGAAGGCTGTGCCCCGCGCGGAGGCCGCCTGAGAGCATTTGCAGGGTGTCACCCAGTTGTGCTTCGAACTTTGAACGGCGCCGCGAAGAAAGCACATTCAGGATCAGCATGGCAACAAAGGGTGTTGCCACCACGAAGAGAAACGCGGCGACGAGCCCCCACAAAATGAATCCAATAAAGCCGGCGGTGACAGCGCTGCAGGAAACCAGCAACAGGAAGTCTGCCTGGCGAATCTTCGCGCCTGCCTGCTCCAAGGATGCACGGCTTCCGAAAGTTGCATTCTTGCTGACGTTCTTTTCCAAGAACGCAGTAGCTGACTCGGCTGCCCGCGTAAGCAAAGTGGGCCCGTTGGCTACTCCCGGCCTTCTACGGGAGAGAGCGATCTCATCCCGTCTGCTTTTGAATGTAACGAGGAAGAGGACGGCCGCAGCTGACAAGCACAGTGCAACTCCGAGTGCCAGGAACACCGGGTTCGTGACCGTCACCGGAAGACACCTCCTACTGGTGTGGTACCAAATACTGCCGGAGAAAGCGGAATGCCGAGTTCAGCAAAGTGATCCACGAAACGGGGACGTACCCCGGTTGGTACCGTTCTGCCGAGAAACTTCCCGTTGGCGTCCACGCCGGCGCTGTAGTCGAACACGAAGGCGTCCTGCAGTGTCACGATGTCGCCTTCCATACCCTGGACTTCGGTAACGTGCGTTATGCGCCGGGAACCATCACGAAGCCTGGAAATGTGGACGATCAGGTTCACCGCGGAGGCGATCTGCTCGCGGATGGCACGAAGCGGAAGGTCCATGCCTGCCATGAGGACCAATGTTTCGAGCCGGGAAATAGCATCACGGGGTGAGTTCGCATGGACGGTTGATATCGAGCCATCATGGCCGGTGTTCATCGCCTGCAGCATGTCCAGCGATTCCCCTCCACGGACTTCACCAATGACAATCCGATCAGGCCGCATGCGCAGGGAGTTACGAACGAGATCACGGATGGTGATCTCACCTTTGCCCTCGATGTTCTGCGGGCGGCTTTCCAGTCGAACCACATGTTCCTGCTGCAGTTGGAGTTCCACCGCGTCTTCGATGGTGACGATGCGTTCGTCGGCAGGAAGGAAGGACGACAGTACGTTGAGCATGGTCGTCTTGCCCGTACCGGTGCCGCCCGAAACGATGATGTTCAGCCGGGCCCGGACACAGGCGTGGAGGAGTTCGGCGATCTCCGGAGACATGGAGCCCAAGGAAATCAGGTTATTGACCGTCAGTGGCACCTGTCCGAATTTGCGGATGGTGAGGGAGGAGCCACTGACCGCCAGGGGCGGGATGATGGCGTTGACACGGGATCCATCGCTCAGGCGCGCATCCACGAGAGGTGAAGACTCGTCGATGCGCCGACCGACCTTTGTGACGATCCGCTCTATGACTTTTCGCAGATGATCCTCGTCGTTGAACCGGGAGCCCGTGATTCCGAGCTTTCCCTGCCGTTCCACATAAATCTTGTCGGGCCCGTTGACCATAATCTCCGTGATCTCGCCGTCCTTGAGAAACTTTTCAATCGGACCGAGCCCCAGCACATCGTCAATAATTTCCTGGACAAGCCGGTTTCGCTCGGTGAGCGTCAGCGGGATGTCCTCTTCCTCGATGATCTTCTTCAGCTCATCCTTGACGTACTGCTGAAGCTCGGCGTCGTCTATCGAAGAGTCCGTGATCCGGCTGCCCATGCGCTCATAAAGTGCAACTCCGGCACGTTCCTTGACGGCGCTAAGTGCCTCGTTGGGCTCGCTCGCATAGCTCGGTGAGGCGACGCCACCGGATGTGGAAGCGGCGGCGGGATTCCATGGGGCTGCCGGGGCGCTTACGACGGCACCGTCGTTTGCTTCGTTGTTCCCCCGGGCCGCCTCCAGCCTTCGTGCCAGACTCATTGCACTACCGCCCTTCTGTGAAGTTTCTTGTGTTGTTTTTCCTTCCAATCTGGCCTGAGACGGTCCACCAACTGGGCCAGGCCACGGGCTGCGCTGTCCCGGCTGCCGTCCTGTAGGAGCGGCACGCCCTTATTGGTGGAAAAGGGAACGGCCCGCGAGCGTGGCAGGACTATGTCCACGGGGCACCCGATAGTTGCTTCCACGTCCTGAACCGTCAGACCGCTTCTGCGGTCTGCAAAATTGAGCACAACATGCCGGTTTTCAGGCACCAGGTTCAATTCGTCCAGGATGCGGAAACCAGTCCGCAGGCCCCTGATACTGGGAATGTCCATGCCGCATACCCACACTGCGTCCGTTGCACGATCTAACGTGGCAAGGACGTGTTCGCCAAGGCCCGGTGCCGTGTCGACCACGACATACTGGAACTCGGTGGCGAGCTGGGAGATGAGGTGCCCTACCTGCTCTCCGCTGATTTGGTCCGCCTGGGCCGGGTTTAGTGGTGCACAGAGAGCGTAGACCCCGGACTGGTGGAGCGTGAGGTAGGACTTCAAAACCATGCTGTCTTGGACTGCAGCTCCGGTGACGGCATCAGCCAAGGTGCGCTCAGGTTCCAGCATGAGGCCTGACGCGACGTCTCCGAACTGGAGGTCCAGGTCCACAACCACGACGCTGCTCGGCGCAACTTTGCCCAAGCCCACCGCCAGGTTGGTCGTCACAGTCGTCTTGCCGACCCCGCCCTTGGGGGACATCACAGCGATGATGCGTGTCCCAGTGGGTCCCTCGGCTACCGACGCTCCCAGTCCCCGCCGGCGTCCGGCAGATGCCAGGCTGGCCCGTTCCAGCATTGCCCGTATGTCATCAACTGGTGCGTTGGGGTTGAGCAGGTCACGGATGCCGGCGCGCATGGCAGGCAGGGCCACTTCGGACCCGCCGTCGGTCACTAGAACTACGCTGATCTCCGGAAACTGGAGGTCGAATAGACTGGCGAGCCGGATCGCGTCATCTGTTGGAAGCCCGGGCCCAAGGAGAATGACTTCCGCCGGATCCCCATTGATTGCACGAAGGATGTCTTCCGGGCTGGGAGGGAGGTAGTCGGCCTGAAGAGTCTGCAAGGCACCATGCAGGCTGTTCGCAGCCTGCTTGGTCCGCTGGGTGAAGCTGCTGTCCTGGGTGATCAACACGAACCTGCTCATTTGATCAGCTCCACTTTCTTGATGATGCTCGGAGCGCTTTCCGTAGCTGACGCCGGCTCCTTCGTGAGCCAGAGCTTTCCGAACTCTGCGGCGAAGGCGATCTTCTGGGCGTCGGCGTCGCCACGGGCGAAGGTCACCAGCAACTGGCCCGTTGGCAGTTGCGTGTTTGCCTGTTCGCTGGACGCCTGGTTGCCCCCGGAGTTTTGGGTGACTGCGCGCTGGACGCTCGTGACCAAAACCTTGTGGAAGATCTGCTGTGCGGTTGCGCCATCGGGGCCATCTCCAGCGAATAGGGCAACGACACCCACGGTGTCGCCCGCCGCGATCCGTCCACCGACTACCCGCTGTGCGTCGAGCTGAACCGAAATCTCCTGCATGCCGGCAGGCACCGGAACGGAGCCCGGGGCTGCAAGACTTGTCGGGTCCACGAGGCGGACTCCGAGAAGTGGTTCGCCTGGAACCAGGTCGGCGGAGGTTACTTTCCCATCGAGACCATCGAGGCTTTTCAGGGCTCCATTGGGCACTGAAGCTGACGGAAGAGAGGTGAGCTTTACTGCTGACTTGACCTGGTCCAGGGTTGAACCCTGTGGGATCTGCTTTTCTACCACCAGAACGTCGATGGGTTGAAGGTCTGCTTGGGCCCTTGCTTCAGAGCCTTGAACGTATGAGATGAGAAGCAACGTGCCGACTACTGCGAGCACGAGCGCAACGATGCCTCCCAGAAGGCGAGTTTTCAATTTAAGCCCCTAACTTGGTTCCTATTTGATGAGTGAGACACTGTCTGTCCCGAAGTCCGATCCGCCGCTTCCCCCCACGGAGGTTGTGTATTCGACGAATTGGCCGATGATGCAGCGGTCATTTCCACCAGAACAGGCCAAGCTGGCGTTCATGCCAGGGTCAGTGGAACTGTCGCGGAATTCGTATGGGCCTGAAGAGTTTCCGAAATGCCAGCCCCAGATGCTGAACGTTGCATAACCCACGATGTGGAATACCCCCGTGTTCCCGGTGCCGGAGGCGGTGTCAAAGATGGGGAACGTGACCTTTACCGTCCCACCCGCCAGAAGCGTGTTCTTCCAGCCCTGGAGGATGGTTTCGCAAGTGGTAGGCGGATTGTTTCCCGGGTTGCTGGTGGTAAAGTTTCCGACTGATGTCACGGCCGTGCAGGGATCAGTTGACGCATCGTCCAGCCAACCCCATCCCCCCGGAATGGTGAGACCTGAAGAATTGGTGCACGAGGGTGTTCCCGGCTTCCAGGTGATTTTCTGCACATCCCCACCTGCGGGTGTTGCCGGGCCCAAGTTCCAGCAACTCTGCGAGAACGCCAGGGGGAATCCTTTGCCGCTGCTCGGGTATCCCCACTTCGCGCTCGCGGACGCCTGGATGTCTGTTGTCGATATCCCTATAGCCCTGGCGAATTGCAGAGAGAAGTGGTTACTGCCGTCAGGCTCCTGCGACTGCAGGGTAACGTCTATGGTTCCCGCGGTGGCATCCGCTACGGCGCTCAGAACATTGCTGTGCGCGTCCAAAGCGTTGCCGTTCGCGTACCCGGCAGCTGCAGCGGATTGATTGGCGGCGCAGGGCGTTGGCGACTTGGAGCACTGCTTGGCGATGGCGAGAGCCGAAGCGTCGGCACCATTTTGAAGTTGCGCGTGCTCTGAGTACATGGTGGCAACGTCGATGGCGAAGGCCGACATGCCCAACAGGAACACCATGATGAGTGCGGTCATTGGGGCGACCACGCCGCGTTCCGATCCCCTTGCGCCTATGCGTTGCATCGCATGACCCCTTTGCCTTGAATGGTGAGACCGGCCGGCATTCCAGGGATCAGGTTGGGAAAGCCTGTCATCCATGGAGTTGTGTAGCTGACGCTGACCGAGACGTCATTGCCGTCCGCGCACGAGCCGGTCCCTGTGTAGGTGATGGCAATGTTTGAGTTCGTCAAAGCCACTGATGGAGCAGCCGCTACACCCGCTGCCTGGGCGCTCGCCGGGGAGTAGCCGGCTTCCGAGCAATGGACGGCCGCGTAGCGCGAAGCCTGGCGTGCCGCTTCGCTAAGGGACACCTGAATGTTGAATGCTCTGCCCATCTCAGCAATGCCAAGGACGAGCGCAAGGAAAATTGGTAGAACCAGGGCAAATTCGACAGCAACCGCGCCCGCTTCCCGCGCGTTTCGGAATCGCCGTCTCCGCTGGCTAAGTTTTTGCTTCATGTTGGTACCCGAGTTCTAAGAAGGCCGGTTCTGATGGACGCCGGCCGAGACAAGAATGTTGGTGCGAGAGTGGTGAAGACTGAATCTGGAATGCCCAGGGGCGGGACGGGAACTGGCGAGCTTTGGCTCCACCTCCCGCCCCGCCCCTGGGCCTCCGATAGTGATATGCGTTTTACAACTGGCTGGAAACCGCGTTGAAAGCGGTGTTGATCTGGCCGCCGAGTGTCGCCACGATCGCAATGATTACTGCTGCGATCAGCGCTACCAAGAGACCGTATTCAACTGCTGTTGCACCCTTTTCCGAGGTGAACCGTTCTTTGATTCCTGAGATGTAGGCAAGAACCGGAATCATGAGAGCTGACATTTTCCCCCCTCTTCGACAGTCGTATGCCGCTAGAGCTTGCTTGAGATCGTGGTGAAGGCGGTGTTGATTTGTCCGCCCAACGTGGCAACGATTCCGACGATAACTGCGGCGATGAGGGCGACCAGGAGGCCGTATTCAACGGCTGTGGCACCCTTTTCGGAGGAGAAGCGATCCTTGACGCCGGCGACGAAAGCCATCATCGAGACCATGAGAGAAGTCATTTTATTGTCCTTAATTCGGTGAAATGAATGAATTTATAATTTCAACGAATTTCCAGCTGCCCCCATAAATCCTTAGCGGCTGGACTTCGCTAAGAAGAGATTGTCACTGGATGCTATTGACCAACAATGCGTAGTGGTACTCGACTTTTGGCGGGCAAGGCAAAAGTGCGTACTCGAAAGCAGCTGGCAGTACTCAGAAGTGAACGTAGGTAATCTGTTGGCTACTTGGAGGCTGACGCTGGCTAGCCTTGGTAGGCCCGATGAGTTGAGGCGCAGATGCCTAACTGGTGAAGAGTGCGAGGGCTGCCAAAGCACCTAGCATAGAGGGGCCGTGCGGCACTTCCGTGGCTTGTTTACGGCCCTTTCTCCGCAGGACAAGCAATGTGACCACCCCGTTGAGGACAAAGCCCAGCAAGCCGCCGTAGAGGAGCTGCGTCCAGCCCAGGTACCCCAAGTAGAGGCCAACCGGGGCAGCTAGCTTTACGTCGCCCATACCGATGCCGCCCGGGGAAATAAGTCCCATAATCAGATACGCGGCAAACAAAATAACAGCTCCAAGGGCCGCTCGTAGCCACTGGTCAGATTGCTTATCAAGGAGTGCAGGAAGTAAAAGCAATAAAAGACCGCCGGCGAGAAGAGTCAGCACCAGGGGATTGGGCAGTAGGTGGAGTGCCACATCAATCCGGGCCAGCTGTACCCCGATTATCGCAAGAAAGATAAAGGCAGGGAGGCTGGCTTTAATGCCAAAATGCAGCGCAAAGGCGACACTTGCGACAGCGGTAAGGGCCGCCGTCGCAATTCGCATCTTCACGCCAGGCACTCCGCCGAGTCTCGGAAGCAGTTTCGCGATCAGGATCTCTGCGAGGGGTGATAGAGCGCCACCTAGGAGCGCGGCGCCGATGACTAAGAAGAGCATGCTCGTGGAGTCCCCGTTCACCGCTGACAACACTGCATCCCCCTGGGTAGATGGGCCGGCCAAGCCCCAGCGGCCTCCGACTACCCCCATTTTGACCCTGGACCACCTGACGCGCTAATCTTGGTAGTCGTTGTGCGTGTCCTATTCCGATGGTGCGTGCCCGCTTGAGGATCCGGTTGCAGGATAACTACTCAACGTGCACATTCGGAACTTCAGGATGACTGGTTACATGGAGCCCTCACCTCTGTTCCGGTAGCGCGCAGACAGTAGGTGCACGAGTTAGTGACACCTAAACAAGAACGCCAGAACAAGAACGAGGCAAACACCGTGCGTACGTACACCCCGAAGCCCGGCGATATCAACCGCCAGTGGCACGTCATTGACGCCACCGACGTTGTCCTTGGTCGTCTTGCAAGCCAGACCGCAATCCTGCTGCGCGGCAAGCACAAGGCCACTTTCGCATCCCACATGGACATGGGCGACTTTGTCATCATCATCAACGCCGAGAAGGTAGCCCTGACCGGCGCCAAGCTGGAGCAGAAGCGTGCATACCGCCACTCCGGCTACCCGGGCGGCCTGACCTCCGTCAACTACGCGGAACTGCTGGAATCCAACCCGGTCCGCGCCGTTGAGAAGGCCATCAAGGGCATGCTCCCCAAGAACTCCCTGGCTGCCCAGCAGCTCGGCAAGCTGAAGGTGTACCGCGGTGCTGAGCACCCGCACGCCGCCCAGCAGCCCAAGACTTTCGAAATCACCCAGGTCGCCCAGTAGTCCTGGCCACCAAACAACTTACTTAATACAAGGAGAATCGTGGCTCAGAACGAAGAACTGACCACCGAGGCCCCCGAGGCCGAGGAAAACCTGACCAGCTACACCTCTGAGAGCTCAGCTGCTGAAGCTGCTCCCAAGAAGGAGCGCCCGGCCCTGACCGTTGCCGGCGCAGCTGTTGGCCGCCGCAAGGAAGCCGTTGCACGCGTCCGCGTTGTGCCCGGCTCCGGCAAGTGGACCATCAACGGCCGCGAGCTGGCGAACTACTTCCCGAACAAGCTGCACCAGCAGGACGTCAACGAGCCCTTCAAGATCCTTGATCTCGAGGGCGCATACGACGTCATTGCCCGCATCCACGGTGGCGGCATCTCGGGCCAGGCCGGCGCCCTGCGCCTCGGCATCGCCCGGTCGCTGAACGAGATTGACGTCGAGAACAACCGCCCGACCCTGAAGAAGGCCGGTTACCTTTCCCGCGACGCCCGTGTCATCGAGCGTAAGAAGGCCGGTCTCAAGAAGGCCCGTAAGGCTCAGCAGTACTCCAAGCGCTAAATCCGCTTGCGCAGAAGCCCGCCCCGCCATTTGGCGGGGTGGGCTTTTCTGTTGTTAAGGCTGGCGCAACAGATAAAATTCGGCCCCGACGCCTGGCTCGGGTGCAAAGCTGGTGCGAACCCAATTGACAATTCGTGCTGATTCTCCCTTCCCCTCCAACGTCAAGGGCGGCAAATCCTTGATAACCAAGGACCCCACTCTTCCGCCGGCAACCAGGGCCTGGAACTGTTCCAAACTGGGAAAGGGATCGGTGCCGTCGAAGCCGCCAATTGGAAGGACGCTGCGGCCCACTTCCAGTTGGTAGTTAGCGGCAGTTTCGGAGCCGATCGTGGCTGTTACCCAGGTAACCGACGGAGGAATTTCTCGTAGGGCATCAACAACTGCGGGCTGGGTACTGTCGCCGAACATCAGCGCAACCTGGCCGGGAATCACGTGGTCTCCCAAGTGCTGCTTGTCAGGGTGGTCGCTTCGGTAGCCCAGGATACTTGGTCCGGCTATCACCCCGGCGCCTACATGAGGGCTGAGGACGGTATTGAGGGACCATATGACAGGTCCGGCCAGTATCACGGCTATCAGTCCGGCAGAAGCGGCGCGGGCGACAGGCCGGCGGATTCCGGGCATGAACTGGAGGGCAATTGCGACAGCCCAGAGAACGAGCAGGATGAGTGGAAGGCCGGGGAAGTCCTGGATCGAACGGAGCGCGGATACATAGGCCATGGTCATAGCTGCTACCAGTGTCAACAGCAGAAGCACCCTGCTCTTGCGACTCCGCGACTTGAGAAGATAACGGAGACCTACGGCACTCAACACACAAAGCGGAGGAACGGCGGTGAGACAGTAATACGGGTGCAGGATTCCGGACATAAAAGCCAGCACCGTGGCGGATGTGACCAACCATGTGCCAGATAACAGCAACAGCGCCCGGGTACCTTGTCTCCCTTCGCGCTTCGCAATCCAAACAGCGGCCAGGGACATGCCAACGAGGGACAGGGGCAGGAACCAGCCGCATTGACTCGCGAATTGTGGCTCAAGGAAACGCTGGAATCCACCAGTGAAGTCTCCGTCGAGAGCGTCAGTGGGAGTAGAGCGCACCGCGTCTTCGCCCGTCAGGCGTTGCAGGCCGTTGTAACCGAGAGCGAGTTCGAGAGCGCTGTTGGTCCGGGAGCCGCCGATGAAAGGACGGCTGGTCGGAGCAGTCAACTGCACCGCCAGCAACCACGAACCGGCCACTGCGGCAGCAGAAAGGAACGCGCAGATCAGATGCAGCAGTCGCCGCCGCCAGGTTGCGGAGGCGAAGACCACGTAGGTGATGGCGAGCGCGGGGAGGATTAGCGCAATCTGCAATTGCTTGGTGAGAAAGCCTGCGCCAGCCATCGCCCCCGCCGCCGTCAAGAGCAAGGGTTGCTGCCGATCGATGGCGGTGACCGTCGCCAATGCGCAGCCAACCATAATCAGGATCAGCAGCGCATCAGGATTGTTGTAGCGGAACATCACCGTGCTCACGGGCGTGACCGCCATGAATGTTGCAGCCAGGAGTCCCGTGTACACCCCGGCGTACCTTCGCACAAGGATATAGAGCAGGAAGACCGTCAAGACTCCCATGAGTGCCTGCGGCAGGAGGATGCTCCAGCTGCTGAGTCCAAAGAGTCGAACGGACAGGGCCATCACCCAGATACTGAGCGGGGGCTTGTCGACGGTAATGGAATTGGCCGGATCCGACGAGCCGTAGAAGAAGGCTGTCCAATCCTGTGCCCCGGACATGACAGCCGCGGAGTAGTACGCGTTTGCCCACCCGTTTATGTCCAGGCCCCAGCAATACAATAGTCCCGTCAGCAGCAGCAGCGACAGCAGCGCTGGTCGTTCCCACGGGGTCCTGCCTGTATTCAAGAGGGTGAGGACGCGTACCCTCGCCTTCAGTGCACGCGCCGGATCTGATACAGGTTTGACCCCAATTTGTGTCATGGAGGGACTCACCTGACCGTGTTTCCAACTGGGAGCAGAGCGCGGCGTGTATGGTTTCTAACCCGCTGGGCCCTGAAGACCCAAACCCGCAGCAAAACAAACCTCATCAATGTAGCGAGTACGTTGGCCGCGGTGAGGACCAGAAGCTCCAGGTTCGGGGCGGCGTCGGCATGCATCGAGTGAAGCATTGCCAACGACGACGACGTAAGCGTCCATGCCAGGAGGAACACTATGAAGCCCTGGAATTGCTGGGTGAACAGCTTCTCCGGCCCGCTGATGCCAAACGTGAACCGCCTGTTGGCTGCCGTGTTTCCGGTGGCGGTCAACAGCAGTGCCAGGAAGTTCGCTTCCTGGGATCCAAATGGGCCTTGCAAGATGAGGTAGAGCAGCGCGAACGCCACGGTGGATGCAATCCCCACAAGCCCGAAACGGAGTACTTGACCAAAGAAGCTTGGACGGCCCCGGGGCACGATCGGTCGACGTCCGAGCTCCGCATAAAGAGCTTGAACGGGAATCACACCATTTACCAGCGAGCCGGCAACGCGCACCATCCCTCTGAGATCATCTAGAGCCGTCTGCTTGATGTCCACCCGGCTGTCCGGATCATCCACCCAGTCGACAGGAATCTCGTGAATGCGAAGCCCTGAACGCTCAGCGATTATCAAAAGCTCGGTGTCGAAAAACCAACCGTTGTCCTCAACGTGCGGGAGCAAACGTTTTGCCACGTCGGCTCGGATGGCTTTGAAACCGCACTGGGCGTCCGAAAACCGCACCTGCATTGTGCGCCGCAGCAGGAAATTGTAGGACCTGGAAATGAATTCCCGTTTCGGGCCCCGGCTCACCCGTGAGCTTTGGCCTAAACGAGTGCCGATCGAAATATCAGAATGCCCGGACAGCAGCGGGGCCACCAAAGGTGGAAGCGCTGCCAGATCGGTGGAGAGGTCGACGTCCAGATAGGCCAGGACTTTGGCATCGGAAGTAGACCAGGCGTCTCTGAGCGCGTACCCGCGTCCTTTCACCTCGAGACGCCGGTACTCCACGTTTGGAATGTGGTCGCTGAGGCGCGCGGCGATCATCGGTGTCCGGTCAGTGCTTGCATTATCGGCGATCGTAATCTTCCACGTCGACGGCATGTCATTCGTCAGATATTCGGCGAGCCTTGTGATGCTGCGTTCGAGTACCGCTTCTTCGTTGTAGACCGGTACTACAATTTCGAGCGCCAAGCCCCCATAGCTAGGTGTCATGCATGGATCGTAGGGGCCGCTAAATAGGCGTGGCGAGGGTTTAGAGCAAAGACAGGTAGCAACGGAAAAAAGCAGGTAGTCCCAGTAATTTGCCGCAGCAGCTGGCAGGTACTCACCAAGTAGGTCCAAGTCAGGAAGAGCCGCCTACGCAGGTCCTCCTGCGCCCCATCCTCTACACTTGACCGGTGTCTAGATTATTTGGAACTGATGGTGTCCGGGGGCTGGCCAACGGCTTGCTGACAGCAGAACTGGCCCTGCAGCTGGCCCAGGCGGCCGCCGTCGTGCTCGGCCACGACCGCAACTCCGCTGGCACAAGGCCCCGCGCCGTGGTGGCCCGCGACCCGCGTGCCAGCGGTGAGTTCATCGCCGCCGCCGTGGAAGCCGGCCTCTCCAGCTCGGGCATCGACGTCTACGACGCCGGTGTCCTGCCTACCCCCGCCGCCGCGTACCTGGTGGCGGACCTGGACGCAGACTTCGGCGTCATGATCTCCGCGTCCCACAACCCGGCGCCGGACAACGGCATCAAGTTCTTCGCCCGTGGCGGCCAGAAGCTGCCCGACGAGGTGGAGGACGCCATCGAAGCCCAGATGGGCAAGGAAGCCGTCCGGCCCACGGGCGCCGATGTTGGCCGCATCCAGCGCTTCTCCGACGCCGAGGACCGCTACATCGTCCACCTGCTCCGCACCCTCCCGCACCGCCTCGACGGACTCACCGTGGTGCTCGACTGCGCCAACGGTGCCGCCAGCGGCTGCTCGCCCCAGCTCTTCAAGGACGCCGGCGCCGACGTTATCGTCATCGGCGCCGATCCGGACGGCCTGAACATCAATGACGGCGTCGGCTCCACGCACCTCGGCCCGCTCAAGGAAGCCGTGGTCAAGAATGGTGCCAACCTGGGCATCGCCCACGACGGCGACGCGGACCGCTGCCTCGCCGTGGACCACGAGGGCAACGAAGTGGACGGCGACCAGATCATGGCCATCCTGGCCACCGCCCTTCAGAAGTCCGGCAAGCTCAAGGATGACGTCCTGGTTGCCACCGTCATGAGCAACCTTGGACTCAAGATCGCCCTCCGCAACGCCGGCATCACCATCGTGGAAACCGCCGTGGGGGACCGCTACGTCCTGGAAGGCATGCGCGACGGCGGCTACAACCTCGGTGGCGAACAGTCGGGCCACGTCATTTTCGCCGACCACGCGACAACCGGTGACGGCCTCCTCACCGGGCTGCAGCTCGCAGCCCAGGTGGCCCTGACCAGGAAGCCGCTCAAGGAGCTGGCCACCGTCATGACCAAACTCCCGCAAGTCCTTATCAACGTCAAAGGCGTGGACCGGAGCCGGGTCGGCAGCAGCGACGTCCTAGCCCAGGCCGTGGCAGCAGCGGAGGCGGCGCTCGGTGAGACCGGCCGCGTCCTGCTCCGCCCCTCCGGGACGGAGCCCGTTGTCCGTGTGATGGTGGAAGCCGCAGACGAAGAGACCGCGCAGTCCATCGCCGAACACCTGGCCCAGGTGGTCCGGACCGAGCTCGCGCTGGAACTGGCCTCGAACTAGCAGCACAAAAAAGTGGCCCGCCTCCCGANGGAGGCGGGCCACTTGCGGTTGAACAGGGGGACTAAACGCGGTCCTTCAGCGCATCCCGGATCTCGGTCAGCAGCGCAACCTGAGGATCCTCGGCAGCATCCTTCTTGACGTCCTTGTTGATCCCCAGCCGGCGGTTGCGGCGCTCGATCATCATGTTCATCGGCATCACCACCACAAAGTAGATGGCTGCCGCGATCAGCAGGAAGTTAACCACCGCGGTCAACAGCACCCCGAACTCGATGGCGTTGCCATTCAGCTCCACCCTGGCAAAGCTGTCAAAGTTGGGTGCGCCCACCAGGCCGGAGACGAACGGCATGAGCACCTTGTTTACCAGCGCCGTGACCACCGCGCCGAATGCAGTACCCATGACAACAGCGACGGCAAGGTCAACGACGTTGCCCTTCATGATGAAATTCTTGAATCCACTAAGCATGGAAACCAACCTAGCGCACCCGTGTTACAGGTATGTTGGCGCCGCCTCCAGGCCGAAGTATTCCTCCAGCGTGGCGATCCCGCGGTTCAGCATGTCCGTGGCCGCCTCCACGCCCACGTACCGCAGGTGCCACGGCTCGTAGTAGTACCCCGTGATGGGGTGCAGCATCCACTGGTACCGCACCACGAACCCGAACCTGTGCCCGTTGGCCTTCGCCCACGCCGCCGACGGCTGGTCCGCGAAACACGGCTGGAAGCTGCACGCGCCGCCGCCGTCCGCGATGTCAAAGGCCCACCCCGTCTGATGCTCCGAGTGGCCTGGGCGCGCGCTGGCCGTGTCGGCATCGGCCTGCCCCCGGGCTGCGACGTACCCGTTGTAGGTGGTCACCTGGGTGGTGTACGAGCGGTAGCCGCTGGCCAGGACCATCTCCACGCCGTCCCCGGCCGCCGCAGCGAACATCGCCTCGGCGGCGGCAGCCGTCGTGCTGTTCAGCAGCGCAGCCTCGCCCGCCGCGGAAATGGCGACGGCGGGACGCACCAGGTCAGCGGGCACATAGTCGGCCGGCTTCAACGGCCGGTGCTTGTTCACAATGACCCACTGGCTGGCCGGGTCATCGAGGGAAAACTGCCGCGCCAGGGTTGCCGACGGGGACGGTGTGGGGGACGGCGTCTCCGGCGGCTGGCCCACCGTGGCCGTTTCCGCCGTCGGGCCTGCCGAGACGGTGGCGGCAGCGGGGGAGGGGGACCCGGAGGGAGCAGCGGACGACGGCGGCACGTCCTTGGGTGCCTCCGGTGTGCAGCCTGCCAGGACGGTCAGCCCGGCCCCGGCAGCGAGGAAGCGGGCGAAGCTGCGCCGGCTGGGGGAACCGCAGTGATAGCACACCTGTGCTACACCTTCCGGAGCAGCATGCGGCGGATGGAATGGTCGGCCTCTTTGGTCAAGACCAACTGCGCCCGGCCCCGGGTGGGAAGCACGTTCTCCTCCAGGTTGGGCTCGTTGATCCGCTTCCAGATGTCCCGGGCGGTGCTCTCCGCCTCGTCGTCCGAGAGGGTGGCGTAGCGGTGGAAGTAGGACTCCGGCTGCGCGAACGCGGTGCTCCGCAGTTTCCGGAACCGGTCCACGTACCACTCCTCGATATAGGAAGTCTTGGCGTCCACGTAGATGGAGAAGTCGAAGAAATCGCTCAGCGCCAGGCCCTGCCGGCCGTCATGCCGGGGCCGGGCCGGCGCCAGGACGTTCAGGCCCTCCACGATCAGCACGTCCGGGCGGCGGACCACCACTTCCTTGCCGGGCACGATGTCGTAGGTGACGTGGGAGTACCAGGGCGCCCGCACTTCCTCGGCGCCCCCCTTGATCTCGCTCACGAAACGCAGCAGTGCCCGGCGGTCATAGGACTCCGGGAAACCCTTCCGGTCCAGCAGTTGCCGCCGCTTCAGCTCGGCCAGCGGATAGAGGAAACCGTCCGTGGTGATGAGCTCCACATTGGGGGTGCCAGGCCAGCGGCGGAGCATTTCGCGCAGGACGCGGGCGATGGTTGACTTTCCCACGGCTACGGACCCGGCAACGCCGATAACGAACGGGGTCCGCTGGGTCTGCTCGCCCAGGAACGTGGTGGTGGCCGCATGCAGCTGTCCTGCCGCCTCGACGTACAGGTGGAGGAGCCGGGACAGCGGCAGGTAGACATCCCTGACTTCCTTGATGTCCAGGGGGTCGCCGAGCCCGCGAAGGCGCAGCACATCCTCTTCATTAAGGGGCTGTTCCATCTGGGCTGCGAGCCGGGACCAGGTTTGCCGGTCCAGCTCCACGAACGGCGAGGCACCCTCCCCGTTCGCTTCATTGCGTTGCGAAGTCACGCTAAAGATTCTGCCCCGCGTCCGGCCCATCGCGAAATGACGCCCCTGCTCAGCGCGGCGGCATCCGTCTCGGAAGCCCCGCCGGACGCCCCACACGCCGGCCAGCCGGTTTAGAGCAACAGGCACGCTGCCGATAGTCTTGTGCCTATGTGTGGAATCGTGGGTTACGTAGGCCGTTCGACTGACGGTGCAATTAACGGTCACAGTGCGCTGGACGTTGTCCTTGAGGGACTGCGCCGCCTGGAGTACCGCGGTTATGACTCTGCGGGTGTGGCGGTGGTGTCCCAGGGGGCCATCGAGTCGCGGAAGAAGTCCGGAAAGCTGAGCAACCTGATTGGGGAGCTCGAGGCGCGCCCGCTGCCGGAGGCGGTGACCGGCATCGGCCACACCCGCTGGGCCACGCACGGCGGACCGACGGACCGCAACGCGCACCCGCACCTGGCTGATGACGGCAAGCTCGCCGTGATCCACAACGGCATCATCGAAAACTTTGCCGAGCTCAAGCTCGAGCTGCTGGAAAAGGGCGTGACCTTCCTGTCCGAGACGGACACCGAGGTCGCCGCGGCACTGCTGGCCGACATCCTGCGGAACAAGCTGGGCGGTGACACGGCGAATGGTGGCCTGACCCATGCCATGGAGCTGGCCTGCCAGCGGCTCGAGGGCGCCTTCACGCTCCTGGCCGTGCACGCCGACCAGCCCGACGTCGTCGTGGCCGCCCGCCGCAACTCCCCGCTGGTGGTGGGCCTGGGCGAGGGCGAGAACTTCCTGGGCTCGGACGTGTCCGGGTTCATCGACTACACCCGCCGCGCGGTGGAGCTGGGCCAGGACCAGATCGTCACCATCACGGCGGACTCGGTGGAGATCACCGATTTCTACGGCAACCCGGCCCAGGGCAAGGAATACCACGTTGACTGGGACCCGGCCTCGGCCGAAAAGGGCGGCTTCTCCTCGTTCATGGAGAAGGAAATCCATGACCAGCCCGATGCGGTGGCGCAGACCCTGCTGGGACGGTCGGACATCAAGGGCAAGCTGACCCTGGATGAGCTGCGGATCGATCCCGAGCTGCTGAAGCAGGTCAACAAGATCATCGTGCTGGCCTGCGGCACGGCCGCGTACGCCGGCATGGTGGCCAAGTACGCCATTGAGAACTGGTGTCGGATTCCTACGGAGGTGGAGCTGGCACACGAGTTCCGCTACCGCGACCCGATCCTGGACGAAAAGACCCTGGTGGTGTCCATCAGCCAGTCCGGCGAGACCATGGACACCCTGATGGCCGTCCGGTACGCCCGCGAGCAGGGCGCCAAGACCATCTCCATCTGCAACACCAACGGCTCCACCATCCCGCGTGAGTCTGACGCCGTGCTGTACACGCACGCCGGCCCGGAGATCGCGGTGGCGTCCACCAAGGCGTTCCTGGCCCAGATCACCGCCGCGTACCTGCTGGGCCTGTACTTGGCGCAGCTGCGCGGGAACATCTTCTCCGGCCAGATCAAGGACGTCCTGGCGGACCTGAACAAGATCCCCGCCAAAATCCAGACCATTCTGGACAACGCCGGGCCGCTGCGCGAACTGGCCCGCAGCATGGCGGACGAGAAGTCCGTCCTGTTCCTGGGCCGGCACGTGGGCTTTCCCGTGGCTCTGGAAGGTGCGTTGAAGCTCAAGGAGATCGCGTACATCCACGCCGAAGGCTTCGCCGCCGGCGAGCTCAAGCACGGCCCCATCGCCCTGATCGATGAAGGCCAGCCGGTGTTCGTGGTGGTCCCGTCCCCGCGCGGCCGCGATTCGCTGCACTCCAAGGTGGTCTCCAACATCCAGGAAGTCCGCGCCCGCGGCGCCCGGACGCTGGTCATCGCCGAGGAAGGCGACGAAGCCGTCAAGGCCTACGCCGAGTACGTCTTCTACGTCCCGGAGACCCCCACCCTGCTCATGCCCCTGCTCACCACCGTGCCGCTGCAGATCTTCGCCGCGGAACTGGCAGCAGCCAAGGGCTACGACGTGGACCAGCCCCGCAACCTCGCCAAGAGCGTCACCGTCGAATAAGCCGGCCCGTTTAGACAACGGAAGCCCCGCGCCCTCACGGCCCGGGGCTTCTGTTTTGCCTAGCGGTTCTTGGTGCTGCTCAGCTGGAACTGGATGATGCCCTCAGGGTCGTCTTCCGAGTGCTTCAGCACCCGGACCTCCACGTCATAACCGTCAATGACACCCTTCGCCGAACACGCTTCGTACAGCGATGTGACATTCGGCGGAAGAGGCGACGTTTTACAGTCCCCATCCACCTGCCCGGTCAACCCCGCCTCCACGCTTATTCGGCGAATGTCGCTGGCCAACACGGGCCCGCTGAGTTCTGTACTGGCGCCACATGCTGTCACAAGGCACGTCGACACCAATGCAGAAGATGCCGCCGCTGACGTTATCGCCATCCGCCTCCCACCCCGACAGCGGGCGGAGCCTGTCCGCGACAGAGACCATCCGGGCCGTTCCCAGCACGTACGACGCCTGGAAAAGCAGTAGCGCCGTGGCGATCACAGCCAGCGCGATCAGGGTTCCTTTAAGGGCACCTCGCCAAGGCCTTCTCTTTGGTGCCGGGTGGGGACTCTTTCTTGTGTCCATGAAGCATTATCTCCAGCAAATGGAGAAACGTACAGCCGAGGCTCACGGTGTCATGACCGGCACATCGCAGGACGGGTGGAACCTGAGCCCCTACATGCCGGGGATGCGGCATCACACCTCGGGCCGAACGGGTTTGTGCAACTTTTGGCGCCATCGCGTTAGGTGGCTCCCGGGATTTCAGCGTGCGCTCCGCGCGGCGAGCCTAAAAGTCACGCTTTTCCGCTGATGGCGGACAGCAGTGATGACCGGCGTGCGCCGCCTTCCTGCCGGAACCCCACCGTAGAATGAACCGCATGATCGTTGGCATCGGGGTAGACGTAGTAGACATCGAGCGGTTCGGCCGCCAGCTGGAGCGGACGCCGGGCCTGAGGGACCGGCTCTTCGTGCCTGCCGAACGGGAACTGAACACCCGCTCCCTGGCTGCCCGCTTCGCCGCAAAGGAAGCCGTGGCCAAAGTACTGGGTGCGCCCGCCGGCATGAACTGGCAGGACTGCTGGATCGGCCTGGACCACAATGGACCCACCGTCCAGGTTAAGGGGACCGTCCTTGCGGTTGCCGAGGCCAAGGGCGTCAAGCGCTGGCACCTGTCCATCAGCCACGACGGCGGCATCGCCACCGCCACGGTCCTGGCCGAGGGCTGAGCCAGGCGGCCGCATGATCAGCGCCTACACCGGAACGCAGGTCCGCGCAGCCGAAGAACCGCTCCTCGCCGTCGGGCTCGGGGACGTGCTCATGCAGCGCGCCGCGCACGGGCTCGCCACCGCCGTCGTCCGTGAACTCACCGCGCGGGGCACCCGCCTGAACGGCGCCCGCGTGGTGGTGCTGGCCGGCAAGGGCAACAACGGCGGCGACGGCCTCTACGCCGGCGCTTTCCTCGCCGCGCGTGGAATGCGTACGACGGCGGTCCTTACCGGGGACGCGGCCCATCCGGCCGGCCTGGCCGCACTTGAGCGGGCCGGCGGACGCGTCCACAGGCTCGGTGACGCGGCACTTCCGGAACTGGCCGCGGAAACGGCCCGGGCCGACGTCGTCATTGACGCCGTGCTGGGGACCGGCGCCAAGGGCGGGTTGCGGGAAAGCGCGGCCGAGCTGGTCAAGGCTGTGAATGCGGACAGGCGGGGCGTGCTGGTGGCCTGCGACCTTCCAAGCGGCGTCGATGCCGATACGGGCGAGGCCACCGGTCCGGTCCTGCCGGCGGACGTGACGGTAACGTTTGGGGCCGCTAAAGCCGGACTCATGGCCGACCCCGGCGCCGACTACGCCGGACGGGTCCTGGTGGTGCCAATCGGGATCGAGGAGCACCTGCCGCAGGCTCCGCTGCGCCGGCTCGAGGACGCCGACATCGCCCACCTCCTGCCGCACCCGCCCCGGCGGGCGCACAAGTATTCACGCGGGGTGCTGGGAGTGGTGGCGGGATCCGAAGACTACCCCGGTGCAGCTGTCCTGGCCTGCCGTGGCGCGCTGGCTGCGGGTGTTGGCATGGTCCGGTACCTGGGCCCTCCATCCGTGGCCGACCTGGTCCGGCAATCCTGCCCCGAGGTGGTCTGCAGCACGGGAAAGGTGGCGGACAACCGGGTGCAGGCGTGGCTGGTGGGCTCGGGCATGGGGCCGGAGGACCACGACCAGCTCGAGCGCGCACGGGACGCCCTTGATTGCGGCCTTCCGGTCGTGGCCGACGCCGGGGCGCTGCCGGCACTTCCCGACACGCTTGCCCCGCACGTGGTGCTGACGCCGCACGCGGGCGAGCTTGCATCGCTCTTCCAGCGCCTGGGCGGCGGAGAGGACCGGGATGCTGTGGAGGCCGGGACGCTCGACGCTGTCCGCCAGGCGGCCAACCGCACGGGAGCAACCGTCCTCCTCAAGGGGGCCACCACCCTCGTGGCCGCACCCTCGGGCAGCATCTTCAGCCAGGCGGAGGGCACACCGTGGCTCGCCACGGCCGGCAGCGGCGACGTCCTGGCAGGCGTCATCGGTGCGCTGCTCGCCCAGGCCGGGCCCGACGTCGGCCGTTTCAGTGAAGTGGGCATCGACGCGGACGTGCGGTGGGCCGCCATCGCCGCACTGGGAGCCGCCTTGCACGGACGGGCCGGTAGGGCAGCCTCGGAGGCAGTTTCGGGCGGGCCGATCGCCGCTGGCGGAATTGCAGATGCCCTACCTGAAGTTTGGGGTAAAGTCAGCATGCTTAGTAACGACGGAGCGCGGAAACGTAATAGTCACAGCCAACCATTACGGTAGGCATTAGTTCGCACCAGCAGCAGGGGCGTTCCGATGCCCTCTGCTGCTGACCAAAAAATGAGGAGCACGATGGAAGTCTGGCCTGGAACTGCCTACCCGCTGGGAGCGACCTTTGACGGCACCGGCACCAATTTCGCCCTGTTCAGCGAGCGGGCCGAGCGGGTCGAACTCTGCCTCCTGGCCGACGACCTGAAAGAAACCCGGATCGAACTGACCGAGGTGGACGGCTACGTGTGGCACTGCTACCTGCCCCACATCCAGCCCGGCCAAAAGTACGGCTACCGTGTCCACGGGCCCTACGATCCGGCGAGCGGCAACCGCTTCAACCCGAACAAGCTGCTGATGGACCCCTACGCCAAGGCCATCCAGGGCCAGATTGACTGGGACCCAGCACTCTTCTCCTACGAATTCGGCGACCCCGATTCCCGCAACGACGCCGATTCAGCCCCGCACACCATGCACGGCGTGGTCATCAACCCCTTCTTTGAGTGGGACGGCGACCGCCAGCTGAAGATCCCGTACCACGAGTCCGTCATTTACGAGGCGCACGTCAAGGGCCTCACCGAGCTGCACCCCGAGATCCCCGATGAGCAGCGCGGCACCTACGCCGGCGTGGCGCACCCTGCCGTCATCGAGCACCTCAAGAAGCTCGGCGTCACCGCCATCGAGCTCATGCCCGTCCACCAGTTCGTTAACGACGGCACCCTGGTGGATAAAGGCCTCAGCAACTACTGGGGCTACAACACCATCGGCTTCTTCGCCCCCCAGAACACCTACAGCGCCACCGGCGACGTGGGGCACCAGGTCCAGGAATTCAAGGCCATGGTCCGCGACCTCCACCGCGCCGGCATCGAAGTCATCCTCGACGTCGTCTACAACCACACCGCCGAAGGCAACCACCTCGGCCCCACGCTGTCCTTCAAGGGCATCGACAACCAGGCCTACTACCGCCTGGTGGACGGTGACCTCAAGCACTACATGGACTACACCGGCACCGGCAACTCCCTGAACGTCCGGCACCCGCACTCCCTCCAGCTGCTCATGGACTCCCTGCGCTACTGGGTCACCGAGATGCACGTGGACGGCTTCCGCTTTGACCTCGCCTCCACGTTGGCCCGCGAGTTCTACGACGTGGACAAGCTCTCCACCTTCTTCGAACTCATCCAGCAGGACCCGGTGGTCTCTCAGGTCAAGCTCATCGCCGAGCCCTGGGACGTGGGTCCCGGCGGCTACCAGGTGGGCAACTTCCCGCCGCAGTGGACCGAATGGAACGGGAAGTACCGCGACACCGTCCGTGACTTCTGGCGCGGTGAACCCTCCACGCTGGGCGAATTCGCGTCCCGGCTCACAGGCTCCGCCGACCTGTACGAAAGCTCGGCCCGCCGCCCGGTGGCTTCCATCAACTTCGTCACCGCGCACGACGGCTTCACCATGCGGGACCTGGTCTCCTACAACGAAAAGCACAACGAGGCCAACGGCGAAGGCAACAACGACGGCGAATCGCACAACCGCTCCTGGAACTGCGGCGTGGAAGGCGACTCGGACGACGACAAGGTGCTGACCCTGCGTGCCCGCCAGCAACGGAACTTCATCGCAACGCTGCTGCTCTCCCAGGGCGTGCCCATGCTGCTCCACGGCGACGAACTCGGCCGCACGCAGCAGGGCAACAACAACACCTACTGCCAGGACTCCGAGCTCAGCTGGATCCACTGGGAGGCCATGGACCAGCCGCTGGTGGAATTCACGGCCTTCGTGAACAAACTCCGGCACGACCACCCCACCTTCCGCCGCAGCCGATTCTTCGACGGTCGCCCGGTACGGCGTGGCCAAGGCGAGAAGCTGCCGGACATCGTCTGGCTGAAGACCGACGGCACGGAAATGCTGCCCGAGGACTGGGGGAGTGGCTTCGGCCGCACCATCGGCGTCTTCTACAACGGCGACGGCATCCAGGAACAGGATGCACGCGGCCGGCGCATCACCGACGACAGCTTCATCATGGCCTTCAACGCCCACGACGACACCGTGGAGTTCTGCCTGCCGGACGAGGAGTACTCCCAGTACTGGGAGGTCCTGATCGACACCGCCGCCCAGGCTGACGCGTACGAGCCGCTCAAGGCGAAGGCCACCCTGACCCTGGATGCCAAGTCCATGGTGGTGCTGCGCGCCTACTCCGGCCCGGAGGCCGAAATAGACACCTCCGCAGCCGCCTCCCTGGCGTCCAGGGCGGAACACGAGGAAGCCCAGGAGGAGATGGTGGAAGCCCAGACCAAGGCAGCGGAAGCAAGCGAGGCAAGGGCAACAGGCACCGACGAGGAAGCCAAGGCATGAGGACCCCGGTCTCCACCTACCGCCTGCAGATCCGTAGCAGCTTCACCCTGTTTGACGCCGCCGCCACAGTTCCGTATTTGAAGGACCTTGGCGTGGACTGGGTGTACCTGTCGCCCATCCTCACCGCGGAGAAGGGTTCGGACCACGGCTATGACGTGACCGATCCCTCCGCCGTGGACCCGGACCGCGGCGGCCCGGAAGGCCTGCTGGCCCTCTCAAAGGCAGCCCGCGAACACGGGATGGGTGTCCTCGTGGACATCGTGCCCAACCACGTTGGCGTGGCCACCCCCGTACAGAACCCCTGGTGGTGGTCCCTTCTCAAGGAAGGCCGCGATTCGCCCTACGCCGAAGCGTTCGACGTCGACTGGGACCTTGGCGGCGGAAAGGTCCGGCTTCCCATGCTGGGCTCGGACGCGGACCTGGACAAGCTGGAGGTCAAGGACGGCGAACTGCGCTACTACGACCACCGGTTCCCCCTGGCCGAGGGCACATACACCGAGGGTGACTCCCCGCAGGACGTGCACGGCCGGCAGCATTACCAGCTGATGGACTGGCGCCGCGCGGATGCCGAGCTGAACTACCGGCGCTTCTTCGCGGTCACCACCCTCGCCGGCATCCGGGTGGAGGAGCCGTCCGTGTTCGAAAAGGCCCATGCCGAGGTGGGCCGCTGGTTCACCGAGGGCCTGGTCGACGGGCTGCGCGTGGACCACCCGGACGGGCTGGCCGATCCCGCAGGATACCTGCGGTGGCTCAAGGACCTCAGCGGTGGCGCCTACGTCCTGGTGGAGAAGATCCTGGAACCAGGCGAAGTGCTCCCGCAGGACTTCGCCTGCGAAGGCACCACCGGATACGACGCACTGGCGGACGTGGACCGGGTCTTCGTGGACCCGGCAGGCGAGCAGGCGCTGGACGCACTGGACGCCTCTCTCCGGGGAGCTTCCGAACCCGCTGACTACGCCGAAATGATCCGCGGCACCAAGCGCATGATCGCCGACGGCATCCTGCGTTCCGAGGTGCTCCGGCTGGCCCGTCTGGTCCCCGACTCCCGCGGACTGTCCCTCGAGCAGGCAGCCGATGCCATCGCCGAGATCATCGCATCCTTCCCGGTGTACCGGTCCTACCTGCCGGTGGGCGCGGACGTCCTCAAGGAGGCCTGCGAGTCGGCGGCTGCGCACCGGCCGGACCTGGACGTGGCGGTGGGCACCCTCCTTCCGCTGCTGCTGGATCCCGCGAATCCCATCGCCATCCGGTTCCAGCAGACCTCCGGCATGGTCATGGCCAAGGGCGTGGAGGACACGGCGTTCTACCGTTACACCCGCCTGGGCACCCTGACCGAGGTCGGCGCTGAGCCCACCGATTTCGCGGTGGCGCCGGCGGAATTCCACCGGCGGATGCAGCGGCGCCAGCAGGACCTGCCGCTGTCCATGACCACCCTGTCCACGCACGACACCAAACGCAGCGAGGACGCCCGGGCCCGGATTTCCGTCATCGCCGAGCTGCCGCAGGAATGGGCTGGGACGCTGGAGACACTCCATGGACTGGCGCCGATTCCCGACGGTCCGTACGAGAACCTGCTGTGGCAGGCCATCGTGGGAGCGTGGCCTGCCAGCCGGGAGCGGCTGCAGGGCTATGCCGAAAAGGCGGCGCGGGAGGCCGGCAACTCCACCAAGTGGACCGATCCCAACGAGGACTTCGAAGCCAAGGTGAAGGCGGCAGTGGACGCCGTCTTCGATGACGCCAGGGTGACCAAGGCAGTGGAGGACTTCGTGTCCCGCATCGATGCGTTCTCCGCAGCGAACTCGGTTTCGGCAAAGCTGGTCCAGCTGACCATGCCGGGCGTGCCGGATGTCTACCAGGGCAGCGAATTCTGGGAACGGTCGCTGACGGACCCGGACAACCGCCGGCCCGTGGACTTCGACGCTCGGCGGGCGGAGCTTGGAAAGCTCGACGCCGGCGCGTTGCCGGACGCGGGCACAGAGGCCAGCAAGCTGCTGGTCACCTCGCGGGCACTGCGCCTGCGCCGGGACCGTCCGGAGCTGTTCCAGGGCTACACGCCGGTGGCGGCCACCGGTGCCGCAGCCGGTCACCTGCTCGCGTTCACCCGCGGAACCGATGCAACCTCCGGTGCCCTGACGCTTGCCACCCGGCTTCCCGCCGGGCTGGAAGCTGCCGGCGGGTGGCGGGACACCGCCGTCGACCTTTCCACTGCCATGCGTGACGAACTCACTGGAGCCAGCTTTGGCCCCGGCCAGGTTTCGGTGGCAGAGGTCCTGGGTACCTACCCCGTGGCCCTGCTGGCACCTGTGGATGGAGAAAAGGCATGACCCTGGTCAACGTAGGACCCGAGCGTTTCGATGTGTGGGCGCCGGACGTTTCATCGGTGGTTTTGCTGGCCGATGGCCGGCGATATTCCATGCGGAAGAAGGACACGGCGCCCGGTTCCGAAGGGTGGTGGACTGCACCTGACGCCCCGGCCGACGGGGATGTGGACTACGGCTACCTGCTGGACGGGGACGCAACCCCTGTTCCGGACCCCCGGTCCCGCCGGCTCCCCTCGGGTGTGCATGAACAGTCCCGGACCTACGATCCCGCCGCCTACGCGTGGCGGGATTCCGGCTGGCGCGGCAAGGACCTGCAGAGCGCTGTCATCTACGAACTGCACGTGGGCACCTTCACCCCTGAAGGAACCCTTGACGCCGCCGTGGAGAAGCTGGGCTATCTGGCAGACCTGGGCATCGACTTCGTGGAGCTGTTGCCGGTCAACGGCTTCAACGGCACCCACAACTGGGGCTACGACGGCGTCCAGTGGTACGCCGTGCACGAAGGCTACGGCGGCCCCGCTGCCTACCAGCGGTTCGTTGACGCCGCGCACGCTGCAGGACTGGGCGTCATCCAGGACGTGGTGTACAACCACCTGGGACCCAGCGGCAACTACCTCCCCAAGTTCGGCCCGTACCTGAAACAGGGCGACGCCAACACGTGGGGCGATTCGGTGAACCTGGACGGTCCCGGCTCGGACGTAGTGCGTGAATACATCCTGGACAACGCCGCCCTGTGGCTGCGCGACTACCACGTGGACGGGCTCCGCCTGGACGCTGTGCACGCGCTGCGGGACGAGCGGGCCGTGCACATCCTGGAGGACCTGGGGGCCCTGGGCGACGCCATTTCGGCCGAAACCGGGCTGCCCAAAACCCTTATTGCGGAATCGGACCTTAACAACCCGCGCCTGATCTACCCCCGGGACGTGAACGGGTACGGCCTGGCCGGGCAATGGAGCGACGACTTCCACCACGCGGTCCACGTCAGCGTCAGCGGCGAAACCACCGGCTACTACTCGGACTTCGAATCCCTCGCCGTGCTGGCCAAGGTCCTCAAAGACGGGTTCCTCCACGACGGCAGCTATTCCAGCTTCCGCGGCCGGCACCACGGACGCCCCATCAACGCCTCGCTGGTGCACCCGGCGGCGCTGGTGGTCTGCAACCAGAACCACGACCAGATCGGCAACCGCGCCACGGGGGACAGGCTCTCCCAGTCGCTGTCCTACGGGCAGCTCGCCGTCGCCGCGGTGCTCACGCTGACCTCGCCGTTCACGCCGATGCTGTTCATGGGCGAGGAATACGGGGCCTCCACACCGTGGCAGTTCTTCACCTCGCACCCCGAACCGGAGCTCGGAAAGGCCACCGCGGAAGGGCGCATCAAGGAATTCGAGCGCATGGGGTGGGATCCCGCCGTCGTGCCCGATCCCCAGGATCCGGAAACCTTCCGCCGGTCCAAGCTGGACTGGGCCGAGGCCTCTACGGGCGACCATGCGCGGCTCCTGGACCTGTACCGGTCCTTGACGGCGCTGCGCCGCTCCCATCCGGACCTGGCCGGGCTTGGCTTTGACGGGACAGACGTTTCGTTCGACGACGACGCGGGCTGGCTGCGCTTCCGGCGCGGTTCCGTCGAAGTGCTGGTGAACTTCTCCGACTCGAAGGTCCGGCTTGACGGTGCTGCCGGCACGGTTCTCCTGGCCACGGACGAAGGGACCGGCCTGGACGGCGGTTCGCTCGACCTGGCGCCCTGGAGTGCGGCCGTCCTGAAGTCCTAGGCAGTGGTTACGCCGCGGGGGAGCCCGCGGCGTAACTTTTCTGCTGAGCGCTAACACCCCATGTAGCGCGGGTCACAGCTGGCAGGATTGACCCCATGACTTATTCAGCAGCGGACAACCGCTACGAATCCATGCCCTACCGCCGCGTGGGCCGCAGCGGCCTCAAGCTCCCGGCCATCTCCCTGGGCCTGTGGCACAACTTCGGCGACGACAAGCGCTTCGACGAGCAGCGCGACATCCTCCGCCGGGCCTTCGACCTCGGCGTCAACCACTTCGACCTCGCCAACAACTACGGACCTCCGGACGGGTCTGCCGAGACCAACTTCGGCCGGCACCTGCAGGACGACTTCAAGCCCTACCGTGACGAACTGGTCATCTCCACCAAGGCCGGCTACTACATGTGGCCCGGCCCGTACGGTGAATGGGGATCGCGAAAATACCTGATCTCCAGCCTGGACCAGTCGCTGCAGCGCATGGGCCTGGACTACGTGGACATCTTCTACAGCCACCGGCCCGACCCCGAAACGCCGATGGAAGAAACCATGGGCGCCCTGGACTACGCCGTACGGTCCGGCAAGGCCCTGTACGCGGGCATTTCCTCCTACACACCGGAGCAGACGCTTGAGGCGGCCCGCATCCTCAAGGAACTGGGCACGCCGCTGCTGATCCACCAGCCCAGTTACTCCATGCTCAACCGGTGGACCGAGGACGGCTCACCCAACCTGTACGAGGTGCTGGACCAGGTCGGCGCCGGCTCCATCGCCTTCTCGCCCCTGGCGCAGGGGATGCTCACCGACCGGTACCTCCACGGCATTCCCGCCGACTCCCGGGCGGCCAAGGCCCGTTTCCTCTCGGAGGAGTCCATTACGGAGGAGAAGCTGGACCGGGTCCGGGGGCTTCGGAAGATCGCCGAGGGCCGCGGGCAGTCCCTGGCTCAGATGGCCATCGCCTGGATCCTGCGGGACCAACCAAAGGGCTCGCCCGTGACTTCAGCGTTGGTCGGCGCGTCCAGCGTCCGCCAGCTGGAGGACACCCTGTCCTCCATCAACAACCTCAGCTTCACGGACGACGAACTGACCGCCATTGATGAATTCGCGGTGGAATCGGACATCAACCTCTGGAAGCAGAACGCCTAAGACTTAATGTTTCGCCACCCGGGCGCCGGGGATCCGGGGAACAATTCCCGGACCCGGCCAGTTGGGTAGTATGAAAAGGCGCCGCGCGGCGCTGTGCCAGCCGGCCGCCGTCGTTATTTCTGCGAAGGCCCCTCCGGCGGGCGAATGTTTGTCCCCAAAGGAGTTCCGTGTCTTCACATCCCATCCGTGTTGCAATCGTGGGCGTGGGCAACTGCGCCGCCTCGCTGGTGCAGGGCGTCCAGTACTACAAGGACGCTGACCCCAACGAGACCATCCCTGGCCTGATGCACGTTGAGTTTGGCCCGTACCACGTGGGCGACGTTGAGTTTGTCGCCGCGTTCGACGTCGACGGCAAGAAGGTCGGCGTTGACCTGGCCGACGCGATCACGGCCAGCGAGAACAACACCATCAAGATTGCCGACGTTCCGCCCACCGGTGTCACGGTCCAGCGCGGCCACACCCTCGACGGCCTGGGCAAGTACTACCTTGAGACCATCGAGCAGTCCACCGAAGAGCCTGTGGACGTGGTCCAGGCCCTCAAGGACGCCAAGGTCGATGTCATGGTCTGCTACCTACCCGTTGGTTCCCAGCAGGCCGCCGAGTTCTACGCCCAGGCTGCGATCGACGCCGGTGTGGCGTTCGTGAACGCCCTGCCGGTGTTCATCGCCGGCACCAAGGAGTGGGCGGACAAGTTCACCGCCGCCGGGGTGCCGATCGTGGGCGATGACATCAAGAGCCAGATCGGTGCCACCATCACGCACCGAGTCATGGCGAAGCTGTTCGAGGACCGCGGCGTGACGCTGGACCGGACCTACCAGCTGAACGTCGGCGGGAACATGGACTTCAAGAACATGCTCGAGCGTGACCGGCTGGAGTCCAAGAAGATCTCCAAGACCCAGGCCGTAACCTCCAACGTCGAGGCTGAGCTCGCGGCGAAGGATGTCCACATTGGCCCGTCCGACTACGTGCAGTGGCTGGATGACCGCAAGTGGGCGTTCGTGCGCCTGGAGGGCCGGAACTTCGGTGACGCGCCCGTGTCGCTGGAGTACAAGCTGGAGGTCTGGGATTCCCCGAACTCTGCCGGTGTGATCATCGATGCGATCCGTGCGGCCAAGATCGGCCTCGACCGGGGCATCGGCGGCCCGCTGCTGTCCGCGTCGAGCTACTTCATGAAGTCCCCGCCGGAGCAGTTCAACGACGACCTCGCCCGCGAAAAGGTCGAAGCCTTCATCCGCGGCGACCTGGACCGCTAACCCCTCACCCCTGGTTGCTCTATCAGTTTTGGCCCCTAAACCTCCCCGTTAGGGACCAAAACTGATGGAGCAACTGGCGTTTAAGGCTCCCGCAGCGCTGCACGGACCAGACCGGCCGCGCGCCGGAAGTCGTTTGCAAGATCATCAGCGTTGAATTTGAAGTACTTCCAGCCAGCGGAGTGGAAGCATGCATCCCGGCGGTTGTCGCGGGATTGCTGTTCGCGTGTCAGGTGATGGCCGCCGTCGTACTGGATGCCGATCCTCCGCCGCCTGTAGCCCAGGTCCGCAGCAGGGGAGTGTGGATTACCGGCGTCAACCCGAACCTGTAGCTCAGGTTCCGGCAATCCGGCGTCAACCAGAGCAAGGCGCAGAAAGGTTTCGGGTGCGGAATCAGCACCTACACGGATCAGTTCGACGGCGGCCCGGGCTTTCACAATGCCCTGCATCTTTGGATGCCGCTTCAGCATCTCCCGCAGTTCTTGAACCGTTGCCCAGGGCTTAGTCCGAAGCTCAAGTCCGTCGTACGGCTGTCGGACCAATTGGTCGCCCATTGCCACCACATGTTCCATGGGAAGCTGGCGACAAAGGTCCAGCCACGTCCGTGAGGCTGTCGAGATGCGAATGCCCTGCCAATCCATGGTCTCGTCCTGATAGGCCAGCACGGTATGCCCCACGACGCCCTTCCGTCGAACCTGCGGCAACGCTCGAGGTTTACTGAGATGGAGGTCCCGGGAGTCCTGGAGCCACGGCGGGAGCCAGAGCCCCAACAATTCAGCGGCCGTTACGTGCGATATCCACGCTCCGGGAGTCGCCGCGGAGAGGGCGCGTGCCATTGCGGGAAGCTGGAAGTCCCGCCCTACCGGCAGATACAGGAGGCGTCCGGCCGAAGCCAGATCGGAAGAGCGTAATCGGCCCCGGCTGAGGTTTGCCGCCCGCGCTTCAGCGACCGTGAAGGGAACGGCTTCGAGGTGGGCTGGCAGCGGCGAAACAAGACGCATGGGGAACATTGTTCACCGGAAGCCGGTTACCCCGCAGAACTTATCCACACCTCGCGTTGCTCTATCAGATATGGTTCCCAACCCGGCGTTTTAGGGACCAGATCTGATAGAGCAACGCGTCGGGTCAGGTGAGGCCCACAGGATTGCCGTCCGCGTCCACGTCCATGCGGAGCGCCGCCGGGACCGGGGGCAGGCCCGGCATGGTCATCACCGCACCCGTCAGAGCCACGATGAAGCCGGCGCCGGTCTTGGGCAGCAGGTCGCGGACATGGATGGTGAAGCCCTTGGGCGCACCCAGGCGGGAGGCGTCGTCCGTGAAGGAGTACTGCGTTTTGGCCATGCAGACGGGCAGCGAACTCCATCCGTTCCGCTCAATATCGGCGAGCCTCTTCAGGGCCGGCACAGAGAAGTCCACACCGTCCGCGCCGTAAATTTCCTGCACAATGGTCCTGATCTTGTCCTCAATGGACAGACCCAGCGAGTAGAGGTGCCGGAAGCTGTTCGGCCCGGCGACCGCCTCGGCAACCAAAGCCGCGAGTTGGTCACCGCCGTCCCCGCCACCGCCCCGGCCCCACACATCCGCAACGGCCGCCGGCACGCCCGCAGCCGCACACCAGGCAAGCAGCCAGTCCAGTTCCTCGGGCGAATCGGATGAGAACTTGTTGATGGCCACCACGGGGACCACGCCGAACTTCTCCACGTTGCGGATGTGCCGGCGCAGGTTCTCCACGCCGGCTTCAAGCGCGGCCAGGTCCGGCCGGGTCAGCTCGGCCTTGGCCAGCCCGCCCTGCATCTTCAGCGCACGCACCGTGGCCACCACCACTACAGCAGAGGGGGCCAGGCCGCCGACCCGGGCCTTGATGTCCATGAACTTCTCCGCCCCCAGGTCTGCGCCGAATCCTGCCTCGGTAACCACGATGTCCGCCAGCCGCCGGGCGGTCTGGGTGGCGATCAGGGAGTTGCAGCCGTGGGCTATGTTGGCGAACGGGCCGCCGTGCACCAGGGCCGGGGTGCCCGCGATGGTCTGCACCAGGTTCGGTTTGATGGCTTCCTTCAGCAGCAGGGTCAGGGCGCCCTGCACCCCCAGGTCGGACACGGTGACGGGCATGCGGTCGTAGGTGTAGCCGAAGGTGATCCGGCCCAGGCGCTCCCGGAGGTCAGCGATGTCCGTGGCCAGGCAGAAGACGGCCATGATCTCGGATGCCACCGTGATGTCGAACCCGTCCTGGCGCGGGACACCCTGGGAAGGGCCGCCCAGGCCGATCACTACTTCCCGAAGGGCACGGTCGTTCATGTCCAGCACCCGCTTGAAGGTCATCCGCCGCGGGTCGATATTCAGGGCGTTGCCCTGGTAGATGTGGTTGTCCACCAGGGCCATGAGGGCGTTGTTCGCCGACGTAATGGCATGGAAGTCCCCGGTGAAGTGCAGGTTGATCTCATCCATGGGGAGTACCTGGGAGTAGCCGCCGCCGGTGGCACCGCCCTTCATGCCCAGCACCGGGCCAAGTGACGGTTCCCGCAGGGCGATCATCACCTTGTGGCCCGCGCGGGCCAGGGAATCTGCCAGCCCCACCGTGGTGGTCGACTTCCCTTCGCCGGCCGGGGTGGGGGACATGGCGGACACCAGCACCAGCTTTCCGGCCGGGGGCGGCGCGTCCAGGCGTGCGGGGTCGATCTTCGCCTTGTACCGCCCGTACAGCTCCAGGGCTTCGGGGTTGATCCCGGCGGCCGCCGCGATATCCGCAATGGGCCGGATCCGCGCAGCACGGGCTATCTGAAGATCAGAAGGGAGAGCAGACATCGTTGTCCTTTCCTGCACGGGCAGCGCCGGCATCTGCCCTAAAGCTAACAGCACCCTGGCAGGGGATGAAGGAAAAGCAGAACAAGTGCCTTCAACAGCGAAGAATCAGGAGGCGGGAACCGCCGGGGCGAGGCGCGGACTTACAAAGTTGTCGACGGCGGCATGGTAGCTCTCCAGCGTGATGGCGGCAGTGCGCTGCCATCCGGAGTTCTGGGCACGGATGGCGGCGGCGCGGCCAAGGTCCTCCCGGGTGGCGGGGTCGTCGTACAGGGCTTCCAGGGCGTCGGCCCAGTCGGCGGCGTGGTGGCCGTCGACCAGGAGCCCGGTGCGGCCGTGGAAGATGGCCCGGGACAGGCCGCCGACGCGCGTGGCCACCACGGGAGTGCCGCAGGCCTGGGCCTCGAGTGCCACCAGCCCGAAGGATTCGCTGAAGGACGGCATCACCACGACGTCGGCCGCGCGGAACCAGTCCGCCAGCTCGGGTGCCTTCACCGGCGGCAGCTGCGTGACGACGTCGTCCATTCCTGCCTCCGCCACCAGGCAGCGCAGATTAAATTCCTTGTTGCCGCTCAAGGCGCCCAGGATGGTGACCTTCAGGTCGATGTCCGGCCGGCGTTTCCGCAGCAGCGCGGCGGCCTTCACCAGGACCTGGGGGCCTTTCAGCCGCTGGATGCGGCCGGCGAACACCAGGTGGAACGTGTCCGGGCTGATGCCGTGCCCGGCCCTGGAACGCGCCCGGAACGCGGGCGTGAACGTGGCCAGGTCCACCCCGGGCGGCGCAATGTCGATCCGGTCGTACGTGGCGCCGTAATGCGAAACCAGTTCGGCAGCCTCGGAGCTGGTGTTGGCGATCAGGCGGGCAGCGCCGTCGACAATCCGGTGTTCGCCCAGCTCGCGCCGCCGGGGCTCCGGCTTTTCACCGGATTCGAGCAGCAGGTTCTTGACCTTGGCCATGGTGTGCATGGTGTGCACCAGCGGCACGCCCCACAGTTCGGACAGCTCCAGCCCGGCTATTCCGGACACCCAGTAATGGGAATGGATGACGTCGTACCGGCCGTGCGGCTGGCGGCGGCGGATCTGCTCTATCTCGGCCACCATCGCGTGCAGGAGACCGGGCAGCTCCTCCTTGGGGATCTTCCTGGGCGGGCCGGCAAGGACGTTGTGCACGCACACCCCGGGGTCGGGATGCTCGACGGCGGGCTGGTCGGCGGAGGTGGCGCGGGTGAAGATCTCCACCTCCACGCCGGCCTCGGCCAGCGCCGACGCCAGCTCACGGATGTACACGTTCATGCCGCCCGCATCACCGGAGCCGGGCTGTTCCATGGGGGAGGTATGGAGGGAAAGCAAAGCGACCCTGCGGATCAGTGCCACGGGACCTCCTTCCGGCCGCCGGCGCGCGTCAGGGGAGCCGGTTCAATGCGCATTCGATAAAACACTACTCCTTCCCCTAACGCGCGCCGCCCTTCCACATCTTCCCCAAATCGGGGAATGCCTGCTCATAACCGGCCAGGAGCAGCGCGGCACGTTCGGGGGAGTCCACGAGCGGATGCCGGGCGAAGGCTTCGAGGGCGGCTGCACGGTTGCCGGTTGTGGCGGCCAGGACGGTGAGCCGTTCCACGTCCTTGACCCGCTGCAGCAGTTCCAGCTGCGTGCCGGCCGGTGCCTGTTGGGGCAGCGGGACGGCGCCGTCGGCTGTAACCATGCAAGGGACTTCGACGACGGCGTCCGCGGGAAGGCCGGGAATGGCGGCCCGGGCGGCGGTTGGGTCTGCCGTGGCGGGCAGGGGTGCTTGGCCAGCCGGCCCGCTGCTGGATGGCAGCGTGTTGCAGGTGTTGAGGATCAGTTGGGCGTCTCCGCCGCCGGCCAACGCCCGCATGGCCGCCAGCGCCACCCGTTCGTAGCCGCCACCGGCCAGGTCGTCCTCGTCCCGGCTCCCGCCGTCCTGCCGGGCCTCGGCAAGGTATCCCTCCTCGCGGGACCGCCGTGCCTCCTCCCAAAGCCGGTAGGCCTCCTGCCCTGCAGCGGCCAGCCGCGGATACAGCTCCCGCTGTTGGCTGTCGATCGTCTCGCCGCGCGTCTGCGCCATGCCCTGCATCGCCGCCCGGGCTTCCTGGCGCCGGTAGTAGTAATACAGGTACTCGTTGGGCAGCATGCCCAGCTCCGCCAGGAACGGCTGCGGGAAGAGCCTGCCTTCCTCGAACCGCTGCAGGGCGCCCGCGTCCGCAAGCAGGTCCGGCAGCACATCGCGGCCGCCGGGCTCCAGCCGGTACAACCAGCCCAAATGGTTCAGTCCGTAGTAGCCCACGCCGTCGAGCCGTCCCCCAGCCAAGGGGACGCCGGCCGCCCGCGCTGCCCGGTGAACCAGGCCACCGGCCGAATCGCAGATCCCGATGACCCGCTGCCCCAGGACAGGGAGCAGCGCCTCGGTCACCATGCCCGCGGGGTTGGTGAAGTTGATCAGCCACGCGTCCGGGCAATGTTCGCGCATCAGCCGGGCCAGGTCCAGCATCGGCGGAATGGTCCGGAGCGCGTAGGAGATCCCCCCGGCCCCGGTGGTCTCCTGGCCCAGCAGCCCAAGATCCTGCGCCACCTTCTCGTCGGCCACCCGGCCGGCAGTCCCGCCAGGGCGGATGGCGGCAAAAACCATGCCGGCACCGTCCAGGGCAGCGGCAGGATCGGTGGTGCACTCAAAAGGCACCCGCCCGCTGTGGCCCCCGGGCATACTCCTCAATACGGCGGCGACCGCAGCGAGGCGGGAGAGATCGACGTCGTACAGCACCAGCCCGGTGACCAGCCCGGAAAAGCTTCCGGACAGCAGGGCCCGGTATATCAACGGCACCCGGAAACCCCCGCCGCCGGCAATCAATAGCCGCATGCATGCAGTCTAGGACCAGCCCCCGACACTGCGCACAGGCAGTTCCGAAGGCCCTACCGCGGCCCTGCGCCACGGCGTATCCTGCGCACTATGGACGCCACCCCAGCACGCCCCTTCGATCCGCTGGCTGCCGTCCGGTCCGCCCGCGAGCCGGGATTCGATCTGCTGCTGGCCGGCACCGTGTTCCAGGACATCATCTTCACAGGGCTGCCCCACGGACCCGAACCCGGCACGGAAGTTTGGAGCGACGGCATGGGCAGCTGCCCCGGCGGGGTGGCCAACCAAGCCATCGCCGCAGCCAGGCTGGGGTTGCGGACCGGACTCGCCGCTGCCTTTGGTGACGACGGCTACGGGGACTTCAACTGGAAGATCCTCTCCGGCCAGGAACATGTTGACCTCAGCCTTTCCCGCCGCGTGCCCGGATGGCACTCGCCGGTGACAGTGTCGCTCTGCGTCGAACAGGACCGCTCCATGGTCACCCACGGGCACTCCGCACCGGTGACAAGCTCCGAACTCATCGGCGAACCGCCCACGGCGCTCGCAGGCATCGCGGAGGTTGGCCTGGAGATGGAGCCCTGGGCCAAATCAGCCCACGCCTCCGGAGTGAAGCTCTTCGGGGACATCGGATGGGACCCCAGCGGGGAATGGGCGCCGGTCAGGCTCGACAACCTGCAGTACTTCTACGCGTTCCTGCCCAACCAGCGGGAGGCCATGGCGTTCACCGGCAAGGACAATCCGTGGAGCGCGCTTTACGCGCTGGCGGACCGGGTTCCCGTGGCTGTGGTGACGCTGGGTGCCCAGGGTGCCATGGCGGTGGACTCGGAAACCGGGGAGGAAGAGTGGGTACCGTCGCTTCCGGTCAAGGCCCACGACCCCACCGGTGCCGGCGACTGCTTCGACGCGGCATTCATTGTCGGAACCCTGGCCGGCTGGCCGCTCGGGGACAGGCTGCGGTTCGCCAACCTGTGCGCATCGCTTGCCGTGCAGGAGGTGGGCGGGTCACTGGCCGCCCCCGGCTGGGGGGACATCGCAGACTGGTGGAAACGGGCCAACGCCCGCCCGGAACGGCAGATGAGCCAGTGGCTGCGCCGCTTCCGTTTCCTGGCGGACATCATCGAAGACGTGCCGCCCGGAGCCCAGCGCAGGGCGGCCGCCACCATCGCCCACCTCTCGGACGCCTGAGGAGCCGTGGAGGCGCCGATTATTCGGCGCCAAGTGCCCGCACTAGAATCACTTAGGTGACCTACCCCGCAACAACAGGTGAATTCAGCGCTGCCTCCGGGCCGGACCCCCGCCATGAGCGATCCGCAGTGATCGACCTGGACGCCATCCGGCACAACGTCCGCAGGCTCGCCGACGCTGCATCCCCCGCGAAAGTCATGGCCGTCGTGAAAGCCGACGCGTACGGGCACGGTGCGGTTCCCGTGGCCCGCGCGGCCCTGCAGGCCGGCGCCTCCTGGCTGGGTGTCGCCCACATCTCTGAAGCCCTCGCGTTGCGTGCCGCCGGCATCGACGCGCCACTCCTCGCCTGGCTGCACACCACGGACAGCAACTTCGGCGCCGCCGTAGCAGCCGGCGTCGACATCGGCTGCTCCGGATGGGAACTGGAACGCATCGTGGCCGCGGCCCGTGAGCAGGAGCGGCCGGCGCGGGTGCATCTGAAGGTGGACACCGGTCTGGGCCGCAACGGCGCAACGCCCGAAACCTGGGACCGCCTGGTGGGTGAGGCCGTGGAGTACCAGGACCAGGGCCTGCTGCGCGTAGTGGGCATCTTCTCCCACCTTGCGGTGGCGGATGAACCGGAGCGCCCCGAAACGGACCAGCAGGTTGCGGCATTCCGCGAGGCCCTGGCCATCGCCGGGGACGCCGGCGTGGACCCGGAGGTCCGGCACCTTGCCAACACCCCGGCCACGCTGTCCCGGCCGGACACCCACTTCGACCTGGTCCGGGTCGGCCTGGGCATCTACGGGCTCTCGCCGTTCGACGGGCAGACCTCCGCGGAGCTCGGCCTCCGCCCCGCCATGACGCTGCGCACCCTGGTCTCGCAGTGCAAGCAGGTTCCCGAGGGGCAGGGCGTCTCCTACGGACTGCACTACCGCACCAGGGAAGCGAGCACCCTGGCGTTGATTCCGATGGGCTACGCCGACGGCGTCCCCCGCATCGGCACCGGCGGGCCTGTACGGGTGGCCGGGAAGACGTACCCCGTGGTGGGTCGGATCGCCATGGACCAGATGGTCATCGACCTCGGCCCGGAAGCTTCCGGCACCGACCTGCACGGGGCTGAAGCCGAGCTGTTCGGCAACGGGGCCGACGGCGGTCCCACGGCTGACGACTGGGCACGCGCCGCCGGAACCATCAACTACGAGATCGTGACCCGGATCAGCCCCCGCGTGCCGCGCCGCTTTATCAACGAGGACGACCCGGCAGGCACCGGCCAGGGCCTGGTGGGCACGCCGGGCCGGGCGGGGGCCGCATGAGCGCGGCGGAACAGCTGGCTGCCAACTGGGAAAAGACGTTCACGGCGACGACGGCGGACCAGACCCACGCGTTCGGCAGGCGCCTGGCGGAGGTACTGCAGGCCGGGGACCTGCTGGTGCTGTCCGGCGAGCTGGGTGCGGGGAAGACCACTTTCACCCAGGGCCTGGGTGAGGGCCTGGGTGTCCGCGACGGCATCATCTCGCCCACGTTCGTCCTGGTCCGGATCCACCCCAACCTGCCGGATGGCCCTCGCCCCGGCGGCCCGGACCTGGTGCACGTGGATGCCTACCGGCTGGGCTCGGCCGCGGAGGTGGACGACATCGACCTCGAAAACACCATGGACTCATCGGTGACCGTGGTGGAATGGGGCCACGACCGGGTGGAACACCTGAGCGACAGCCGGCTGGAAATCGACCTGCACCGTGCCATTGGACTGGGTGCCATTGGACTGGATACCGGAACCCTGGCGGGATTTTCGGGAGACCTCGACTTCGACGCGGAAGACACCGACGAGCCGCGCACCATCGTGATGCGCGGGTTCGGGCCGCGGTGGACAACCGCTCCCGAACTGGCCGGCAGCGAAGGGGACGCCCCATGCTGATCCTCGCCATCGACACCTCCGCCGTGGCCAGTGCAGCCCTGGTCTCGGATGATGCCCCGGAAAGCGTGGTGGCCGCCTTCGCCACCGAGGACACCCGCAGCCACGCCGAGGTACTTGCCCCAGGCATCCACAGCATGCTGGCTTCGGCAGGCGTCCGTGGACAGGACGTGGACGCCATAGTGGTGGGCGTTGGGCCCGGTCCCTTCACCGGGCTGCGCTCAGGCATCGCCACAGCGCGCACGCTTGCCTTCGTCTGGGGCAAGCCCCTGCACGGGCTGATGAGCCTTGACGCCGTGGCGCTGGAGGTGGCCGAATCCACCGCCGCCGAACCCGGGTTCCTGGTGGTGACGGATGCCCGCCGCAAGGAGGTCTACTGGGCCCGGTACAGCCTGGACGGCGGCCAGCTGCCCGTGCTCGAGGACGGCCCCCACGTTGGATTCGCCGCCGACCTGCCTGACCTTCCTGCCTTCGGGGCAGGCGCCGGCCTTTATGCCGACGTGCTCCGGGCCCATCCGGAGTTCGCCACTGAGCAGCCGGACGCCCTGTACCTGGGCCAGTTTGCCCTGGCCCGGCTGGCCTCCGGCGGCACCCTGCTGGATTCCACACCCCTGTACCTGCGCGAGTCGGACGCCCAGGTGCCCGGACCACGGAAGCGGGCCTTATGACCACCCCGGATCCGCGGATGGCGGGAATCACCATCCGCGAAATGACCCTGGACGACGTGCCCGCCGTCGGCCTGCTGGAACACCAGCTTTTTCCCATTGATGCGTGGCCCGTGCAGATGTTCCTGGACGAGCTCTCCCAGCCGGAGACCCGCCGCTACCTGGTGGCGGAAGCCGGCGACGGCATCGTGGGCTATGCCGGCCTGATGTGCATCGAACCCATCGCGGACGTCCAGACCATCGCCGTCGTCCCCGGCTACGAGGGACGGGGTATCGGCGCCACGCTGCTCACGCAGCTGATCGACGAGGCGCGGCACCGGGGCGCCGCCGACGTCCTGCTCGAGGTCCGGGCTGACAACCCGCGCGCGCAACAGCTCTACGTGCGGTTCGGCTTCGAGCAGATCCATGTCCGGCCCCGCTACTACCGCGACGGCGTAGACGCCCTCATCATGCGGCTGCAGCTCGCCGGCGCCGAGGGAACAAGCGCCGAGGGAACAAGGGCCGAGGGAACAAGCGCCGAGGGAACAAGCGCCACTGGAACGGACGCTGACAAAGCCACGGAAGCAGGCCAGCCATGAACCGGACAGAGCCCCTTGTCCTGGGTATCGAATCCTCCTGCGACGAAACCGGCGTGGGCGTCGTCCGCGGCACCACGCTCCTGACCAACACGGTGTCCTCATCCATGGACGAGCACGTCCGCTTCGGCGGCGTGATCCCCGAAATCGCCTCCAGGGCGCACCTGGATGCCTTCGTCCCAACCCTCGAGCAGGCGCTCGCTGACGCCGGCGTCACCCTTGACGAGGTGGACGCCATTGCCGTCACCTCCGGCCCCGGACTGGCCGGCGCACTCATGGTGGGCGTCTGCGCCGCCAAGGCGCTCGCCGTCGCCACCGGAAAGCCGCTCTACGCGATCAACCACCTGGTGGCGCACGTGGGCGTGGGGCTCCTGGATGACCGCGGCAGTGGCCGGAAGCAGGAGTTGCCGGAAAACCTGGGCGCCCTGCTGGTGTCCGGCGGCCATACCGAAATCCTGCGGATCAATAGCATCACCAGTGACGTGGAGCTGCTGGGCTCCACCATCGACGACGCCGCCGGGGAAGCCTACGACAAGGTGGCCCGCATCCTGGGGCTGGGATACCCCGGTGGCCCCGCCATCGACAAAATGGCCCGTACCGGCAACCCCAAAGCAATCCGCTTCCCCCGGGGCCTCACCCAGCCCAAGTACATGGGCACTGCGGAGGCACCCGGACCGCACCGCTACGACTGGTCCTTCAGCGGCCTGAAGACTGCCGTGGCCCGGTGCGTGGAGCAGTTCGAGGCCCGTGGCGAAGAGATTCCGGTGGCCGACATTGCCGCAGCGTTCCAGGAGGCTGTGGTGGATGTGATCTCCTCCAAGGCGGTCCTGGCCTGCCGCGAGCACGGCATCAAGGACGTCCTGCTGGGCGGCGGCGTGGCGGCAAACTCCCGGCTGCGTGAAGTGACCGGGCAACGCTGCGCCTCTGCCGGCATCCGGCTGCACGTTCCCCCGCTGGACTTGTGCACGGACAACGGCGCCATGGTGGCCGCGCTTGGCGCCCAGCTGGTGATGGCCGGTGTGGAACCCAGCGGGATCAGCTTTGCCCCGGACTCGTCCATGCCCGTCACGTCGGTGTCCCTCCCGGCCTGACACCCGGCAAACCCTGCGATGCTCTATCAGATATGGCTCCTAAACCGCCGGTTTGGGAGCCATATCTGATAGAGCAAGTAAGGGGTTCAGGCGGTGGGGCCGTTGCGCATCTGCTTGACCAGGTCCAGCACGACCGCCTGGAGGTTCCCGCCGTTCTCCGCGGCAACCCGGCGCTGGCGCTGGTATCCGGCGCCGCGGCGGATGATCTTCTCAACGTCGGCAAGTTCGTCGGAGCAACGCAGCTTGGCCGCCACCGGCTCGAGCCGGTTCAGCGTCTCCAGCAGGTGCTCCGTGACCAGCTGCTCCCGGCCTGCAGCGTCCAGGATGATGATGGCGTCCATGCCGTAGCGTGCGGCGCGCCACTTGTTCTCCTGCACGTGCCACGGCGGCATGGTGGGGATGGTGCCGCCATCGTCCAGGGTGGTGGAGAACTCATCCACCAGGCACTGGGTGAGGGCAGCGATCGCCCCCACTTCCTCCAGCGTGGCCAGTCCGTCGCAGATCCTCATCTCGATGGTGCCCAGGGCGGGCACGGGCCGGATGTCCCACCGGATCTCCGAAATGGTGTCGATGACCCCGGTGGTGGTCATGTCCTGCACATAGGACTCGTATTCCTCCCAGGACGTGAACTGGAAGGGCAGGCCCGCGGTGGGAAGCTGCTGGAACATCAGCGCCCGCTGGGAGGCGTAGCCGGTGTCCTCGCCGCCCCAGAACGGGCTGGACGCGGAGAGCGCCTGGAAGTGCGGGAAGTAGTTGACCAGGCCGTCCAGGACCGGGAGGGCCTTGTCGCGGCGGTCCAGCCCCACATGCACGTGGACGCCGTAGATCACCATTTGCCGGCCCCACCACTGGGTCCGGTCGATGAGCTTGGCGTAGCGGGCCTTGTCCGTCACCGGCTGGAGCTGCGGCGGGCTGAACGGGTGGCTGCCGGCGCAGAACAGTTCCACGCCCATGGGATCGGTGATCTCGCGGACCGCGGCGACGGAACGGCTGAGGTCTTCTTTGGCTTCGGCGGCTGTTTCGCAGATGCCGGTGACCAGCTCCACCGTGTTCAGCAGCAGTTCCTGCTTGATGTGCGGGTGTTCGTCGTCCTCATTGAGTTCCGGGTGGCGGGAGGCCACGCCGCGGAGCACCTGGTTGGCGACGGAGGCAAGCTCGCCCGTCTTTCCGTCCACCAGTGCCAGCTCCCACTCAACACCGAGGGTTGACTGCCTCGATGGCGCGAAGTCGATCTTCACACGCTTCCTTACTGTCCGGTTTGCCGCTGGCTCATGCCGCTCACAGGCTGCTGCCGGCAGGCGAACGGGTGGTTCAAGTCTAGTGCAGGGGTAGCATCGTATTGATGGCCCCGTTCCTGCTGCGTCACAGACCTGCCAAATCCTTCCCCTTCCTCCTGGCCCTGTCGGCCATTGCTTTGGCGTCCTGCACGGCCTCCCCAACGTCCGCACCGCCGTCGCCCTCCACAGCGGCGGGCACTGCCTCTCCTTCCGCACCGGAAAGTACGACGGCGGCACCTCCCACGGCGTCCCCCGCACCTGACGCGGGTTCCCGGCCCCTTGGATGGGGACCCGAGCAGCGGGACCAGGACGCCGCTGCCGCCGCGGTCAAGGCCATGACCCCGGAGGAGAAGGCCGGGCAGGTCCTGCTCCCGTTCTACAAGGGCACCCAGGTGGAGGCCCATGCCGCCCTCATCCAGCGGCTGCACCTGGCCGGCAGCATCATCATGGGCGACAACGTTCCACGCGGCCCGCAGGGCGAGGTGGATGTGGCGGCCATGGCCATGGTGAACCAGCGGCTGCAGCAGGCCACGTCCGCCGACGGCCGGGGATGGCCGGGAATCATCGGCGTGGACCAGGAAGGCGGCGCCGTGGCACGCCTCGGCGCCCCGCTGACGGAATGGCCCACCCCGATGAGCTACGGTGCCGCCAACAACCCGGCGCTCACCCGCGAGGCGGGCAAGGGCCTTGCTGCCGAGCTGGTGCCCCTGGGATTCGACCTCGACTTCGCCCCTGATACCGACGTCACGATCGGTCCCGGCGACCCCACCATCGGTGCCCGCTCCATGTCCGCGGATCCGGCCATGGCCGCCGCCCATGGGGTGGCCTTCTCCCAGGGCATGCTGGACTCGGGGGTGCTTCCCACCGTGAAGCATTTTCCGGGCCACGGCTCCGTCACCACGGACTCCCACCTCAGCCTGCCCGTCCAGCCCGCCGGCATCGACCAGCTCCGGGGCCGGGACTGGAAGCCCTTCCAGGCCGCGGTGGATGCCGGGCTCCCCATCGTCATGACCGGGCACATCGCCGTGCCCGCGCTGGAACCCGGCGTCCCGGCGTCGCTCTCGGCTCCAAGTTATGCCGCCCTGCGCGGCCTGGGATTCAAAGGCGTTGCCGTGACGGACGCGTTGAACATGGGTGCCGTGGACAACCAGTACCCGGCGGGCACCGCCGCCGTGAAAGCCCTCGCCGCGGGCGCGGACCTGCTGCTGATGCCCGCCGACGTCGAACAGGCGCACGCCGCCATCCTCCAGGCACTGGCGGCGGGAACCCTTCCCGCTTCCCGCCTGGATGAAGCAGCACAGCGCGTGGCCACCATGATGATCTGGCGTGCCCGCACCACGCCGCCGGCGGGAACAGCAGGCGCGGGTGCCCCGGCCGGCAGCGGCGCAGCCCTGTCCGCCAAGGTTTCGGCGTCAGCCATCACAGTCCTGGCCGGCCCCTGCAGCGGGCCCATGGTGCCGGGCTCGGTGCGCGTGGCCGGAGGAGATCCCGGTGACCGCGAGCGCTTCGTAGCCGCCGCCGCCCGTGCCGGACTTGGTGTCGGATCAGGTCCGCTGGTGAATCTCATCGGGTTCGCCGGGAAACCGGCCGGCGGGGACATCGCCGTCGCCCTGGATGCGCCCTGGCCGCTCCAGGGCTCCAGCGCACCGGTCAAGCTGGCGCTGTATGGGCGCACGGACACCGCCTTTGACGCGCTCGCCGCCGTGCTCGCAGGGAAGGCGCCCGCCCCCGGGACGCTGCCCGCCGCCGTCGGGCCCTTTCCCGCAGGAACCGGCTGCCCGTAACCGCTTTGGTCCGCGCACCCGTGGGAACGCGTTTAATGGTCTGGTGCCCATTCTGAATAAAGACATGACCCTCTGCATCTCGCTCTCGGCCCGGCCCAGCAACAACGGGACCAGGTTCCACAACCACCTCTACGGGCAGCTGGACCTGAACTGGATCTACAAGGCGTTCGCACCCACCAACCTCGAACAGGCCATCGCCGGCGTCCGGGGCCTGGGCATCCGCGGCTGCGCCATCTCCATGCCGTACAAGGAGGATGTCATCGCGCTGGTGGACGAGATGGACCCGTCCGCCAAGGCCATCGATTCGGTGAACACCATCGTGAACACCGACGGCCACCTCAAGGCGTACAACACCGACTACACAGCCATCGAGCAGCTCCTCGCCACCAATTCAGTCCCCACCGACTATTCGGTGCTGGTGCAGGGCGCCGGCGGCATGGCCAAAGCCACGGTTGCCGCCCTTCGGGATGCCGGCTTCACGGACGTCACGGTGATCGCCCGGAACGAGGCCGCGGGGCGCGCCCTCGCGGACCAGTACGGCTTCCGGTGGCGTTCAGCGCTCGACGGCGGGACGGCGGACTTGATCATCAACGTCACCCCCATTGGCATGGCCGGCGGCGCCGAAGCGGAAACTCTGTCCTTCCCGGCAGAGGCAATCGACGCAGCCCGACTGGTCTTCGACGTCGTCGCGCTGCCGGCCGAGACCCCCCTGATCCGTGCCGCCCGCGCCGCGGGCAAGCCCGTTATCACCGGCGCCGAGGTGGCCACCATCCAGGCCTTGGAGCAGTTCGTCCTGTACACCGGAGTGCGGCCGACGCCCGAGCAGGTGCGGGCGGCCGAGGAGTTCATGCGCGCCCAGTAGCGGCCGGGTCCAGGTGCCGGCAGACCGGGCTTACGCCGTCCCGGCCGTGACAGGTTCCACGACGATGGCCACCCGGTCCTCCCCGATGCGGGTCAGGACCAGGGTGGCTGTCTTTCCGGCGCCCTTCTTGGCGGCATTCCTACCGCCGGGCAGCAGTTGCTTCCGCAGCTCCTCCGGGGTGACGGCGGTGCCGCGCTTCTTGATGTCCAGCACGGTGATGCCCTCCTGCTTCACCCAGGCCTTGAGTGCCTTCACGTTGTAGGGCATCACCTGCAGGACCTTGTACGACCTGGCGAACGGGGTCTGGACGAGGTCCGGGGCGCAGATGTAGGCGATGTGCTCATCCACCAGGTGGCCGCCCAACTGCAGGGCAACGTCCGCCACCAGGCCGGCGCGGATCACGGCCCCGTCGGGCTCGTAGAGGTAACCTTCCACGGGTCCCACCGGGGCGGAGGGGCCCGCGCCGAAGTCGTTTGCGCTGCCCAGTTCGGCGGGGCCCTGCGGACCCAGCACCAGCGCTGCGCGGCGGACGCCGGGCCGGCGCACCGCGTTGAACCACAGCGTCACTTCGGTGACGTCCCCCGCCACGGACACCCACTGCGCTTCGCAGCCGGCGGGCACCGAGTCGTGCGGCATGCCCGGGCCCATCTTGACCCCCACCGCCTTGCCTTCCGCCGCGAGCGACTCCACGAACGACAACGGCGGGGAGAACGCCTCAGGATCCCAGATCCGCTTGGTGCCCGACGTGGAGGTGACCCGGCGGGCCGGATCCAGCCAGACGCCGTCGACTTCCTCCAACGGGACAGACACCGCATCGGCGTGGACCACCGTGGCATTCGGGAACGGGATGAGGTTCACCGTGGCGCACGCGGCAGTGGTCTCATCCATTTCCACCGCGGTCACGTCGATGTCCAGCGAGGCCAGGGCCAGCGAGTCGGCACCGAGCCCGCAGCCCAGGTCAGCCACCTTGCCGATCCCGGCGGCCGCGAACCGCTGCGCGTGGTGCGCGGCAACGTTCAGGCGGGTGGCCTGCTCCAGGCCGGCCTGGGTGAAGAGCATCTGGCGGGCGAATTCGCCGAACTTTGCCTGCGCTTTGGTCCGGAGCCGGGACTGGGTCAGGACGGCGGAGACCAGTTCCGCGGGATGTCCGGCCTTCCGGAGCGCGGCGTTGAGCTCGAATGAGTCCTCATCCCGGTAGGGGCCCAGGGATGCCAGCAACTCCCACCCTTCAGGGGTCAACAGCGGTGCAATGTGGTCCTGGGGAGCATGAGCCATGGGTTCCAGCCTAGTGGAGGAGCGCATGCCGGGATGCGGATAGTGTTGAAGCATGGATGAGAGCGCAGCCCCCGGGGCCACCGGCAGCCACGAGCCAGGGGCCCGCGGCATTGCCAGGTTTGCCCGTCCTGTCCTGATTGCCGCCTCCGTGGTGGCCGTGGTCTGCATCGCCCTCCTGGTGATCATCTTCCTGCTGGACACGTTCAACGCCACGGTCTACTCCGTGGGCGGCAACGACATCCACGACAACACCCAGGAGTCGCGGGACATCCGCGGACTGTACGACGGCGCACGGGCCGGGAGCATCTTCTTCCTGGTGGCGGCGCTGCTCGCCGCGGCGGCAGCCGGCTGGATGCTGTACCGCGGACGGAAACCGGGCGGCGACACCGACGGCGAGGACGTGCACTTCGAGGACCTGGGCCAGTAGCGGGGCCGCCCGGGCGCCGGAAGGACGTCGTCGCAAACCGCGAAAAGCCGTACGGCCAGGACGAAACGTTGGCACTCACCTTGACCGAGTGCTAACCCTTACATAGAGTCTTCATTAGCACTCTCCCTAGGAGGGTGCTAACACATGAAGAGCTGCCAGCCAGGCTGCTGCCGGCACCGCGACGACGGTTTGCCAGCTACGGCGGAAAGCTTTCCAGTCCACGAATTTGCTGACGAAAAGGAGAGGTCCGAGTGTCGGTCTCTATTAAGCCTCTTGAGGATCGTATTGTTGTTCGCCCGCTCGAAGCCGAGCAGACCACGGCTTCCGGCCTGGTCATCCCGGACTCCGCCCAGGAGAAGCCGCAGGAAGGCGAAGTTGTTGCAGTAGGCCCCGGCCGCTTCGAGGACGGCAGCCGCGTTCCCGTTGACGTAGCAGTTGGCGACGTCGTCATCTACTCCAAGTACGGCGGAACCGAAGTCAAGACCGGCGGCACCGAGTACCTCGTGCTGTCCGCCCGCGACGTCCTGGCTGTCGTCGTAAAGTAACTCTTTCGGATCCCCGTGCCGCCGGCCACGCTCATGCTGGCCGGCAGTGCGGGGTTCTGTCTTTGAAAGGACAAAACCATGGCAAAGCAGCTTGCGTTTAACGACGCTGCCCGCCGGTCCCTTGAGGCCGGCATCGATAAGCTCGCGAACACCGTCAAGGTGACGCTCGGCCCCCGCGGCCGCAACGTCGTCCTGGACAAGAAGTGGGGCGCCCCCACCATCACGAACGACGGCGTGACCATCGCCCGCGAAGTCGAGCTGGACGACCCCTACGAGAACCTTGGCGCGCAGCTGGCCAAGGAAGTCGCCACCAAGACCAACGATGTTGCCGGTGACGGCACCACCACCGCAACGGTCCTGGCCCAGGCACTGGTCAAGGAAGGCCTGCGCAACGTGGCAGCCGGCGCCGCTCCGGGCCAGATCAAGCGTGGCATCGAGGTCGCGGTTGAGGCCGTGGCAGCCCGCCTGCTGGAGAACGCCCGCCCGGTCGAAGGCGGCCAGGTGGCCAACGTTGCTGCCATTTCGGCGCAGAGCGACGAAATCGGCGAGCTTCTCGCCGAGGCCTTCGGCAAGGTGGGCAAGGATGGCGTCATCACCATCGAAGAGTCCTCCACCACCCAGACCGAGCTGGTCCTCACCGAGGGCATGCAGTTCGACAAGGGTTACCTCTCCCCGTACTTCGTCACCGACGCGGAGCGCCAGGAAGCAGTCCTCGAGGACGCCCTTATCCTGATCAACCAGGGCAAGATCTCCTCGATCCAGGAATTCCTGCCGCTGCTCGAGAAGGCGTTGCAGGCTTCCAAGCCGCTGTTCATCATCGCCGAGGACGTCGAGGGCGAGGCCCTGTCCACGCTGATCGTCAACCGCATCCGGGGCACCCTGAACGTCGTTGCCGTCAAGGCTCCGGGCTTCGGTGACCGCCGCAAGGCCATGCTGCAGGACATCGCCACCCTCACCGGTGCGCAGGTTGTCTCCCCGGAACTGGGCCTGAGCCTGGACTCTGTGGGCCTGGAGGTGCTGGGTACTGCCCGCCGGATCACGGTTACCAAGGACAACACCACCATCGTTGACGGCGCCGGATCGGCCGAGGACGTAGCGGCACGCGTTGCCCAGCTGCGTGCTGAGCTGGTCCGCACCGATTCCGACTGGGACCGTGAAAAGCTCCAGGAACGCCTGGCCAAGCTGGCCGGCGGCATCGGCGTCATCAAGGTCGGCGCAGCCACCGAGGTCGAGCTGAAGGAAAAGAAGCACCGTATCGAGGACGCCGTTTCCTCCACCCGCGCTGCCCTCGAAGAAGGCATCGTGGCCGGCGGCGGCTCCGCACTGATCCACGCCCTCAAGGCACTGGATGAGGATGCCTCGGTCAAGGCACTCGAAGGCGACGCCGCCGCTGCGGTGGGCATCGTCCGCCGCGCACTGGTCCAGCCGCTGCGCTGGATCGCCCAGAACGCAGGCTTCGACGGCTACGTGGTCACCTCCAAGGTCGCCGACCTGGAGATCAACAACGGCTTCAACGCCAAGTCCGGCGAGTACGAGGATCTGATCGGCGCGGGCGTCATCGACCCCGTCAAGGTCACCCGTGCAGCCCTCCGCAACGCGGCCTCCATCGCCGCCCTGGTTCTCACCACCGAGACCCTGGTCGTGGAGAAGCCTGCCGAAGAGGACGAGCACGCAGGCCACAGCCACTAACGCTGCGCCCTGGCGGCTTACCGCTGAAAAGGCTGGTCCGGCATCTGCCGGGCCAGCCTTTTGCGTTGTTGTCTGGGACGGTGGGACTAGGTGGCTGTCATCTCCTGCGTCTCCACTTCTCCCGCGCGCTCGTACACCAGCGACACCGCACCCTTGGGGAAGCTGCGGGCCGGCTCGGCCAGCGTGAAGGTGGAGGGCAACGTTCCGGCGTCGAACAGGCGCTTTCCCTGGCCCAGTACCACGGGGTACAGCCAGAGGTGCAGCCGGTCCAGCACTTCCGCTTCCAGCAGGGAGCGGATGAGGACGCCGCTGCCGAACATGTGCACCTGCTGGTATTCGTCCCGGATCCGGCCTGCCGCCGCAGCATCCGGCAGCACCGTTGTGCCTGCCCAAACCGGATCGGCCAGGGAACCGGACACAACGAACTTGGGGACCCGGTTCAGCGTATCCGCGATGTCGCCTGTCTGGTGCGGCCAGTACGCCGCGAAGATGTCGTAGGTCTTCCGGCCGAGGAGGAGCGCATCCATCCTGCTGATCTGGTCCGCTATCGAGGCGCCGGCCTCGTCGTCGGACACCGGCGCCTGCCAGCCGCCGAAAGCGAAGTCGCCTTCGGGGTCTTCTTCACGGCCGCCCGGTGCCTGGTACACGCCGTCGAGGGTGATGAACAGATTCGCCATGATGATGCCCACGCGCCCATCTTGGACCCGCGCCGGGGTGCTGTCCAGTGCCCGTGGCAGGATGGTGCCATGCTGCTCCTTGAGCTCGTGGAAACTTCGGAAGCCGTCGCCTCGACCCGCTCCCGGCTGGCAAAGGTGGACGCCCTGGCGCGCTTGCTGCGCCGGCTGGAACCCGCGGAGATCCCGACGGCGGTTGGCCTGCTCAGTGCCAGGCCCCGCCAGGGGCGGGTGGGCGTGGGATGGGCAGCCATTGCGGCTGCAAAACAGGAACCGGCACGAGAGGCGCGGCTCACCGTGGCGGATTTTGACGCCGCCCTGGACCGGCTGCTGGCCACCGCAGGTACCGGGTCCGGGGCGGAGCGCGCAGCCACCCTCGCCAACCTGATGGCAGCCGCCACCACCTCCGAACAGTCATTCATCGCGGGCGTCCTGCTCGGCGAACTGCGCACCGGCGCCCTCGAGGGAGTCCTGACGGATGCCGTCGCGCGCGCCGCGGAGAAGCCGCTTGAAGCCGTTCGGCGTGCAGCGATGCTCTCCGGCGACCTCGGCGAGACCGCCCTGCTGGCCTTGACGGGCACTGAAGCGGAGCTTGACGCCGTCGGCTTGAGGGTGGGCAGGCCCGTGCAGCCCATGCTTGCTGCGACGGCGGGCAGTGTTGGCGCAGCCCTGGAAGCCACGGGGGAAGCGTCGGTGGAGTACAAACTGGACGGCGCCCGCATCCAGGTGCACCGCGCGGGTGACGACGTCAGCATCTACACCCGCAACCTTGCCGACGTCACCCACCGGCTCCCGGAGGTGGTGGAGGTGGTGCGGGCGCTGCCGCTGCGGGACGTGATCCTGGACGGCGAGACCCTGGCCCTTGACGAGGAAGGCGGCCCGAGGCCGTTCCAGGAGACCATGTCCCGGTTCGGTGCTGACGCTGTGCGGGAAACGCTGCTCCATCCGTGGTTCTTCGACGTGCTGCACATTGACGGGCGGGATCTGCTCGATGAACCGTTGTCCACGCGTCTTGCAGTCCTGCAGCAGGTGGCGCCGGCGCACCGGATCCCGGGGCAGGTGACCGCGGACCCTGCTGTCGCGGAACGGGTGTCGCAGGATGCGCTGGCCGCCGGGCATGAGGGAGTGGTGGTAAAGGCCATCGGGTCGGCCTATGCAGCAGGACGGCGCGGTTCCAACTGGGTCAAGGTGAAGCCCGTGCACACGTATGACCTCGTGGTGCTCGCCTGCGAGTGGGGATCGGGGCGGCGGACCGGCCTGCTTTCCAACCTGCACCTGGGCGCCCTGGACCCGGCTGGCGAGTTCGGCGAACCGGGAGCCTATGTGATGGTGGGCAAGACCTTCAAGGGGCTCACGGACGAGCTCCTCCGCTGGCAAACCGGGAAATTCCAGGAACTCGAGGTGCGGCGCACGGCCGGTACGGTCTGGGTTGAGCCGGTTACGGTCGTCGAAATCGCGATCGACGGCGTGCAGCAGTCGCCGCGCTACCCGGGCGGCATCGCCCTCAGGTTTGCCCGCGTCAAGCGTTACCGGGAAGACAAGGCCGCCGCCGAAGCGGACACCATCCAGACCCTCCGCTCCCTGCTGCGCCCATAGCGGCAAGGATCCGCTGCGCCCCCTCAGTTGCGGCTTCCGCTGCGGCTTCCGCTGCGCTGGCGCCTGAGGATCCGGGCTTCACCATCCGGCAGGCGCCTGGCGACCATGCGGTAGAAGAGCAGGACGGCGACAGCGGCCACCACGATGCCGACAAGGTTGAGCAGCAGCTGGAGCGCAGATCCAGCGGCCTTTTGGTATTCACCCAGCACCAAAGCCACCGCCACGTATCCGGCAGCCGGCACGGTGGTCACGGAGATGAAGACACCGATGAGTGCTGCGGAGCGCCGGCCGATGATGGACAGCATCCCGGCGATCCCGGCCAGGATGGCAACGATAAATGAATACGGGCCCGGATGGTAGATGAACTCGACCGCGGAACCCTTGTCCAGGGCGTCGCGGGGGAAGAGGCCCAGCGGGATCGACAGCCACGCCGTCAACGCCGCCAGCAGCATCGCCACCGGGAAGCCCACAGCGAGGGCGACTGCAGCGCGGCGGCCAAGCCTCCACTTCCGGGTGGCGATCGAGACAGCGAGCGCGGCCAGTGGTCCGAACTCAGGACCCACTGCCATGGCGCCCACAATCGCAATGGGGGAGTCGGTCACGATGCCGATCCCGGCGAGCTGGGTTGCCAGCACCAGGAAGGCAAGGAAGTTCCAGGTCAGCCGGGAGTCCTCGCCCGTTTGCCGGGTAACATCCTCCCAGATCACGGCGTCCGCGCCCTCACCCGGGGCGTCTCGCTCCGCCTGGTCCGCGTTCCGGGACAGGACGAATTCCGGTGCGGCCATCGAAATGGAGCCCACGTCCCGGATCTTGAGGATCTCCAGCTTTTCGAGCAGTTCCTCAACGGACTCCCGGGCGATCAGGACTTCAAGGACGTCGCCCTCGGGCACCACGGAGGCGCGCGGGACCACGGCGATTTCTGCCGTTCCCCGCTGTTCGCGGCAGGTCTTCAAGGTCACGGCGGACAGTTCACCGGGCACACAAATCCGCAGCTGGACAACCACGCCCACTCCCTTCCATGGTTGGGCCCAGCATAGTCCGAACCGACGGCTTGATTGGCTGTTGCATGACGCGTTGGCTAGGCTTGGGGCTTTGGCTGGCGGGCGTCGTGAGAGGTTGTTGTGTCGATTACGGAGACCCCGAAGGCGCGCGAACCCAGGCCCGGGGGCACCAGCCGTCAGCGGAAAGCCACCTTCCGTCCGGAAGTCCAGGGGCTCCGCGCCCTTGCCGTGCTGATGGTTGTTGCCTACCACGTCTGGCTGGGCCGCGTGTCAGGGGGCGTGGACATCTTCCTGCTGGTCTCGGCGTTCCTGCTCACGTTGTCGTTCGTCCGCAAAGCGGAGTCGGGGCAGCCTTTCCGGCTCCTGGCGCACTGGCTGCACCTGTTCAAGCGGCTGCTGCCTGCCGCCGTCGTGGTGATCCTGGGGGTGCTGGCCGGCACGTGGCTGATTCTTCCGCAGGGCCGCTGGCCGCAGGTGCTCAACGAGGCATGGGCCTCCCTTTTCTACAAGCAGAACTGGCTCCTGGCGGACCTGTCCGTGGACTATTACGCGCAGGACCATGCCGGAGCCAGCCCGCTGCAGCACTTCTGGTCCCTGTCCATCCAAGGCCAGGTCTTCATCCTGTGGCCAGTGATTTTCGCCGCCGCGGCTGCCCTGCTGGACAGGCTTCGCCGGATTCCCGGCCTGGACCGGCTGACGTACCGGGGCCTGCTGGCGGTGGTGTTCGGGGCAGTGTTTGCGGTGTCGCTGGCGTACTCCATCGACCAGACCGCCACCAACCAGGCGTACGCCTACTTCGACACCCGCGCGCGGCTCTGGGAATTCGCCCTGGGGTCCCTCCTGGCCCTGGGACTGCCCTACGCCAAACCCGGTCGCGTGCTGCGTGTAATGCTGGGCTGGGCCGGGCTCGCGGGCATGGTGTCCTGCGGCCTTCTGCTCGCCGTGGACCGCTCCTTCCCCGGGTACGTGGCCCTCTGGCCGACGCTTTCCGCGGCCGCCGTCATCGTCGCGGGGCAGAGCGGCAGCCCCTTCGGTGTGGACCGACTCCTCAGCAGCCGGCCCGCCGTTGCCCTGGGGGACAACTCCTACGCCCTGTACCTCTGGCACTGGCCTGTCCTGGTGCTGGCGCTCGCGGCCACCGGTGTCGAAGCGCCCAACCTTAAACAGGGGCTCGGCATCGTTGCTGCTTCCATCGTGTTGGCCATCCTGACCACGCGCTTTGTCGAAAAGCCGCTGCGCGAGTGGCATTGGCCCAAGCTCCGCGCCTGGCGTTCCGCCGTCGTCATTGTTGCCTGCGGGGCCGTCCTGGCAGGACCCGTCGCTGTCTGGCAGACATCGCTCACCGCGGAGGAGAGCGCGACGGCGGCACAGCCCCGTGAGCTCACGCCGGGAGCGCTGGCGCTCAGGCCGGAGAACGGGGACAATCCCGCACCCGCGGCCCGCACCATCCCCGGGCCCACTGCCCTGGACAACGACTGGGCCGGTATCACCACTCCCTGTACCGGCGCCAATGCCGCCAGCGAGCCAATCCTTGAAGGCTGCCGGCAGGCGCTTCCGGAGGAACCGGCCACCCGCCGCATCGTGGTCCTGGGGGACTCCCACGCCCAGCAGTACCTGGCGGCCCTGGCGCCTGTTGCGGCCGCCCGTGGTTGGGAACTGGTCACGCTGCTCATGCCTGCGTGCCGCTTCGGCGCCGAATCGGAAACCAGGAACGCGGAATGCAACGCCTATAACCGGGCCAGTTCCGCTTACGTCCTGGAACACCGGCCGGATGCCGTGTTCACCGTGGCCTCGCTGACCCACGAGGAAGCGCCCTTCGAAACAGAGGTGCCGGGATACCTGGCCGGCGTCAAGCCGTTTGCGGACGCCGGCATCGAGATCGTGGGCATCCGCGACAACCCCCGGTTCACCTTCAACATGCCGCAGTGCGCCCAGCGGAACGGTCCGCAGGCGCCGGCGTGCAATCCGCCGCTGGCTGAGTCCCTGGTGGAACCGTCACCGCTGGAGAACTATCGGGGCAAATTGCCGGGCCTGCACCTGATGGATATGAGCGACTTCATTTGCGCCCGCGGCGTCTGCCCGGCAGTGGTGGGCAATGTGTATGTCTACAAGGACGACAACCACCTCAGCAGGACGTACGTGGAGACGATGATCCCCATGTTCGAACAGCGGCTGCTGGCGGCAACTGGCTGGAGCTAGTGCGGTTGCTCACATTGGCGCCGCGGAATAGGGGGATCGGCGCGGAGGTTCTAATATTTACTCAATACTTTCTGCCCCCGGAGCGCCGTGCTGCTGCACGGTGTTCCCGCAGGATCATCTGCACAGGCCAGTTCCGTAATAACGGGCTGGTCATCGGCTGCAACCCCTACCCGTGACCCAGCAACCAAGGTAAGAGGCGCACTCATGACCGAGCCCGAACACAACCCCTTTGGCTTTATCGGCCTGACCTACGACGACGTCCTGCTCCTGCCGGGCCATACTGACGTCATCCCGTCCGAGGCGGACACGTCCTCGCGGATCTCCAAGCGGATCACGGTGCAGACCCCGCTGCTCTCCGCCGCGATGGACACGGTTACTGAGTCCCGCATGGCCATTGCCATGGCCCGCCAGGGCGGCCTGGGCGTGGTGCACCGCAACCTCTCCATCGCCGACCAGGCTGACCAGGTGGACCGGGTCAAGCGCAGTGAGTCCGGGATGATCACCAACCCGCTGACCATCCGCCCCGAAGCCACGCTGCGGGAACTGGATGACCTCTGCGCGCACTACCGCGTGTCCGGCCTCCCCGTGGTGGATGAGGACAACCGCCTTCTGGGCATCGTCACCAACCGCGACACCCGTTTCGTGCCGGAGTCGGACTTCCCGCTGCGGCTGGTCAGCGACGTCATGACCAAGATGCCCCTGGTCACCGGGCACGTGGGCATCAGCCGCGAGGAAGCCTCGCACAAGCTGGCCACCAACAAGATCGAAAAACTTCCGCTCGTGGACGAGCAGGGCCGGCTCAAGGGCCTGATCACCACCAAGGACTTCACCAAGGCGGAGCAGTACCCGCTGGCCACCAAGGACGACGAAGGCCGCCTCCGCGTGGGTGCCGCCATCGGGTTCTTCGGTGACGGCTGGGAACGCGCCATGGCCCTGGTGGACGCCGGCGTCGACGCCCTGTTCGTGGACACCGCCAACGGCCACTCCCAGGGTGTGCTGGACATGATCCGCCGGCTGAAGTCCGATCCGGTGGCCGCACACGTTGACATCATCGGCGGCCAGGCTGCTACCCGTGAGGGCGCCCAGGCACTGATCGACGCCGGCGCCGACGGTATCAAGGTGGGCGTGGGCCCCGGCTCGATCTGCACCACCCGCGTTGTTGCCGGTGTTGGTGTTCCGCAGATCACCGCCATCTACGAGTCCGCCAAGGCTGCCATTCCCGCCGGCGTGCCGCTCATCGCCGACGGCGGCCTGCAGTACTCGGGCGACATCGGAAAGGCACTTGTGGCCGGCGCCGACACCGTCATGCTCGGCTCCCTGCTCGCCGGCTGCGACGAGTCCCCGGGCGAACTCATCTTTGTCAACGGCAAGCAGTTCAAGTCCTACCGCGGCATGGGCTCGCTGGGCGCCATGCAGTCGCGCGGCAAGAACACGTCCTACTCCAAGGACCGCTACTTCCAGGCCGACGTGTCCGGCGACGACAAGCTGATCCCGGAAGGCATCGAAGGCCGGGTGGCCTACCGCGGCCCGCTGTCCTCCGTGGCCTACCAGCTGGTGGGTGGCCTGCGCCAGACCATGTTCTACACCGGCGCGCCGACCGTTCCCGAACTGAAGGCCCGCGGCAAGTTTGTCCGGATCACCTCGGCCGGGCTCAAGGAATCGCACCCGCATGATATCCAGATGACCGTCGAGGCGCCGAACTACGGCTCGCGCTGATCCTGCTGGTTTGATACAGCGGAAGGAGGTGGGGAGTTTCCCACCTCCTTCCGCATTTAATTCCTAGACTGCCGGTTCCAGTTCCGACGCAAGCTCCTCGAGAGTGGGAGGATTCGCGCCCGGCCGGCCGACCGTAATCGCGGCAGCCTTCGACGCCGTCCTGCCCAAGGTTTCCAGGACGGACGGCGCCAAGCCATCGGTGCTCCGGCAGAGCAGGCCGTAGATCAGCGCTGCCATGTAGGAATCGCCCGCCCCGATGGTGTCCGCCACGGTGGTTTTGACGGACGGAATCTGCACCCGGGCGGCCGGTGTTGCCAGCAGCGAGCCCGCCGAACCCATGGTGATCACGGCCAGGCCCGCACCCAGTTCCAGGATCCGGGAGGCCGCGTCCCCGAAGGCCAGCCCGGGGTAGAGCCACTGGGCATCCTCGTCGCTGAGCTTCACCACGTCCGTCAGGGGGGCCAGGTCTTCGAAGACGGCAAGGGCCTCGGCGTGGCTGCCCAAGAGTGCGGGGCGGATATTGGGATCGTAGGAAACCAGGCATTCCCGGTGCGCCCGTTCGAGCAGGTTTTTGACGGCACCGGCTCCGGGCGTGAGGAAGCTGGCGATCGAGCCGGTGTGGAGCACCTTGGGGAAATCGGCGGGGTGTACCGGCGGCAGGTCCCACGAAATGTCGAACTCGTAGCTGGCGGAACCATCAGCGCCCAAGGTGGCAGTGGCGGAAGCTGTGCGGCCTGGTGATTTTGACCCTGGCAGCAGTGAAACCCCGGCGCTGCCAAGGTGATGCTTGATCAGGGCGCCGTATTCGTCGTCGCCGATTGAGGTCAGGAGGCTGGTCCGGACGCCCAACCGTGCCAGGCCGTAGGCCACGTTGGCCGGGGAACCGCCGGGATGCTCCACCGTGCCTTCGGAAGTGCTGACGACGTCGACGAGTGCTTCGCCAACCACGATGACGTCGGGAGTGGGGGCGTGGGCGCCGGGGTCATTGGTCTGGGGCATGTGGGCAAACTTTCGTGAAGACGGACGCGGACCTGCTGCCCGGGGCAGGCAGGCAGGTCCGCGAACAGGAAGGGGAATGGGTATTGGCTGAACGGCGGTCAGGCTGTGGCTGCACCGGTCATGATGGCCACCGCATCGGTCATGCTGTGTGACTTCGGGGTGATGGTGGCGGCGCACTTGCCGAGGCGCTGGATGTGGATCCGGTCGGCGACGTCGAACACATGCGGCATGTTGTGGCTGATCAGGATGACCGGAAGGCCGCGGTCGCGGAGGTCCCGGACCAGTTGGAGGACCTGGTTTGATTCCCGCACGCCCAGCGCTGCTGTCGGTTCATCCAGCACTACCACCTTGGAACCGAAGGCTGCCGCCCTTGCCACGGCCACGGCCTGGCGCTGGCCTCCCGAAAGGTTTTCGACCGGGACGGTGACATCCTGGAGCGTCGAAATTCCGAGGCGGGTGAGCTCCTCCTTTGCCTTGCGGCGCATCCCCTTGGTGTCCAGGACACGGAACACCTTTCCCAGCGGTCCGGGCAGGCGTTCCTCCCTGCCGAGGAAAAGGTTGGACGCGACATCCAACGCGGGCGAGACGGCGAGGTTCTGGTACACCGTCTCGATGCCATGGGCACGGGCATCCTGCGGCCGCTTGAAGTGCACCTGTTTCCCGGAGACTTCAAGCTCGCCGGAATCCGGGACTTCGGCCCCGGTGAGGCACTTGATGAGCGTTGACTTGCCGGCGCCGTTATCGCCGATGATGGCCAGCACTTCACCCGGGTAAAGGTCCAGGCTGACGCCGTCCAGGCCAACAACCTTGCCGAAGGTCTTGACGAGGTTGCGTGCCTTGAGGATCGGCTGTCGTGTTTCGGTGGCGGGGGATTCAAACCCGGTGGAGGTCATGACTTCACCTTTCGGATCCACTGGTCGATCGACACAGCGACGATGATGAGGACGCCGACGGCGAGGGTCTGGAACAGTACGTCCAGCCCGGCCAGGGAAAGCCCGTTGCGGAAGACGCCCACGATCAGGGCGCCGAGGAGGGAGCCCCAGACTGAACCGCGGCCACCGAAGAGGCTGGTTCCGCCGATTACGACGGCGGTAATGGAGTCCAGGTTCAGGTCCACGCCCCCGTTGGGGCTTGCTGCGTTGGTGCGCCCGATCTGGATCCAGGCCCCGATTGCGAGGACGGCGCCCGCTGCGAGGTACACGCTCATCAGGACGCGGTTCACGGGGATGCCGGCGAGCCGGGCCGCTTCCTTGTCATCGCCCACCGCGTAGACATGGCGTCCCCAAGCGGTCTTGCCCAGGATGAAGGCAATGGCCACGTAGAGCAGGAGCATCATCACCACGCCGGTGGAGATGCGGACCGGGCCCAGCGGGAAGGTGCTGCCCATCCAGGTGAGCAGGCCCGGCATGCTGGATCCGCGGACCGTGGACCCGCCCGAGTACAGCAGCGTCAGCGCGATGAAGATATTCAAGGTTCCCAACGTCACGATGAACGGGGGGAGTTTGAACCGTGTCACGAGGAAGCCGTTGAGCGCCCCGGCGGCGAGCCCGACGACGAGTCCGGCCAAGAGTGCCAGCGGCGCCGGAATCCCGTTGTTCACGGCCAGTTGCGCCACCACCATGGAGGCCAGGATCATCACCGCGCCCACGGAGAGGTCAATGCCTGCGGTGAGGATGATGAGGGTCTGGGCGATGGCCAGGGTTCCGACCACGGAAACCTGCTGGGTGATCAGGGAAAGGTTTTCGAACCGCAGGAAGCGGTCGTTGAGGAGGCCGAACACCACCACCGCAACCAGCAGCACAATCGCCGGGCTGAGCGCGGGATAGCGGTGCAGGACGTTGCGGATACGGCTGAGCGGGGTTTGGCGGTCGAGGAATTCCTCGGCGAGGTCAGTGGCGGGTCCTGTGGCCGGCGGTCCGGCCGTCTGTTGCTGGGTCATCGATGCTCCTGTCACTCTCCTGACCTACTTGCCCCAGCAGATCTGGGTGGCGTCCGTCGTCGTGATGCTCTTGACGCCGTCGGCCGGCTTGTCAGTCACGAGTTCGACGCCGGTGTTGTAGAAGTCCAGGCCGGGGGAGTTTTCCGGCTTCTTGCCGGTCTTGGCCAGGTCCACGATCGACTTAACTCCGAGTTCGGCCATCTTGACCGGGTACTGCTGGGCGGTGGCGCCGATGACGCCGGACTTGACGTTGTTGACGCCCGCGCAGCCGCCGTCAACCGAAACCACCAGGACGTCCTTTTCCTTGCCTGCCGCCTTCAATGCTTCGAAGGCACCGGCGGCCGCGGGTTCATTGATGGTGTAGACGACGTTGATGTTCGGATTCTTGGAGAGCAGCGTTTCCATGGCCGTGCGGCCGCCGTCTTCGGCGCCCTGCGACGCCTGGTTCCCGACGATTTCGTACTCGCCGCCCTTGCCGCCGGTGTACTTGCCGGTCTTGGCTTCGTCGCCGTTCTTCTTCTTGTCAGCGGTGTCGATGCCCAGGCCGCTCAGGAAGCCCTGGTCGCGGTTGTAGTCAACGGAGACAACCTTGTCGTCGAAGAGGTCGATCAGCGCGATGGTGGCCTTCTTCCCGCCAAGCTGGGCGCCAGTCCATTTACCGATCAACTCACCCGCGGCGAAGTTGTCGGTGGCAAAGGTGATGTCCGCAGCGTCGGCGGGGTCCGGCGGAGTGTCCAGGGCGATGACGAACAACCCGGCGTCCTTAGCCTTCTTCAGGGCATCGACGACCGAGGGGCCGTTGGGGGTGATGAGGATGCCTTTGTCACCCTTGGAGATGGCGTTTTCAATCGCCTGGATCTGGGTATCCTCATCGCCGTCGGCTTTGCCGGCAGCGAGCTTGAGGTCCACGCCGTCGGCCGCCGCAGCCTTTTTGGCGCCGTCCTGCATGGAGACGAAGAAGGGGTTGGACGTGGTCTTGACGATCAGCGAGACGCCGATCTTGTCCGAGGAACTTCCCTCGGTGGATCCGCCTGCGGAGGAACTGCCGCCGCATGCCGACAAGCTGAGTGCGCCGAGAGTCAGGACGGCCCCCATTGTGAGCAGGCGGGCGGCGGGGGTTCGTGAAGTCTTGGAACTCAACATTGAATCTCCTCTATTAGGGCACTTACCGTGCCTGACAACGATGTCAAGGAAGAGGTAATCAGCATCACACTGTAGAGTCAAGCAAGAATTGATTATGAAGAGCGAGGTTGTGACAACGATGTCAGATCGTTATCAGTTGGAGTTGAATAAGAACCGCCCCACCATGCGCCACGTGGCGGCCCTGGCGGGGGTGGGCATCAAGACCGTTTCCCGGGTGATGAATGACGAGGCCGGTGTTTCCGAGGCAACGCGCCAGCGGGTCCTGGGAGCTTCCCGGCAGCTGAACTATCAGCTGGACCTCACTGCAGGCAGTTTGAGGCGCGCGGGCCGGAAGACCCTGTCCATCGGCCTGCTCCTTCCCAGCGTAGCCAACCCGTTCAGCAGTGAGATCCATCGCGCGTTGGAGGACGCCCTCACGGCGAGGGGTATCGCGGTTTTCGCGGCCAGTATCGATGACGATCCGGAGAGGGAAAAGGCGTTGGTGGCCGCTTTCCTCGGACGGCGGGTCGATGGCCTGGTGGTCACGCCAATTGCAAGGAGCCAGGCGTACGTTATCCCGGAGCACTCCCGCGACCTGCCCGTGGTCTTCATCGACCGTGAGCCGGTGGGCATCGACGCCGATGCCGTAGTGACGGACAACGCAGCCGGTTCCGCCCGTGCCGCAGCCCACCTGCTGGAGCATGGACACACCAGGGTCGCCTATCTCGGCGACCGCCCGGACATCCAGACCGCCAGGGAGCGGCGACGGGGATTCATGGAGGAACTCGCCCGGGCCGGTGTTGCCACATCGACTGTCCATGTCCGCGAGGGCCTCCATGATGAGGAGTCGGCCCGGAAGGCGGCCCACGAGCTCTTTGCCTCCGGCAACCCGCCCACGGCCATCTTCTCCAGCCAGAACCTCGTGACGTTCGGCGTGATGAGGGCACTGCGTGAGAGGGCAGCGAACCACCGGGTCGCGTTGGTGGGCTTCGACGACTTCACGCTGGCCGACATGATGGAACCCGGCATCACCGTCATCGCGCAGCATCCTGACCGGATCGGGAAACTCGCCGCTGAGCGGTTGCTCGCCCGCATGGACGGCGACGACAGCGCTCCGCAGACCTACGTTGTCCCCTCGGAACTAATCGTGCGCGGCTCGGGCGAGCTCCCGCCGTCGAACTGACCCACCAGAGAAAGAAGGAAAACCATGGCCAAAACCCTGTATGCAGAGTTCACCGTCAAGCCCGGAAGCGAAGAACGCGTCGCGGAGATGATGCGGGAACTGACGGAGCACGTGCGCCGGGAACCCGGCAACGAACATTTCCTGGCCTATACCCGGGAATCGAACCCGCGTGAATACTTCGTCTTCGAGGTGTACCGGGACGACGACGCTTTCCGGGAGCACATCACCGCCGAGTACGGAGCCACGTTCAATGCCGAGCTGGCGGGGCACATCGAAGAGGACGGGTCGATCCTCACCTGGCTTCAGCCGGTGGAATAGTTCCACTGGCCTCGGCAGGCCCAGCCACCGGACGCCNGGGCCTGCCGAAACCTGCCGGCTCAGCCGCGGGCCTTCCCTCCGGCGTTGACCGCCTTAAGGGACGCCAGGAACATGGCCTGTTTCATCGGGGTGACGGTGAGCGACTTCAACTGCGCAACGCCGCCCTCGGCGAACACCGCTACCTCCTTGGCTCCGTCTGCGGGGAAGACCTGATCCGTGATTGTCCGCAGTCCGCCTTGGGCGAAAACTTCCAGCGAAGACCTGTCCACGTAGATCCGGAGGGTCACATTTCCTCGTGCATCCACGGTGAGCGGTGCCGAATCGACCGAGGTAAACAGCGGGTGGAAGCCGACATTGCCTGAATTCCCGCGGTCGATGTACACCTCTTTTGCGGCGGCGTCATAGCCGATGGCTGTGGAGGATGATCCGTTCCCGAATACGGTGATCCCGGACTTCGCGGCGCTGCCCGGAGCGAAGGTCACATCGATCCGCTGCACATCACCCGAGGCCGGGGACGGCAGAGGATGCGTTCCCGGAGCGATGGCACCGCCTGTGGTGTCCCGGTAACTGGGCGCGGTGCCAAGCCCGTCCACCTGCTTCACTGCCTGCTGTATCAGCCGCGGGCCGTCCGGCGTTTGCGTCAGGCCGATTTCACGGGGCAGCGACATGGCGCTGCGCCACGGGAAAGTAGGGATGCTGTTGGCGTAGTCCCAGTTGTTCATCCAGCCGAGCATGACGCGCTTATCCTCCGGCATGTTGCCGAACGAGACCGAGGCGTAGTAGTCCCGGCCGTAGTCCAGCCAGTCATAACTGTCGATCCGCGGCTTGGCCGGTTGCGGGGAGGCGGTGAACTCGTCAGCCAGGATGTGTCCCCACCCGAAGCGGTTGTTGTCCACGATCCTGATCCGCGCTTCGCGGCCACGGAATTCCGCCACGTTCCAGGAAGCCCAGTCCAGCACCTCGCTGTTCGCGCCGGTAGCTGTGCGCACCACCTTGCCGTCCACCACCAGGTTCACTGTGGTTTCGTCCGAGCGGGGCACGGCAGCCTGGTCGGTCAGCATGACGTGGTCAACCGTGAGGTGCCCCCAGCCACCGGTCGCCTGGTCCACTATCCGAAGCCGTGCCTGCCTGCCCGTGAATTCGGAGACGTCCCAGCCCTTCCAGTTGAGGGCTCCGGCGTCGTCCCCGGCCAGGGTGCGCACTACATTGCCGTCCACCAGCAACTGGGCCTCCAGTACTTGCCCGGATTCAGGGCTGCGGTGCCCGCCGCCCACCAGCATGCTCACGAAGTTCCGGGAGAGCGTGAATTCCGGCGAGGTCAGGGTGCCTTGCCGGTCGTCACCCGGGGCGGTGCCTGTTTCGAAGGTGTTGATGCGTTTGGCGCCGATGTAATAGTCGCCTCCAGTCGTGGCGGGCTGGTACGACGGCGCGAGGTCGCCAGTGCCGGTCCAGCCGGCTTCTGCGAGGGTACTGCCGTCCGGGACCTCGAAGCCATCGAACAACAGGTCTCCCGGGGGCGGTGTGTTGTCCAGCTTGTCGGAAATCCGCGGATGCTGGCCTCCACCCACCAGGAAGTTGATGTAGTCGCTGTCCACCGTGAATGCAGGGGAGGACATGGACCCCAAGGGCCAGTCGCCGTCGTTGAAGGAGTTCACCAGGCCTGCGCCCACGAACCCGCCCACGGGGTTCTGGCCCGGCAGGCTTCCCGCTGCCGGAGCGTCGGCGAAGGGTCCGTTCTTCCAGTTGCCGGGTTCATTGCTGACGGCCCACCCGTTGTACGTCCCGTCATTGAAGCCGGCCACGGGGTTGCCGCCGGGCAGCGCATCGCTGGGTTTCGTGGTCTCTGACGTAAAAGTGACGCCATCGAAGCTGCCCACGAAGTATTGACCCCCGGAGCCGCCGGCGACTCCGCCGGGATTGATGTTGACCACCATGACCCACTTGACGTTGTTCGGGTCTCCGTCCACGGCCAGCGGAAAGAGGTCGGGGCATTCCCACAGTCCGCCCGTGGCGTTGGCCGGCCCGAATTCGCTCAACGCCGTCCAGTCCTTGAGGTTGGTTGACTTATACAGCAGTACTTTGTGGTCCAATGCCTCGACTGCCGTCATCACCCAGTAGCCGCCGCCGTCGGCAGTGCCGTACCAAAAGACCTTAGGGTCGCGGAAGTTGGCGGAGTTCCGGTCGAGGACAGGATCCGCACTGTACTTGGTCCACGTTTGCCCATCGTCCAGGCTGTAGGCCAGCGACTGGGCCTGGAGCCCGCGGTGCGGCGAAGCGTCTTTGTAGGCGCTGGTGTAAATCGCAACCAGTGGCGGGTTCTCCGCAGTCCCGAGCCCGGATGAATTGTTTTTGTCCTCCACCACGCTGCCTGAGAACACGTCCTCCTGGTCATCGGTGGAGATGGCCAGCGGCTGCTCCTGCCAATGAACCAGGTCAGTGGAAGTGGCATGTCCCCAGGACATGTTGCCCCAGGTGTTTCCGGACGGGTTGTGCTGGAAGAAAAGATGGTAGATCCCTTTGTGGTAGATCATTCCGTTGGGATCGTTCATCCAGTTCTTCGCCGGCGAAAAATGGTAGGCCGGCCGGTACGGTTCCTGGCCCAAACCGCTGCCCGTGGTTGGGCCGGGAGGAGGTGTCCCGTCGCCTTTTCCTGCCATCGCAGGGCCGGCGCCGGCCAACGCTCCGCCGAGTATCAAGCCGGCCAGCGTCAGCGCCGAAAGGACCTGGAGTCTTCCCTTTTGTGGTCTGTTCATTTGTGGATTCGCCCTTCATCGCGCGTGTAGTAGACAACGATGTCAATATGTGACGGAGCGTAAGTTAAGTCCGGAAGACAAGTCAACGAACCCGGTAAAGGCCCTTCTGACGGTGCCGTGTCCGTGCTTGCCGAAGCCGGTTCAGCGAGCCATGAGACACCGTTGTCATCTGGCCCGTACCAAGGAAGGACTGGTTCCCATATCGGCACCGGCCAGGCGGCACCAAGCGGCAATGGTTCCGGGCGGCATGGAACGGCCTCACCGGCTACGGCAAAGAAGCCGTGCGCCCTAGGCTTGAGCCATGTCCCAACCGCGCCATCCGGTTACCCCCAAGCACGATCCGCAGAAGCGGCTTGCCCTGCGCCCCTATGCCAGGGCGGTGGCCCAGGTCCTTCGGGTAAGTTTCCGGGCCTCGCCTGGCGCCGTGGTCATGAAGGTGCTGGGTTCCCTGATCTCGGCCGTTCTGCCCCTGGTCACCACGTTCTTCGCCTCCCTCACCACCACGGCCCTGGCAGCTGCCTATGCAGGAGACGCCGCGGCGGGCCGCTTTGCCGTCATCTATGTGATTGTCACTGCCGCTCTCGGTCTCTTCTGGGGCGCCTTCAACAGCGTTGACCGCTATATCCAGCAGCTGATGAGCTTCAAGGTGGGCGCCATTGTCGGCGACCAGATGTACGAACGCTTCCTGGCGCTCGAATTCTGGCGCTACGACGACAAGGAGACGGTGGACCTTTACGACCGCGCCAAGCGGTTCTCCGACTCCTACGCCCGGGTCCTGGACCGCATCGCCGCAATCTTCACCCAGCTCGTGTCGGTCATTCTCGCGATTGGGGCGCTGCTGCTGGTCAGCTGGTGGATCGCCGTCATCGTCCTGGTGGCCATCGTCCCCAGCGTCTACCTGCAGTTCAAGCTGTCCCGGGAACAGATCGCGCACTGGAATACGCAGGTGGATTCACGCCGCCAGCGCCGCATGATCGAAACCAACCTTCTCCGGCCGCAGCACATTGCCGAGATGCGGCTTTACGGGATCGTGCGTTTCCTGATGGACCTTCGCTCCCGCCTCCGGGACGCGGACGAACGGCGCCGCCTGGATTACCAGCGGCGCTACATCCCCCGGCAGCTGGCCGCTGACGCACTGCAGTACGGTGCGGAGGTGGTGTCGCTGATCTGGGTGGTGGGCCAGATCATTGCCCGCGCAGCCCCGGTGGGGCAGTTCCTTTACGTCCAGCAAATCGTCAGCCGCGCGCTGTCCACCGCCAACAACCTGGTGTCCTCACTCAGCTCGATCGACGAGGACCTGGCCAACCTGACCGACTACGAGCTCTTCATGGCGATGCCCGTGCACTCGGAACACGCCCCGCCCCTCCTGGAAGCGCCGAAAAAGGTGGAGCTGAAGGACATCCGCTTCACCTATACGGGCAGTGACATCGAGGTGATCAGGGGCATCAGCCTCACCATCCGACAAGGCCAGCACATCGCCATCGTGGGGGAGAACGGTGCGGGCAAGTCCACCCTGATCCGGATCCTCGCCGGCCTCTACCGTCCCGATTCAGGCCAGGTACTGCTCGACGGCGTGGACCTCGCCGCCGTCGACGTCACTTCCTGGCACCGGCACCTGGCCGTGCTCAGCCAGGAGTTCCTGAAGTACGAGTTCGCCACCGCGGCGGACAACATCTACTTCGGCGACGTGCAGAATCCGCGCAACGATGACCGCGTCCGCAGGGCTGCCGCCGATGCGGAGGCCCTGGAGTTCATCAACAAGCTCCCCAACGGGCTGGACAACCACGTCAGCAACTGGATGGAGGATCCGCGCGGCCGGAAGGGCAGCGGCCTGAGCGGAGGCCAGTGGCAGCGGCTGGCCATGGCCCGGAACTTCTACCGGGACGCGTCTTTCATGGTGATGGACGAGCCCACCTCGGCGATCGATGCGCTGGCTGAGCACAGGATCTTTACCCGCCTCTTTGCGGACCGCAGCAGCACCATCATCGCCATCAGCCACCGCCTGGCGACCATCGAGAAGGCCGACATCGTGTACATGCTGGAGGACGGCCGCATTGTCGAACAGGGAACCCACAAGGAACTGGTGACCCTGCGTGGCCGCTACTTCCGGATGTTCGAATCCCAGCTCAGCGTTGAGGAACCGACCGGGACCTAGGCTTCCACCACCGTTGTGCGGACGCGGGCAAGGCTAGGCCGGGGCGGGACGCTGCTGAACCCGAACGTAACGGCAGGACGGATGGGAGCCAGCGCTCCTGCGTCCTTGCCTTCCCAGGACACGACGGCGGAGGTCAGGTGGTGCAGGTCGGTCACCCCGTAAAACTCCGCCCTGCCGCTCCCGGCAGTGCCATAAGTGCGGGCACCTGGCGCCGCGAGGGCGGCCAGCGGACTTACTGCGGAGAGCCACCGCGGATGGACAGCAAGGCGCCGTGGCACGGCCCGAAGCGCTGTTCCCAGCAGGGTCCTCGTACCGGTGACGGCCCGGATTGCCAGCGGGCCGGCGTCGACCGCCAATGCTCCGTCAGCCAGCGATGCCCGGACGTCCACCACCCGGACTTCGTCAAAGCTGTAGGTAGCGGAAATGAACTCAGCCACGTCCGGCCGCGGCGCCAGCAGCAGGCGTTGCCCGGAAGGCTGCTGCACCATCACATCGGAGAACGCTCCAAAGGGGGAGTCCTGCCACACGCCCACCACCGCGCGCACCCCGGAAGCCGTGCCGATGCCGGCGATGTGCCCGTCAAACGTCCAGCGGCTGCCCATCCAGCCACTGTATCCAACCGCCCGCGGCCTGGCTGGGCGGGCGCCATGCGCTGCTGGGATAACCTAGAGCAGTGACTTATGAGATCGAGATCGGCCGTGGCAAGCGTGGGCGTCGTGCCTACTCCCTGGATGACATAGCAATCGTCCCCAACCGTCGTACCCGTGACCCCAAGGATGTCTCCGTCTCGTGGCAGATCGACGCGTACCAGTTCGACATGCCGGTGATCGCCGCCCCGATGGACTCGGCCATGTCGCCGCAGACAGCCATCGCACTGGGAAAGCTCGGCGGCCTGGGCGTCCTGGACCTGGAGGGCCTCTGGACCCGCTACGAGGACCCGCAGTCCGTCCTGGACGAGATCGCGTCACTAAAGGATGAAACCAACAGCCCCGCCGTAACCGGCCGGATGCAGGAGCTGTACCAGGCTCCCATCCAGCCGGAACTCATCACCTCCCGCCTTGCCGAAATCCGCGAAGCCGGCGTCACCGTTGCCGGTTCTCTGACCCCGCAGCGCACCCAGGAACACTACAAGACCGTGGTGGCTGCCGGCGTCGATATCTTCGTCATCCGTGGCACCACCGTGTCCGCCGAGCACGTCTCCAAGGACCACGAACCGCTGAACCTGAAGCAGTTCATTTATGAGCTCGACGTTCCCGTGATCGTGGGCGGCGCCGCCGGCTACACCCCGGCACTGCACCTGATGCGTACCGGCGCGGCGGGCGTACTGGTGGGCTTCGGCGGCGGTGCGACCACCACCACCCGCCGCGCCCTGGGCATCCACTCGCCGATGGCCTCCGCCATCTCCGATGTCGCCGCTGCGCGCAGGGATTACATGGACGAGTCCGGCGGCCGGTACGTCCATGTCATTGCCGACGGCGGCATGGGCACCTCGGGCGACATCGTCAAGGCAATCGCCATGGGCGCGGACGCCGTCATGCTGGGCAGCGCCTTGGCCCGGGCAGAAGAAGCCCCGGGCAAGGGATGGCACTGGGGCCAGGAAGCGCACCACACCGAACTGCCCCGCGGGGACCGCGCCAACGTCGGCACCGTAGGGCCCCTGGAGGAAGTCCTCTTCGGGCCCGGCCACCACACCAACGGCACGTCCAACCTCATCGGCGCGCTGCGTCGCTCCATGGCGACCACCGGCTATTCGGACCTGAAGGAATTCCAGCGGGTCGACGTCGTGGTGTCGCCCTACGCCGGGAACTGACGCGGCTGGCAGGGCGGCGCGGACCGCGGCCGCCCTGCCCAAAGCACGCCACGAGCCAGTACTGTGGGTTTACTACCGGCACTAGGCACTGGAGGCGTTCAATGAAGAGTGTTCCTGCAAACGGCGGGGAACTTGGCCCGGAAGCCAGGGAAGCGGCCATCCAGCGCTTGCGGGCTACAACTGAACCCGGCCGGGAACTGGACATCCTGATCGTTGGCGGCGGGATCGTTGGGACCGGAGCGGCCTTGGACGCTGTCACCCGGGGCCTGAGCGTTGGCATCGTGGAGGCCAGCGACTGGGCAGCCGGAACCTCTTCACGGTCCTCCAAACTCATCCACGGCGGCCTGCGCTATCTCGAAATGCTGGACTTCGCCCTGGTCAAAGAGGCCCTGCAGGAACGCGGCCTCCTGCTGTCCGAGATTGCCCCGCACCTTGCCCGGCCGGTGCCCTTCCTCTACCCGCTGACCAAGCCCTTCATCGAGCGGCCCTACGTGGGGGCCGGCATCGCGTTGTATGACGCCATGTCCGTCTCCAGCGGGCACAGCCGCGGCGTGCCCTTCCACAAACACCTGAGCAAGCGCGGCACCCTTCGCGCCGCGCCCAGTTTGAAGAACGATGCCTTCGTCGGCTCCATCCGCTATTACGACGGCCAAGTCGATGACGCGAAGTACGTGGCCAACCTGGTCCGCACCGCTGCCTACTATGGTGCGCACGCGGTAAACCAAATGGCGGTGGTGGACTTCCTGCGCGAGGGTGAGCGGGTGGTCGGAGCCAAAGTCGAAAACCGCGAGGACGGCACGCAGTTCAGCATCCGCGCCAAGCAGGTCATCAACGCGACGGGGGTCTGGACCGACGAAACCCAGGCCATGGTCACGGACCGGGGCCAGCTGAAAGTCCGCGCCTCCAAGGGCATCCACCTGGTGGTTCCCCGCGACCGCTTCCAGTCCACGGTGGGACTGATCCTGCGTACCGAGAAGTCTGTGCTGTTCGTCATTCCGTGGGGGCGGCACTGGATCATCGGCACCACCGACACCGACTGGCACCTCGACAAGGCGCACCCCGCCGCCTCCAGCAAGGACATCGACTACGTCCTCGAACACGTCAACCGGGTGCTTAAGCGCCCTCTGACCAGGGAAGACGTCGAGGGGGTCTACGCAGGCCTGCGGCCGCTGCTGGCCGGTGAAAACGACTCCACCGCCAAGCTGTCCCGCGAGCATGTGGTGGCGCACCCGGTTCCCGGCCTGGTGGTGGTGGCCGGCGGCAAGTGGACCACCTACCGGGTCATGGCCAAGGACGCAGTGGACGAGGCCACCCGCACCATGGACGAGCGGGTGCCGCCCAGTTGTACAGAGACCATCCCGTTGTTGGGCGCGAGCGGATTCCGTGCCGCCTGGAACCGCCGCAACCGCACGGCCGAGGAATCCGGGGTCCACGTGGCGCGTATCGAGCATCTGCTCAACCGGTACGGCTCCATGACACCGGAGGTCCTGGCCATCATCGGGCAGAACGCCGAACTCGCGGAGCCCCTGCCGGGCGCCGACGACTACCTCCAGGCGGAGGCCGTATACGCCGCCACGCATGAGGGGGCCCGCCATGTGCAGGACGTCCTCACCCGGCGCACCCGCATCTCCATCGAAGCATGGGACCGCGGCGTGTCCGCTGCCCCCGTTGTCGCTAAACTGATGGGTGACGTCCTTGGCTGGAGTGACGCGCAGCGTGAAAACGAGGTCCGCCACTACATTGCCCGGGTGGAAGCCGAACGCCTTAGCCAGCAACAGCCGGACGACGAATCCGCGGACGCCGCCCGCCTGGGCGCGGAAGATATCGTGCCCTTGCGCTGAGGGGCCGCTTGCCCCGCACTGCTGACTGAAGGGATACGCCTTGGCGGAACCACTGGACCCGTATGACGCCCACCTCACCACCCCCGACATGGTGATCTTGGAGATGGAGGCGAAGGACAAGGCCGACGCCACCACCCAGTTGGCAGGGCGGCTGCACGCCGCCGGGCGGATCTCGGATCTTGACGGGTTCCTGAAGAACGTCAACGCCCGGGAACACCAGCTGGCAACGGGGCTCCCGGGCGGCGTCGGACTGCCCCATGCGCGCAGCGAATTCGTGTCCCAAACCTCCATCGCCGTCGGCATCGCCAAGTATGGCCATGCGCTGGACTTCGGCGCCGCCGACGGGCCGGCCACGGTCATCCTGCTCATTGCCACGCCGGCCAGCTCTTTCTCGGACCACCTGGAAGTGCTGGCCACGCTGGCCCGTTCGCTTTCCAAGGAATCCTTCCGCGAGTCCCTGCGGCGTGCCTATGACGCAGAAGTCATCGCCGAACTGATCAATTCCAGCCTCGTGTTCTTCGACCATTAGCCCAGACCGCGGTTCGGAGCAGTCCCTGGCGTTTAGTTGTTCTACAGAAGTACGAAGTACGGTTAAGACGTGTGGAAAACAGCCCTTAAGCCCCGATGGATCGCCGGTTTTGTCCTGGCGATCGTGCTCTCAGGGGTCTTCGTGCTGCTGAGCCAGTGGCAGTTTGGCCGTTCCACGCAGCCCGAGATGCCGGTCAACCCCGCGTCCGAGCAGGTGCAGCCGCTCACCGCCACGCTCCAGCCGGGGGAGTTCTTCCACGGCAGCGTCGCGGACCAGATGGTCACCGCGCAGGGAACATACAGCCCGGACAAGCAGGTCCTGGTCCCCGGACGCCTCCATGATGGGAAGAGCGGCTACTGGGTGGTCACGGCCTTCGCCGTCAACGGCGCCCCCACACTGACGGGAGCGGCCGCGTCACCTCAGACGTGGATTCCCGTGGCCCGGGGGTGGGTGGCGCAACCCCAGGATGCGGCCGCACCGCCGTCCGGCCTGGTGGGTCTGACCGGCCGCCTGCTGCCCTCCGAAGCGCCGGTGGCCGGAAAAGCGGCCAAGCCTGGTGAGGCGACGGCGGTTTCCGTGGCGGAGCTCATCAACTACTGGGACGTGAGCAGTTACCCCGGGTTCGTGTCAGCCACGGCCGAGGTGGTGGCGGGGCAGGACGTCAGTGCCACGGCGGTGCCTGGAAAGCTCCTGCCACTGAACATCGGACCGCAGCCGCCGGGGCAGCACATCAATTGGCTCAATCTCTTCTACTCCATTGAATGGGTGGTCTTCGCAGGGTTCGCGTTCTTTATCTGGTGGCGGCTGGTCAAGGACGACTACCACCGCGACCTGGAGGAAGCACTCGAGGCCGAAGGCGGAGGCGACCCCGAAGCGCACCAGCACGACCCGAACCAGCTTCCACAGCAGCCTGGACAGCACCCGCAGCCTGGCCAGCACGAACAAAAGGTACAGCCATGATTGATCCGAAACCTGCCACCCCGTCCGCCCAGACCCCGGGTGGCAAGACGTCCAAGAAGCGCCGCTTCGGCGGAACGGAAGCACAGATCCGGTCGGCCCTGAAGTTCTACAAGGTCATGGCCTACCTCACCGGCACCATGCTGCTCCTGCTGTGCGCCGAACTCGTGGCGCGGTACGGCTTCGGGCAGTACCTGTTCGCCGGCGGAACCAATGCCGTGACCGGCCAGCCGTTCGGGTTCGGGTTCGCCGATGCCGAGCCGCCTGGAGTGCTCAACGGCGTGAACGTCTCCGTCACCGTGCTGATCGTGCACGGCTGGATGTACGTGGTCTACCTGATTTCCAACTTCCGTCTCTGGTCGCTGATGCGCTGGCCTTTCCCCAAGCTGGTCCTGCTGGCACTTGGCGGCGTGGTGCCGTTCCTGTCCTTCATCGTCGAAAAGAAGTTCCACGCCGAGGTGGAGGCCGAACTGGCCGCCAACCCGCAGGCGCCGCAGCGCTACTGACCGACCGCGCAGCACAACCCGCCGCCCGGGCCCGGCCAGCCGGTTTGCCCGGCCCGCCACCCGCCGTCGGACGTTTGCTCCGTCACAGCGGGCCGTCCCAAGATGCGCCGGTGCAACGGCGCCAAGTAGGCTATTACGGTGACTACTCCCACTGCATCCCAAACTTCCCAGAAGCCGGTGCTGGTTGTTGATTACGGTGCCCAGTACGCGCAGCTGATTGCCCGCCGCGTCAGGGAAGCGAATGTGTATTCGGAAGTGGTTCCGCATACCTACTCCACCGAGCAGCTCCTGGCCAAGAATCCCGCCGCCATCATCCTTTCCGGCGGACCGTCCAGCGTTTATGCCGACGGCGCCCCCAGCGTGGGTGCCGACCTCTTCGAAGCGGGCGTCCCCGTCTTTGGCATCTGCTACGGCTTCCAGGCCATGGCCAACGCCCTGGGCGGCACGGTGGACAAGACAGGGCTGCGTGAGTACGGATCCACCGAAACCACCATCCTGGGCGAGGGACGCTCCGTGCTGGAGGGAATGCCCCAGCACCAGAAGACCTGGATGAGCCACGGCGACTCCGTCCACCGGGCGCCGGAAGGCTTCGAAGTCCTGGCCACGACGGCGGGCGCGGAAGTTGCTGCTTTCGCCAACGAGGCAAAGGGCCTCTTCGGCGTGCAGTGGCACCCCGAGGTCAAGCACTCCGCCTACGGCCAGCAGGTGCTCGAGAACTTCCTGTTCAACTGCGCCAAGATCGAACCCAACTGGACCACCGGCAACATCCTCGAAGAGCAGGTGGAGCGCATCCGCCAGCAGATCGGCGATGCCCGGGTCATCTGCGGCCTCTCCGGCGGCGTGGATTCCGCCGTCGCGGCCGCCCTGGTCCAGCGTGCTGTGGGCGACCAGCTCACCTGCGTGTTCGTGGACCACGGCCTCCTGCGCGAAGGCGAAGCCGAACAGGTGGAGCGCGACTTTGTTGCCGCCACCGGCGTGAAGCTGTACGTGGCCAACGAACAGGAACGCTTCCTCTCCGCTCTGGCCGGCGTCAGCGATCCCGAGACCAAGCGCAAGATCATCGGCCGCGAGTTCATCCGCGCCTTCGAGGAAGCCGAACTTGCCATCATCGCCGAGGCCGCAGCCCATGGCGAGAAGATTAAGTTCCTGGTCCAGGGCACCCTGTACCCGGACGTCGTCGAATCCGGCGGCGGTGAAGGTGCCGCGAACATCAAGAGCCACCACAATGTGGGCGGCCTGCCCGAGGACCTGCAGTTCGAGCTCGTCGAGCCGCTGCGCGCCCTGTTCAAGGACGAGGTCCGCGCAGTGGGCGCCCAGCTCGGCCTGCCGCAGGAAATCGTTGGCCGCCAGCCCTTCCCGGGCCCTGGCCTGGGCATCCGGATCGTCGGCGACGTCACCAAGGAACGGCTGGACCTGCTGCGCAAGGCAGACGCCATCGCCCGCGCCGAGCTGACCGCAGCCGGCCTGGACAACGACGTTTGGCAGATGCCGGTCGTCCTGCTCGCCGACGTCCGCAGCGTGGGCGTGATGGGCGACGGCCGCACCTACGGCCACCCCATTGTGCTCCGTCCCGTCTCTTCGGAGGACGCCATGACCGCTGACTGGTCGCGGCTTCCGTACGACCTCCTGGCCAGGATTTCCAACCGGATCACCAACGAGGTGGACGGCGTCAACCGGGTGGTGCTGGACGTGACCAGCAAGCCGCCGGGAACCATCGAATGGGAATAGCAGTGTGAGTGGCCGGCCTCCGCCAGCGGGGGCCGGCCACTGCTTTTTCCCGGTGAAAACCTCCGCAAATTCCCTTGCCCCAGTGTTGCGGTCTCTCAAGTCCGGCGTCGGAGCGGCTACTCTCGAAGCTATGCCGGTATGGTCCAGGGCGTCACGTGCAAACGCAGAAAAGAAGGCAGAAGTGTCAGTTGGTCAAGGCCACCCGGAAGGCTCGGAAGAGCTTCGTAAATGGCTGTCCGGGCTCAAACCGGTCACCGGCGCGGACACGATGCTGCGCTTTACCAAGACCCCCGAAGGCTCCATCGACCTCACCTCGGCCCACCCCTCCGGGCTTGCCCAGCTCATGGCCGGGCGCCGTACCCGCCTGTCCACGCTGATCCGGGACCGGCAGCAGTATGTCGTGGCGGCCAGGGCATCGCGGAACATCCGGTCCAAGATCTTTGAACTTGCCAACGACCGCGGCATCGACGCCGGCTACCTGTCCGCGGGCACGGTGGTGTGGACGTCCGCCGTCGGGGGCAAACCCCAGCGCGTGTCCGCCCCGGTGATGCTGACCGCCATCTCCCTCACGGTCCGCCCGGGCGAGGACGACTTCGAACTCCAGCTCACGGAGCAGGCACACATCAACCCCGCGCTGGTGCGGCACCTGAAGAACATCCACGGCATCGTCTTCGACGTCAACGCCGTCACCCGCCTTGCCTACAGCACCGCACGGTTCGACCCCCAGCCCGTCCTGGACCGGCTGGCCACCCTGATCCGGCCCATCCACGGTGCGGAAACCCAGCACAACCTGCTTGTTTCCACTTTCGCCGACCTCTCCGGAAACCTCGACGATCCTTGGATCAACGACTCGCATCCCATCGTCGCCGCCCTTGCCACCGCAGCCGGCGGTGAAGTGGTGGACGTGCAGGAGCCGGATCCCTCCCGCTTCCCGCACCTGGACAACAGGCACCCCAAGGATGAGCTGCTCCTGCTGGACGCCGACGCGGATCAGCAGTACGTGATTGATGCTGCCCGCGCGGGCGACTCCCTGGTGGTCGGCACCCCGCCGGGTACCGGCCAGACCCAGACCGCCATCAACACGATCGGCGCGCTGGTGGACGCCGGGAAGACCGTGCTGGTGGTGGGGGACCGCCGCGCCAGCCTGAACGAAGTTTCCGGACACCTGGAGACCCTCGGCCTGGAGTCCATCCTGTTCCAGCTCTCCGGCAACGTTTCCGCCCAGCAGCTGAAGGGCCAGCTGGTCCGGGCCATCGTCCGCAACGAAAAGTCGCTGGAGCCGCAGCTCGGGAACCTGCATGCCACCCTGACCGAGCACCGGCATGCGCTCATGGACCATGTGGCGTCGCTCCACAATGTCAGGGACCGGTGGGGCTGCTCGCCGTACCAGGCCATGCAGTCACTGGCCGAACTCACGTCCATCCATCCGGCCCCGGCAACCACCGTCCGGCTCAAGCGAAGCGTCCTGGACAACATCAGGGACCGTGAGGAGCTGGCCGGCAGGCTTCGGCGGGCCGCGGAACTGGGCAGCTTCAGCAAAGCGGCCACCACCAGCCCCTGGCACGGTGCCCGGCTGCTGACCCGCAAGGAAACCGAGGAAGCCCAGGACCTGGTCCGGTCTGTGGCGAAGAGCCTGCCCGCCCTTCGCGACCGGATGGAGGCAGTTGCGGAGCACGCCGAGATCCGCCTGGGCGAATCGTTCGCCGAGTGGGGCGAGCAGCTGGAGCTGCTCGTTGCCGTCCGCGGCAGCCTGGACAAGTTCACCCCGGACATTTTCGACCGGCCGGTGACGGACCTGATCTCCGCCACGGCGCCGTCTGCCTGGCGCCGTGAACGCGGCATCGAGTTGACCGCCATGCAGCGCTCCAGGCTTCGGCGGGTTGCGAAGGAATATGTCCGCCCCGGCGTGCACATCGCGGACCTGCACTCGTCGCTGGTGCTCGTCCAGGAGCAGCGGGCCCTCTGGGCCGGTTATGCCACCACGCAACGGCACCCGGCGGTCCCATCCGGCCTTGCCGAGATGAACGCCATGTACCGCTCCCTGGACGGCGAGCTCGGACAGCTCGGCGAGGCCCTGCAGCACACGGAAGACGGCGGATCCCTCGCCACCGTCCCCTACACCAGGCTGATGGCACGGCTTGAGCGCCTGGTGGCGGACACCGACACCCTCAAGACCCTGCCCGAGCGGACGCTTCTCATTGAGAACATGCGCGAACACGGCCTCGGGGAACTCCTCGCCGACCTCGCGGAACGGGAAGTCCCGGAAGGCTCCGTCGCCGCCGAACTCGAACTTGCCTGGTGGCAGTCCGCACTTGAGGCAATGATCAGCGGCGACGACTACCTGGCCATGTCCGACGGCGAGGCCCTGCGCCAACTCGAGGCCGAGTACCGGCTGGCCGACAACGCCCACATCGCCAGCGGCGCCGCCCGGCTTCGGTGGGACCTGGCCGAACGGTGGCGCAGCGCCATCGCCGCCCAGCCGCGCCAGGCGGACCTCCTGCGCAGCCTGCTCAAGGACGGGCGGGTCTCCCTGCCGGCACTGACCGCCCAGGCGCCCGACCTGATCGGCAGCCTGGTACCGGTCTGGTCCGTCAGCCCGTACCTGATGACGGGCCTGCTTCCGGCGGAACAGCACTTCGACGCCGTCGTGATCCTCGACGCCGAGGCCACCTCCCTGCAGGCGGTCCTGCCCTCGATCGCCCGCGCACGGCAGGTCATCGCCTTCGGTGATTCCCGCATCGCCACGCCACGGACATTCACCGTGGGCGTGGAACGGCTCGCGCCCGGCGAGTCGGCGCACCAGCGCGTCGAGAGCGCCTTCACGGCCCTGTCGGCCGTGCTGCCCGTGTGGCAGCTGAACGTGGTGTACCGTGCCGTGGACGAGGACCTCGTCCTGCAGCTGAGCAAGAACTTTTACGACGGCGGCCTGCGCCGGCTGCCGGAAGGCCAGTCCGCGACGGGGCTGGACCGCTCCCTGCTGGTGGAATACCTCCCAGACGGAACCGGGCTTCCCAGCGCCGACCACGAAGGCGTGGAATCCGTGGTGGCCGAGGTCAACCGCGTCGTGGAGCTGGTCTTCGAGCACGCACGCATGCGCCCGCGGACCTCCCTCGCCGTGGTCACCGCCAGCCTCCGGCACGCAGCGCGTATTGGCGAGTCCATCCGGCTCCAGCTGTCCAACCAGCCGGGCCTGGCCGGATTCTTCGGTGCCGGACCGGAGTCCTTCCGGGTGGTTGACCTGGAAAGGGCCCAGGGACTGGTCCGCGACCACGTCATATTTTCGCCGGGATTCGGGCGGACCCCGCACGGCCGGGCGCTGCATAACTTCGGGCCGCTCTCCGCGGAAGGCGGCAGGGAGAAATTCGCCCTGGCCATGACCCGCGCACGCCGCTCCATGCACGTGCTTACCTGCTTCCGTCCCGAGGACCTGGACCACACCCGGCTCACGCACGGTGCCGTGGACCTGTACACGCTGCTGGACCGGGAAATTTCGGGCAACACCGACCTGGGTACCCCCGCGTCCCGTGCGGCCGCCAGCGAGCAGGCATTGGGCGCGGATCCGTTGGTGGCGGACCTGGGCGACCGGCTCCGGGCCCGCGGGGCGAGGGTTTGGCACCAGTACGACGGCGCCATTGACGTTGTTGCCGCCGCCGACCCCCTCAACACCATGGGCCAGGACGAGTCGGACCTGCCGCGGCCCGTGGCCATCGAGTCCGACGGCACCGCTCAGTACCGCACCATGAGCGTCCGTGAACGCAGCCGGCTGCGGCCCCAACTGCTGGAGCGGCTGGGGTGGCGGTACATGCCGCTGTGGACCATCGAGGTCTTCACCGATCCGTCGACCTGCGCGGACCGCATCGCCGGTTACCTTGGCCTGGAAAAGATGGTGTTGCCGGCAAGGACCACGCCGTCTGCGGGATTCCTTGACGACGACTTCGACCAGGCGTTCCATGGAATGGCCGCTTCTTCGCCGGCCGGTGTTTCCTACCTGCCCAGCGAAGACCGGGGTAATGACAGCGGGAGCCAGCAGGAAGCGGGCATGAACGGGCACCAGGCGGGAACGGACGCCTCCGGCGCCGGCTTCGGCCGGAACGGCCAGGGACGCCGGGCCAGCGCCGCGGACAACAGGGAAGCGGCTTCCCCGACTGGAGACTCCCCAACAGCGAACAGCGCGCCGGAGGAAGACCTGGCCGCCAACGAGATCGGTGGAGGACTTATGCGCGGGGACGAAACACACCGGGACGAGAACGGGATGAACGGCAACACTGTGAACGACAACGCCTTACACGGCAACGGAACCGCGGGACCGGAAACCCAAGGTGACGCAGGTGACTCCGCGAAGCCGGCTTCTGAAGAGCCTGCCGCCCGGACGGCCAAGGCCGGCACCGGGGACATCCTTCCGAGCAAGGCCGCCGAGGACGACGCCCGCAGCTGGGGTGACCGGGACGATGACCACGACACCTGGTTGAAGGAACAGCGGCCGCCGCACTGGGGCTGAGGGCCTGCCTGCGCCGGTGCAGATGGTACCGGACCCGCTGCTTAGGGGTTCCACAGTGGTTTAGGGCGGGCTGACCAGTACGAAAAACAGCCTGCCCTGGGTGGAGGCACCGGCCAGGCGGGAGGACTGCTCCGCCGTAGCTGCCACGACGATCAGTCCGTCCGTCTCGGTGGTGCCCAGCCACTGGCCACTCTGTGCACCCTTGTTCGAAGTCCACAGCACCGGAACGCCGGAGGCGAGCACCTCGGATGGACCCTGCTGGTCGAACCCGCTGGCGGATGTCAGCACCACATTGACCAACTGGCCGGGGGACACCAGCTGGATGGACGACGCATCCGCCATGCGCAGGGGAACGGCGGCGGAGCCGGGAGGCGTCCCGGCCAGGAGCCCGGGACCCAGGAGCTGGGCGTCGGTGAGGAGCTGGCCTTTGCGCATCGGGGCAGCAAGCTGCTTCCCGGCGGCAGCTGCGTCGTCCCGGAGGAATCCTGCAGCCATCATCCCGGGCGGCACCTGGACACGGGCGAAGTCCGTTGGCGTCATCGCGGTGCCAGCGGGAAGATCCCTGGCAGCGGCAAGGGCCGTGACGGTGGATACCGGTGCTGGAGTAAGCTGCTGGACCGTGATGGCGGCCGCGGCGCAGAACAGCAACGCTGCACCGAGGCGGCGGTTGCGGCTCAGCCAGCCGGCAAACCGGGAGCGGAAGGGACGGTATCCGGGACGGCGTCCCTGGCGAGGGGTGCCCGTGGGCCACCCGGGGCCGTCACGGTGATGGCGGGAAAGTATCGGCATGCGCCCACGCTATGGGGCGGGCCGGCACGCCGGGGAGCCTGAAGTGGGCCTATGTGGACAAAGGCGGCCGGGCGCTGGAAGGCGCCGGCCGCCGTCGTCGTGGCGATGCAGTCCTAGACGATATGAAGAGGAACAGAACCTGCCCGTCCGGGGTCGGTCCATTATCGCCGGGCGGTCCTGCAGCGCCGGCTTGATGTGATCGGCGGCCCTGAGAGGGATCTGGCCGCTGCAGGACCTGTTCCCGGCAGTGATGTCCCTTATCCCGGAAGGGCAGGTTCTGGCGGGAGCATGGGGGGCCGGGGCCTTCTGTTTCACAGGGTCCGTGGGTTGCCATTGGCGGCTCCCGTGGCCTGCGAGGCTCATTGGGGGTGCAATGGTAGTGCCACATGTGAGGTTTGGGAGGTCCCGGCTATGTTTGAGCATACTTTCATTGGTCTGGATGTTCACGCGGTCAATGTCGTCGGCCATGCGCTGAACCCAGGCACTGGTGAAATCAGTCTCCACACGATGGCCGCTGACCCGGCCCTGATCCTGGAGTGGGTCCGGCGATTCGAGCCGCCCGTCAAGGTCGTTTATGAGTCAGGCCCGACAGGGTTTGTACTGGCCCGGCACCTGCGGGCCGCGGGCATCAACTGTGTGGTGGCGGCGTCCTCGAAGCTGCTGCGCGCTCCCGGGGACCGGGTAAAAACCGACAGGCGGGATGCCCGGGTTTTGGCTGAGATGCTCGCGGTCGGCTCGGTCACCGAAGTCCGCATCCCGGAGCCGGACGAAGAGGCGTTGCGGGACCTGTCCCGGCTGCGCTCGGGCACCGCCAAAGACCTCGCGCATGCCCGGCAGCACGTGAACGCCGTCCTGCTCCGGCACGGGATCCGCTACCCCAAGGACAGCAGGTGGACTACAGAACACAGTCGGTGGCTGCACCGCCAGAGCTTTCACGACCCGGCGCTGCAGTTCACCTACGACGCCGATGTCGAGCAGGCCGAGCTGCTTGCAGCGCATCTGGCTCGCATCGACAAACAGATCACCATCACAGCGGCGGCGTGCCGCTACGCAACAGTGATTGACGCGCTGATGTGCTTACGCGGCATCCAGCTCACGACCGCGTTCGGTCTGGCCGTGGAAATCGGTGACTGGACCCGCTTCACCGGCTCATCCATCGGCTCCTATCTCGGTCTGGTCCCCAGCGAAGAATCCTCCGGCCAGTCCCGGCACCAGGGCCCGATCACCAAAGCCGGCAACACCTATGCCCGGAAACTCCTCATCGAAGCGGCTTGGCAGCACCGCCGCCCCTACGCCCGGCCCGGAGAACGGCTGCTGCGCCAACTTGACCTGGTCGCGCCGGCAACCCGCATCCGGGCCCTCGAAGGAAACCACCGGCTGCACCGCAAATGGGAACACTTCGATGAACGCCACAAAATGTCAGTGAAGGCCAACACGGCGATCGCCCGCGAACTCGCCGCTTGGTGCTGGTCACTGGCCGCCCCGCTCCAGGAAGGACAACACATGAAAGCGGCCTGACCCGGAACCTGCCCGCCGACAGTGAGCAGTTGCGGGGGGCGATGACAGCACCCGGAGCCAACTCGGGCTTCAGCTATGAGCAGACGGTCCAAACCACCATCGACGCTCGATCCTAGACACCGATACGCTCCAGCCGAACAAATCGTCATGCGGTAACCAACCCGCGAATGTCAGCCTGACACTGCCCCAGTCGAAAAAGACTCGCCACGCCCCCCACAGCATCACAACCGGCCGGCACACGATGAGCGGCCCCCGGGAACCAAACCCAGGAGCCGCTCATCCATGCACTCTTGACAACGAGATCTACATATCAGCTG